>NZ_LSJM01000026.1 GCF_001557215.1 Sphingomonas sp. CCH9-E2 | reverse complement strand
CCGGCTCGCCGCGCTCGGCATCCCGGCCGAGCCGGTCAATGACGGGCGCGACGTCTTCACCGACCCTGAGCTGATCGAACGCGGCCATTACCAGCCGGTCACGCACAGCAAGCTGGGCGACACCGAGATTCCCGGCCCGCCGCTGCGCTTTTCCGACAGCGACATCCGCGTCGGCCCGCCGCCCAATCTGGGCGAGCACAACCATGCGGTGTTCGTCGACCTGCTCGGCATGAGCGAGGCCGAAGTCCGCGACCTCACCGACGCGGGAGCGCTCGCATGATGCTCGCGCATCTCACCATCGTCGATCTTACCGAAGGTCTGGGCGAACTCGCGGGCCGGATGCTCGCCGAACTCGGCGCGCGGGTCGTGCGGGCCGAGCCGGGCGACGCGGCATGGGACCATGGCAAGCACACCGGCGACACCGAAGCGCTGCTCGCCACTGCCGATATCGTCTTCCGCAATCCCGGCCGCGACCATGACGCGATTGCCGCAGCCAACCCCAAGCTGATCGACGTGCTGGTCGCGCCGTTCCTGCCCGGCGGGCCCAATGACGGGCGGCCGGAGACCGACCTGACGTTGATGGCCCGTTCCGGCCTGATGACGATCATCGGCGACCCGGATCGTGCGCCACTGACTCTGCCCGGGGAACAGGCCTATGCGTTGGCGGGCATTCAGGCGGTGATCGGCGCGCTGACCGCACTCCATGCCCGCGCGGCGAGCGGCAAGGGCCAACTGGTCGAAGTGTCCGCCTATCAGTCCGCCGTGCTGGCCAATTATCGCGAACCGCTGACCTGGCAATGGACCGGACGTGTCGGCAACCGCACCGGCAATCTGCTGATCCGCGGCAAGTCCGGCGTGCGGCAGATCTGGCCATGTGCCGATGGCTTCGTCACCTGGGCGCTGGTCGACAACCAGCCGATGATGCGCGGAATGGTCAAGGCGATGGGAGACGCCGCCGGACCGCTGGCCGAAGTCGATTGGGACGCGATTCTCGTCGCCGACATGCCGCGCGAGACTTTGGTCGCGTGGGAAGCGGTGGTCGAGGCCTTCTTCCTCAACCACACCCGCGCAGAACTGGGCGCGATGTCGCAGGTCAACGGGCTGGGCCTGTCATGGATCGACACGCCCGCCGATGCACTGGCGAGCGAACATCTCGCCGCGCGCGGGCTGTGGCGCGATGTCGATGGCGTAAGGCTGCCCGGCAGACTGTGGGTCTCGTCGCTGGAGGACGGACAATGACCGCGCTTTCTGGCCTCAAGGTCGTCGACTTCAGCAAGTTCCTTCCCGGCCCCTATTGCACCTGGATGCTCGCCGATCTGGGCGCGGAAGTGATCCGCATCGAGAACCCGCGCGAGCTGGCCAAGCAGCGCAAGGTATTCGGCTGGGACAAGCTCAGCGACGAAGAAAATGCCCGGCTGCGCGCGCACGACATCCTCGCACGCGGCAAGAAGAGCGTGCTGATCGACCCCGGCAGCGACGATGGGCGCGAGGCGATCCTCAAGCTGATCGATCAGGCCGACATTTTGGTCGAGGATTACCGCCCCGGCGTGATGGCCAGCATGGGTTATGGCTGGCCGGAAATGGCGGCGCGCAACCCGCGGCTGATCTATTGCTCGGTCACGCTGTGCGGGCAGACCGGCCCCTATGCGCGCAAGCCCGGCCATGATCCGGTCGCGCTCGCCATTGCCGGGGCATTGTCGCGGATGGGCGAAGACCCTGACCGCCCGGCCTTTCCCGGCGTGCCGGTTGCCGATCTGCTGAGCGGGTCGAACGCCGTCATCGGCATCCTCGCCGCCGTCATCGCGCGCGCGACCACGGGCCGGGGGCAGCAGGTCGATATCGCCATGTCCGACGCCTCGCTGGCGCTGATCGCCAACATCCTGTCGCGCAACCCGGACCTGGCCAAAGCACCACCCAAGGGGATGCACCGCGCCGACAGCGGCATCTGGCGCTGCGCCGATGGCGAATGGCTGGTGACGACCGATATGGAGCCGCGTTACTGGCGCATCTTCGTCGAGACGATCGGCCTGCCCGACCTTGCCGACAAGCAGATGGATCGCGCCAACTGGCCCGCGATGAAGGACCGCATTGCGCAAGTCATGGCGACGAAACCGCGCGACGAATGGCTCGCCATCCTCGACGCGGCGGGAACGCAGTTCGCGCCGATCCTGACCGTCGCGGAGGCGATGGAAGACCCGCACAATCACGCGCGCGGGATGATCCTCGATCTGCCCGCGCCCGGCGGCAGGACGGTACGCCACACCGGCTGCCCGATCCGGCTTTCCGACACTCCCGCCAGCCCCGCCGCCGTCGCCCGCCCAGCGGGTGCCGATACGGCCGAGGTGCTGGCGGAGCTTGGCTACACCGCGGCACAGGCCGCTGCACTTGAAGGACGACTCCCGTGACCGAAGCCACCCGCGAACGCCCGCTTGAAGGGCTGCGCGTCATCGACCTGACCCGCGCGCTTGCCGGACCCTATGCGACGTTGCTGCTCGCCGGGCTGGGGGCGGAGGTGATCAAGGTCGAGGACCCCAAGGGTGGCGATCTCGCGCGCGACAACAGCCCCTATGTCGGCCGCGACGGCATCACCGTCGAGCGCAAGCATGACGACGATGTGTCGATCAGCCACCTGACCCGCGCGCGGGGCAAGCTCGGCGTCTCGCTTAATCTCAAATCTCCCGAGGCGAAGGAGGTCTTCCTCGACCTCGTCCGCACCGCCGACATCGTGGTCGAGAATTTCACCGCCGGCACCGCCGACCGGCTGGGCGTCGGATATGAAGCCGCCAGGGCCGCCAATCCGCGCATCGTCTACTGCTCGCTCTCCGGCTTCGGCGCGACCGCGCCGGAGGGGGGCAAGGCGATGGACATCATCATCCAGGCACTGTCGGGGGCGATGTATGCCAGCGGCGGGCCGGGCGAGCCGCCGGTGCGCATCGGCATCCCGATCGCCGACATGCTCGCGCCGGTCTTCTCGGTAATCGGCATTCTTTCGGCGCTCGAACAGCGCCACCGCACCGGGATCGGCCAGCATATCGACGTGTCGATGCTCGGCGCGCTGACCAGTTTCGTCGCGATCGAGAATTGGTCGGCGATGGCCGCAGCGGGGATGCAGGCGCGCACCGGCCTGACCGTCCAGCGCCTCTCACCCTTCGGCGTGTTCGAATGCGCCGACGGCTATGTCGCGGTGGTGGCGGTGCATGAGAAGCTGGCGCAGGGCCTGTTCCGCGCAATGGGGCGCCCCGAGCTGTCGGACGATCCGCGCTTCGCCAATCGCGACAGCCGCGTTGCCAATGCGGTGGTGCTGGAGGAGACGATCAATGCGTGGTCGCGTCAGCACCGGGTCGAGGACGTGGTTGCCGCACTGGAGGCGCAGGGCGTCCCCGTCGCTCCCGTTCGCCACCCGGAAGACGCACTGGACGATCCCCGCGTAGTCGCGCGGCACGAAGCGGTGCCGGTCGCGCACCCGAGCTACGGCTCCCAGGTCGATCTGCGTACCGCCGGCATTCCGATCGTGTTTTCGGGTGCGGACACCGGCTTTGACGACGTCACGCCGATCTTGGTCGGTGAACACAACGACCGCGTGCTCGCCACGACGCTGGGCTATGATGCAGAGCGTATCGCCGCGCTGCGCGCGCGGGGCGTGATCTGATGCAGAATGCCGCAGCGCAGCTGATCGCAGCGTGCGACGATCCCGGCGCGGTGGCGGCGCGGCTGCGGGCCGAGGAACAGGCAGTGATCCGCGTGCTGGGGCAGGACGCGCCCTATGCGCTGCTGCGCGCTGCGGTACGCGCGCCGGTGCGCATGGTCCCCCGCCCCGGCCCGACGCCCGACGCCGATACACTGGCGGGCGACGGCACGCTGTCGCAGCGCGGCCGGTCGCTGCTGCAGCAGATTGTCGCCGACGCAAGCGGCACGCCGCTGCTGTTCACGCATGCGGATAGCGAGTTGCCGCAGCTGTTCGCGACGGTCCGCGACCTGATCCGTGCCGGCGATATCGCCGCACGACCGATTCATATGCTCGATCTCGCCCATCAGCCGCGCGAGTCCAGCCGGGCCTATAACGCCGCACGCGTTGCCCAGCTGGTGGACTGGCTCGGCGGGGTCGATGCCGAGCGCCTTGCTGGCTGTGCCGCCGAAGAGCGCGCGCGTCCGGCGGCGATGCAGCACCTGTCGGGCGTGCTGCGGATCGCGGCGATCGGTGCGGCCCACGCGCTTCGGCCTGCAGAGTGGCTGGAACTTGTGCAGCTGGCGGGGGACGATGCAGCTGGTGAGCCGGTGTTCGTCCTGGGCTCCCCGCACTTCTCGACCGCCCGCGCCCGCGATCTTGCCGCGCGTGGCCTTGAGGCAAAGTCGGATGATCAGGACTGGGGCGACCCATTGGTCGCTGGCTGGGCCGAGAGTCCCGCGACGCTTGTCGGCCTGTCCGATCCGATGCGCCTTGTTCCGCGCAAACTGTTGCCGGCCACTGAGCGCGCCGCTGCAGCGACCGCGCGGATGCAGGCGCTGGGCATCGCGCGTGCGATCATTGTGGAATCCGTCGGTGACGAGGCCGCCGCATGGGATGCGGGCTATTTCGCGCACACGCTCGAAAGCGCTGGGTTCGCGGTGGAGCGCATCGGCGCACCGCCGCCCCCTGCCCC
>NZ_LSJM01000252.1 GCF_001557215.1 Sphingomonas sp. CCH9-E2 | reverse complement strand
GACCGGCGGTCATCCATTCCGGGCGCTGGGCCGGACCGCCGCTGACGGTGTCGACCGCGAGCGCGACGACGAGGAAGGCGAGGCTGGCGAGGATCAGCCCCTTCACCGCGCCGAAGCCGAGGCCGAGCGCGCGGTCGACCGGGCCGAGAAAGCCCGAACGGGTGCGCGATCCGATCGCATTGGCGACCACGCGCCCGCCGAAATAGGCGATGCCGCCGAGCAAGGCGAAGGCGAGTACCGCCGCCCCCTGTACCGTCCCGACCGGCTCGGCCAACGCGGCAGCGACGGGGGTGTGGAGGAAGCGGATCGCCGCAACGACGAGCAGCCATGCCATCAGCGACAGCACTTCGGTGACGAAGCCGCGCATCGCGCCGGTGATCGCCGCCGCGCCCACGCCCAGCAGCACCAAGATGTCGATTGCCGTCAGTCCCATTGCGCGCCTCCCCGCCCTGCCCGCCTCATAGCCGCGACGCGCGGCTTGTCGAAGCCCCGATTTGTGCGCATGGCCGCTGCACACCGCCATCGGGAGCCCAGCATGACCGCCCATCACCCGCTCCGCGGCGCATCCTTGTTCATCTTCGGGCTGCTGCTGTTCGCGTGCCTCGATGTCACCGTCAAATATCTGGGGTCACGGTACGATGTGCCGCTGATCGTCGCGATCCGCTATGCGGGCAATCTGGTGCTGATGACCGCGCTGCTCGCGCCGCGTCGCGGTCCCGAGATGCTGCGCACCCGGCGCACGGGATGGGTGATCGCCCGCGCGCTGGCGCTGTCGACCGGATCGCTGTCGATCGGTCTCGCGCTGCAGCGGATGCCGGTGGCCGAGACCAGCGCGATCCTGTTTTTCGCCCCGGTGGTCGTGATCCTCGCGGCCGGGCCGCTGCTCGGCGAGAAGGTCGGCGTGGCGGGCATCGGCGCGGCGGCGCTGGGCTTTATCGGCGTGCTGTTCATCGTGCGGCCCGGCGGCGGGCTCGATCCGGTCGGGGTGCTGCTGGCCGGGGTCGGGATGGTGACCACCAGCATCTATCAGCTGTTGTCGCGCAGCCTGGCGCGGACCGAGAGCACGATCGCGATGCTGTTCTACACCACGCTGACCGGGACGGTGATCTTTGGCGCGATGGCCCCGTGGTTCGTCCCCGACCGGATGCCCGGCGGGTTCGACCTGCTGCTGTTGCTCAGCCTGGGCGTCTATGGCGGGCTGGGCCATTTCCTGTTCACCGCGGCCTATCGCGACACGCCGGCGTCGGTGCTGGCGTCGCTCAACTATCTGCAATTGCTGTTCGTCGCGCTGCTCGGCTGGCTGATTTTCGCGCATATCCCGGATCGCTGGAGCCTGACCGGCATGGCGATCATCGCCGCGTCGGGAATCCTCGCGGCGTGGCGCGCGCGGCGTCCGCCGGTGAAGCGGAGCGTGTGAGGGGCAGATCGGCTTTGGATAAAGGTGGCGCGCGCCCTATCTGAAGCGCATGATCCTGCTTCGTCGCTTCTTCCTGGTCGCCTTCTGGGCGGCGCTGATCTTCGCATTCGTGATGGCGGTGTTGCCAAAACCGCCCGCCTTGCCGGGTGATCCGGGGGACAAGGTGCAGCATATCATCGCGTTCATCGTGCTGACCGGACTGGCGCGGCTCGCCTATCCGCGCGCGCGGGCGCTGACCCTGCTGCTCGCCTTTGCCCTGTTCGGGGCGCTGATCGAGCTGACCCAGATGCTGCCCGCGCTGGGGCGGACGGCGGCGCTGGACGACTGGCTGGCCGATGTGGCGGCGACGATCGTGGTGCTGGCGGTGCTCGATCCCGCGCGGCACTTGCTGGCGCGGCGGAAGCGCTCAGCGTCCGAGCATGTGATCGACGAAACCGGCGAGGTTGCGGAAGCCGGTTAGCGCGACGCTGCCCTCCTTGGGCTGGGCCGAGGGGACGAGCGCGCGGGTGAAGCCGAGCTTCCCGGCTTCCTTGAGGCGCAGCGCGCCATGCGCGACCGGGCGCACTTCGCCCGACAGCGCGATTTCGCCGAACGCCACCATGTCGGTCGCGACCGGGCGTTCGGACAGCGCCGAGATCAGCGCCGCAGCAACCGCCATGTCCGCCGCCGGATCCTGCACGCGATAGCCGCCAGCGATGTTGAGATAGACTTCGCTGGTCGCGAAGCTGAGGCCGCAGCGTGCCTCCAGCACCGCGAGGATCATCGCCAGCCGCCCGCTGTCCCAGCCCACCACCGCGCGACGCGGGGTCGCGCCCGATGCGAGGCGGACCACCAGCGCCTGAATCTCCACCAGCACCGGGCGCGTGCCCTCCAGCGCTGGGAACACCACCGTGCCGCTGACGCTTTCGTCGCGGCTGGTGAGGAACAGCGAGGACGGATTGCCGACTTCGGTCAGCCCCTCGCTCTGCATCGCGAATACGCCGATCTCGTCAGTGCCGCCGAAGCGGTTCTTGACCGCGCGGAGGATGCGGTACTGGTGGCTGCGCTCACCCTCGAACGCCAGCACGGTATCGACCATATGTTCGAGCACGCGCGGCCCGGCGAGGCTGCCGTCCTTGGTGACATGGCCGACCAGCACCAGCGCGGTGCCGCGTTCCTTGGCGAAGCGGATCAGCTCCTGCGACGATGCGCGCACCTGGCTGACCGTGCCGGGCGCGCCTTCGATCAGGTCGCTGTGCATCGTCTGGATCGAATCGATGATCAGCAGGTCGGGCGGGGTCGCGCCGCCGAGCGTGGTGAGAATATCGCGCACGCTGGTCGCCGAGGCGAGCTGGACCGGGGCATTGCCAAGGCCGAGGCGGCGCGCGCGCAGCCGCACCTGATCCGCCGCCTCCTCGCCCGAGACATAGGCAACGCTCTTGCCCGCCAGCGCCATCCTGGCCGCCGCCTGCAGCAACAGCGTCGATTTGCCGATGCCGGGATCGCCGCCGATCAGCGTCGCCGACGCCTCGACGAACCCGCCGCCCAGCGCGCGGTCGAGCTCGGCAATGCCGGTGCCCATCCGCGCGGGCAGCGGGACATCGGCGTCGAGCCCGGACAGCAGGATCATCCGCCCGCCGCCCTGCAGGTTATGCTTGGCCTGAAACGGCGTCACGACCGCGCCGGCATCCTCGACCAGCGTGTTCCACTCACCGCAATCGGCGCATTGCCCCGCCCATTGCGACGTGACCGAGCCGCAGGACTGACAGACGTAACGCTTCTTGGGTTTGGCCATGGCACGTGCTTAACGAAAATGGAACGATAAGGGAACAAAAATCCTCCCCCGCCAGGGGGAGGTGGCACGCGCAGCGTGACGGAG
>NZ_LSJM01000251.1 GCF_001557215.1 Sphingomonas sp. CCH9-E2 | reverse complement strand
CCCGCCGGGATGACCCGCCGTGGCGGCGCGTTCCGCCACCGCTGCCGGGCGGGACGTTCGACCAGCCGATAGGAGATTGCGGCTACCGCTATCGCGGCGAGTGCCAATGCAGCCGCAGTGCCGCGCCCGGCGATCTCACCGAACATCAGCCGATAGAAAACCACGATCGGCCAGTGCCACAGATAGAGCGAATAGGAGATCAGTCCGATCGCACGCAGGGGCGGGAGCGCCAGCAGCCGCGCCACTGTCGTTTCCCCGCCATAGGCGAGCAGCAGCGCGGTGCCGCTGCACGGCAGCAGCGCCCAGGGCACCGGAAAGCCCGCCCCTGCCGGGATCAGGGAGAAGCTCGCCACGATGAGGCCCAGCCCGACGGTCGCCACGCCCTCGCGCAGGCGCGGCGATGCGATCCGCGGCGTCGCCCCCGCCGCGACCAGCGCGCCCAGCGTCAGCTCCCAGGCGCGGCTGGGCAGCAGATAATATTGGGCGTTCGCGTCGATCGCTCCGATTGCGAAGCCGGCGAAAAAGCTCAGGGCCGTGATCACCGCGAGGATGATGGTCAGTTGTCGCGGGGCGCGGCGTGCGATCCAACAGAGCAGCAACGGGTACAGCAGGTAGAACTGCTCCTCGACCCCGATCGACCAGCTGTGCAGCAACGGCTCCCACCGCGCGCCATGTTCGAAATAGCCGGTGCGCAGCCAGACGCCGAAATTGGCAACCAGCGCCGCCGCCGCTGCTGCACTCAGCCCGACGCGGCGAATGTCCGGCGCGAACAGCCATAGCTGTGCGGCAATCATCACTAGGACCAGCATGACCAGCAGCGCGGGCAGGATGCGCACAATCCGGCGCCGGTAAAAGCCGGGGAGGTCGATCCCGCCGGCCTCGCCCTCACGCAGGAGGATGCCGGTGATCAGAAACCCCGAAATGACGAAGAAGATATCGACGCCCGCGAACCCCGCCGGAAGCTGCCACAATTGGGTGTGGATCAGCACGATCGGCAGCACGGCGAGCGCGCGCAGTCCATCGGTGTCCTTGCGGTAGATCATGCTTCCCCCGCGCCGAAATCTAAGGCTGACTGGAAGCGGCGCAATGGAAAAGGAGGTTGCAGGGCGAACACCAGCTCCAGATCAAGTGCCGGCGCGCAGGGCGGTGATCGTCTTGCCGGTCCAACGCCGCACCGCGCGGCGCAGGTTGGCGCTGTCGCTGAAGCCGACCTTCCACGCCACATCGTCGACGCTCATCCGCGTCGTCTGCAGATATTCGATCGCGAGCTTGCGGCGGACATCATCGACGATCGCGCCATAGCTGGTGTCCTCGGCGGCGAGGCGGCGGCGCAGGGTGCGCTCCTGCATCCCCAACTGCGCGGCGATCGCGGTCATCGACGGAAACTCGCTCGGGGCGTTAAGCAGTAGCTGATAGACTTCGCCCGACAGGCCCGATGAAATGCGTGCCTGACCGATCAACCGCTCGCAGGTTTCCTCCAGCATGGTGCGGGTCAGCCGGTTGCCGAGTTCGGGGGTTTGGTCGAGAATGCCGATCGGATAGTGGAGCTCGTTCGCCGCTTCGCCATAGGAGCAGGGGCAGGACAGCGCCTTCGCATCGTCCGGAGCGAACGCATCCTCGGGCAGCGCGAACAGCGCGCGCACGGGCAGATTGTCGGCCCCGGCGGTGTCGCGGATATGGGTGAAGGTCATCTTCATCTGCTGGCGGACAAGGAAGGTGCGCACGTCGCTGCTCATCACATCGCGATAGATTTCGCGGAACTGCCAGATGGCCATGTCGCCCTCGGCGCGCCATTCAAGGCGCACGGTGGGGGTCGCGAGGGGCTGGTAGCGGACGGCGAAGTCGAAAAAGTCGCGCATTGTCGGCGAACACATCAGCGCATAGCCGTACATTCCATAGGCCGAAAGGTGGAGACGGGCGCCGATCGCGAACGCATCTGCATATCCGGCACCGGCTGCGACGATGTTCTCGCACGCCGTGAGATACTGGCCGATCGAGGTCATGGTGTGCGGATCGCGCACCTCGGCCAGCGTGAGGCCGGTGCGGTCGAGCACCGTCTCTGCGCTGATCCCGCGATCCGCGACCGTATCGATCACCGTGGCGATCTTGAACGGCGCGAAGCTGCGCTGGTTGAGCGAGGGAAAGCCCGCGCGCGGGTTGCGATCCAGCGCCGCGCCGTCGTCGTCCGCCTGTGCCATTGTCGCATCCTCCCGCTGCGCATGTCCGGTAAAGACATAGTGATGTCCGCCAATGCGCTTACCACGCGCTGTGTCAGACCATAAGCAAGGGTTCAAGTCGGCAAAGTCCGGCGGCGGCAACGACCGCAATGCGAACAGATCAAGGAGGGGATACAGGTCATGTCGATCCGAACCGTTCAATTTGGGCACCGCGCACAGCTCTTGGCGCGCTCAGCCCTGGCGGTCACGCTGCTGGCCGCGCCTGCGGCCGCCTATGCGCAAACGACCGAAGTCGCCGCGCAGACCGACGCGGAAGAGCCGACCGAGGTGGTCATCACCGGGTCGAGCATCCGCGGCATTCCGCCGACCGGCTCCGGCCTGATCAGCGTGACGCGCGAGGACGCGAAGCTGATCGGCGCGGCGAGCACGCCCGAACTGCTCGCCACCGTGCCACAGCTCAACAGCTTCAACACCGCGCCGCGCGTCAGCAATGGCGGGCTCGGCTCGTTCGCGCCCGGCCTGCGCGGCCTGCCCACCGCCGCGACGCTGCCGCTGATGAACGGGCACCGCTTGATCTCGGGCAGCACGCAGCAAACCAACCCCGACTATCCGTTTATCCCCGAGCTGGCGATCGAGCGGGTCGAGATCGTCGCCGATGGCGCGTCCGCCATCTACGGATCGGAAGCGGTCGCCGGCGTCGTCAACTTCATCACCCGTCGGCGGATCAAGGGCGTCGAGGCGATCGTCCGCTATGGCATCGCCGACGATTACAACGCGTTCAACGCGGGGCTCGCCTTCGGCCATGACTGGGGCAGCGGATCGTTCGTCGCCGCCTATCAATATCAGGACAACAGCAACATCACGGGAGCCGACCGCAGCTATCGCTCGCTCGATTTCCGCGCGGTGGGCGGTATCGACACGCGTTCGGCGGTGTGCCCCGACGCCAACGTCAATCTGTTCGCGGGCACGATCTATGCTGCGCCCAGCCTGGCACCCGGTCTCAACACCTGCGACCCGCGCGGGCCGGTCGACCTGCTGCCCCAGAACCGCACGCACAGCGCATTCGCGTCGGCGCGGCAGGATCTGTCGGATGCGGTGACCCTGTGGGCCGACTTCCTCTATTCGGACCGCCGCGATGTGGTTCAGGCCGCGCTGCCCGGGCAGACCTTCGTCCTGATCACCGCCGCCAACCCGTTCTTCCGCGCGCCGCCGGGGACGGGATCGGTCTTCGGCTATTTCGATTTCCGTCCGGACCGGCTGGTCGGCGCGGATCACTTCGACCAGACCTTCCGCGTGCGCAGCGGCAATGCGACCGCGGGCATCGATATCGACCTGCCAGGCGAGTTCAAGGCGAGCGTCTATGGCTCGTATAATTTCTCGCGCAACGACACGTTCCAGCCGGGGATCAACACCACCGCGCTGAGCGCCGCCGCTGCCGGCACCACCACCGCGACCGCGCTCGACCCGTTCGGCTACGGCACCAGCCCTGCAGTGCGTGCGGCGATCCTCAACAACCCGACCACCTTCGACAACCGCCAGCGCACGCGCATCGGTGCGGTCAAGATCGACGGGCCGCTCGCCGACCTGCCGGGCGGCGAGCTCAAGATCGCGGTCGGCGCGGAGTATCGCCGCGAAACCTATCGCCAGCGTGGCCAGAGCGGCGGGGTCGGCTTCCCCGAGGATCTCGAGCGCAACGTCAAGTCGCTCTATGGCGAACTGTTCGTGCCGATCTTTGGCGAGGGCAATGCGACTGCGGGGATGTACAGCCTCGCCCTCTCGCTGTCGGGCCGCTTCGACGATTATAGTGACTTCGGATCGACCAGCAATCCCAAGATCGGCCTGACCTGGGAACCGGTCGAGGGCGTCAACCTGCGCGGCAGCTATGGCCGGTCGTTCCGTGCGCCGGGCCTTCGCGATCTCGGCTCGACGGTCGGTTCCTATTACTCCGCAGCGGCGCTGGTCGACGCGTTCGGTGCGCGCGATCCGTCGCGCGGGGCGGCGCAGGTCAACACGATCCTGCTGTTCGGCGGCAACCGCAATCTGACGCCCGAAACCGCCCGCACCTGGTCGGCGGGCATCGACCTGCGGCCCAAGGCGATCCCCAACCTGACCGCCAGCGTCACCTTCTATGACATCCATTATGACAATGTGATCGGGACGCCATCGGGCCTCGGCGCGCTGTTGTTCAGCGATCCGACCTTTGCGTCGCGCGTCCTGCGCAACCCGACCCCGGCTCAGGTCAGCGCGGCGATCGCCAACACGGTGCCGTTCTTCTACACCTTTGCTGCGGTGCCGACGATCGGAAACATCCTCGATCTGCGCCAGGGCAATTTCGGTGTGCGCGAGACCAACGGGATCGATTTCGACCTGCGCTATCGCCACGATGTCGGCTTCGGCACGCTGTTCGGCGGGATCGCGGGCAATTACATCCTGAACTACCGCAACCAGCTGTCGCCGACCTCGGCGGTGAGCAATTCGCTGGACGCCGGCATTCCGCGCACGACGTTGCGGACAACGCTCGGCTTCACCGCCGGGCCGGTGACCTTCGTCAACTTCGTCAACCATCGCAGCGGTGTGACGGCATCCTACGCCACGCCGACCGGATCGGCGCTGTATGAGGCGGAGGGCTATACCACCGTCGACCTGCGTCTGTCGGTGCGGCTGCCCGATCTCGCCTTTGCCAAGGGGCTGGAGCTGGGGTTGCAGGTCAACGACCTGTTCGACGCGACGCCGCCCTTCTTCCCGGGCACCGACGGTATCGGTGGCGCCTATAACGCGATCGGTCGCTATGCAGCGATGAGCCTGCGCACATCCTTCTGATCGTCGGCGGGCGGCGTTTCCCACGGGATGCCGCCCGCGCATTGCATGATGACAACAAGGTTAGACTTTTGATGACCGGTGCCAGCGTCTCCCTTTACCAGCCCGTGCCGCAGATCCGGCTGTATCGCGACTGGCTGGCGCAGACGCACGGGCGATCCTTTGCCAGCTTCGACGAGCTGCACCGGTGGTCGGTCGAGGATCTGGACGGGTTCTGGCGCAGCATCTGGGAGTTCGACGAAATCGAATCGCCGACGCCGTTCACGGCGGTGCTGAGCAACGACGCCATGCCGAGCGCGCGCTGGTTCGACGGGGCGCAGGTCAACTACGCGCGGCACGTGTTCCGCCATGCCGAGGCGGCGGACGCGGCGGCGCAGCCCGCGATCGTCGCCGTTGACGAACGCGGGAACAGCGTCACGCTGAGCTGGGCGGAACTGCGTCGCCAGTCCGCCGCACTCGCCCTGGCCCTGCGAGCGCGCGGGATCGCGCCGGGGGACCGCGTCGCGGCCTATCTGCCCAATATCCCGGCTGCGGTGATCGGCCTGCTCGCCTGTGCCAGTATCGGCGCGATCTGGACCCTGTGCTCGCCGGACATGGGCACCAATGCGGTGCTCGATCGCTGGCGACAGACCGCGCCCAAGGCACTCATTGCAGTGGACGGGGTCTTCTACGCGGGCAAGGCGCTGGACCGCGCTACGGCAGTGCAGGAATTGCGCGCACAGCTTCCAAGTGTGGAGAGCATATTCCTTGTCACCAGCGGCTGCGCCACGGGCGAGGTTCCCGGTGCCATTGATTTGGCAACGACGCTCTCGCGCGATGACGCTGCGGTCGCAGCGTTCGAGCCGGAATGGCTGCCGTTCGATCACCCGCTGTGGATTCTCTATTCCAGCGGCACCACCGGCCTGCCCAAGGCGATCGTCCACGGCCATGGCGGCGTGCTGGTCGCGACCGCCGCCGGGCGGCTTCATTTCGATTTAGGGCCGAGTTACGCGCCCAACACGTTCGGCGAGCGCTTCCACTGGTACAGCGCCAGCGGCTGGGTGATGTGGAACATCCAGGTCGGCGGGCTGCTGAGCGGTACGACGATCTGCCTGTTCGACGGATCGCCGAGCGGGACCAAGACCGACCCAGACTGGACGCGGCTGTGGTGTTTCGCCGCGCGCAGTGGCGTAACCTGGTTCGGCGCGGGCGCGGCGTTTTTCGCCAGCTGTCGCAAGGCCGGGATCGACGTCACCCGCATCCCGGGCGTCGAGCAAATTCGCGCACTCGGCAGCACCGGATCACCACTGCCCCCCGATGTCCAGCGCTGGGGCAGCGCGCAGTTTGCACAGTTAGGCCGCCCCGATATCTGGTGGTGCAATGTCAGCGGCGGGACCGAGATCGCCGCCGCCTTCATGGCCGGCAATCCCGAACTGCCCGACACGCCGGGCCGGTTGCAATGCCGTCACCTCGGCGCGGCGATCGAGGCGTGGGACGAGCAGGGCAAACCGGTCGTGGATGAAGTGGGCGAGCTGGTCTGCACGCGCCCCTTCCCGAGCATGCCGCTCTATTTCTGGGGCGATGCCGACGGCAGCCGCTACCACGACTCCTATTTCGCGACCTGGCCCGGCGTGTGGCGGCATGGCGACTGGTTCACGATCGGGAGCGATGGCAGCTGCACCATTTCCGGGCGTAGCGATGCGACGATCAACCGCCATGGCGTGCGCATGGGCACGGCTGAGATTTACTCGGCGGTCGAGCAGCTGCCACAGGTCGCCGACTCGATGTTGATCGACCTCGAAACCGCGCAGGGCGAGAGCCAGCTGATCCTGTTCGTCGTTCCGAGTGAGGGATGCGCGGTCGATGCTGCGATGGAGGCGGCGCTCGCAGCGGCGATCCGCACCAGCCTGTCGCCGCGCTTCGTGCCCGATCGCGTGATCGCTGCGCCCGGCATCCCGCGCACCTTGTCGGGAAAGAAGCAGGAACTGCCGATCAAGCGCCTGTTTGCCGGCTGGCCGGTCGAGAAGGTGGTGAGCCCGGACGCCACCGCTACGCCGGAAGTGCTGCCCTGGTATATCGAACAGGCGCAGCACTGGCGCGCGCGCGCGTCGGACGTTTCCGCGGGAGTCGTGGCATGAAGGCGGGCGTCGTCGGTGCGGGCCTGATGGGGGCGGAGATCGCGCTGGTCTTCGCGCTCGCCGGGCATGCGGTGCTGCTGCACGACCGCAGCGCGGAAGTGCTGGACCGCGCGATCGCGCGGCTACGCGGCGTGCTCGACAAGGGCGTCGCGCGCGGCACCTATGCGCGCGAAGCGGCGGATGCGGCGCTGGCGCGGATCGGGCCGGTTACCAGCCTCGACGCGATGTGCGACTGCGCGATCGTGACCGAGGCAGTGTATGAAGCGCTGGAGGCCAAGGCCGAAGTGTTGCGGGCGCTGGACCGGATCTGCGCCCCGTCCTGCATCTTCGCGACCAACACCTCGACGCTGCCGATCTCGACTCTCGCCGCGTTCCTGACGCCCGAGCGACGCGTGCGGTTCATCGGGACGCATTACTTTTCACCGGTGTCGCGCATGCAACTCGTCGAGGTCATTTCCGGCTTTGCGACCGACGCGGCGGTGGCGGATCAGGTCACGGCGCTAATGCGCGACATCGGCAAACAGCCGGTGCGCGTCCGCGACGTTGCCGGTTTCGCGGTCAACCGCATGCTCCACGCGCTGCTGATCGAGGCGGTGAAGCTGGTCGAGGAGGG
>NZ_LSJM01000250.1 GCF_001557215.1 Sphingomonas sp. CCH9-E2 | reverse complement strand
GTGGCGGAGGCAGCGCTGGCGGTGCTGGCGCAGGCGACGGTTGACGAATTCGCGGTGCGGCATGGACGCGTGCCCGATAGCGAGTTGGTGATCCTGGCGCTCGGGCGGTTCGGCGGCGGCGCGCTGACCCATGCCAGCGACCTCGACCTGATCTTCCTGTTCACCGGCGATCATCTGGCCGAGTCCGATGGAGACAAGCCACTGGGCGCGGTGACCTATTACAACCGGCTGGCGCAGCGCGTGATCGCGGCGCTGTCGGTGGCGACGGCGGCGGGAGCGCTGTACGAGGTGGACACGCGGCTGCGACCGTCGGGCGCGCAGGGGCCGCTGGTGGTCTCGCTCGACGGCTTTGCTCGCTATCAGCGCGAAGAGGCGTGGACCTGGGAGCATATGGCGCTGACCCGCGCGCGGACGGTGTTCGGATCGGCCACCGGGCGGGATGCGGTCGCGGCGGTGATCGCGCAGGTGCTGGCCGGCGACCGACCGCAGCGCGACATCGCGGCTGAGGCAGTGAAGATGCGCGCCGACATGGCTGCGCACAAGCCACCCGCCGGGCCGATCGACGCGAAGCTGTTGCCGGGCGGACTGGTCGATCTGGAGTTCGCGGTCCACACGCTGCAACTGATCCACCGGACCGGGTTCGCGCCGGGACTGAATGATGCGATCGCTGCGCTTGCGGAGCGGGGGCTGCTGTCGCCCGCGATCGGGGCGGCGCATGATTTCCTGACGCGTCTGCTGGTGACGATGCGGCTGGTGGCACCGGATGCGCAGCCTCCCGGCGAAGCGACGCGGGCAATGGTGGCGCATGCGATGGGTGCGGCGGAATGGCAGGAGGTGGTTGCGCTGCTCGACCGGCATCGGCAGGAGGTCGCCAAGGCCTGGGCCATGGCGGCGCAGGCGCAGGGGAGCTGACGATGCGGATTGAGGAAGGCGACAGGATTCCGGCGGTCGAGCTGATCGACCTCGACGGCAATGGTTTTCGGCTGGACGGGATGATTGGGGAGCCGCTGGTGCTCTATTTCTACCCCAAGGACGACACCGCCGGCTGCACCCGCGAGGCGCAGGATTTCAGCGCGTTCAAGGCGCAGTTCGATGCGCTGGGCGTGCGGCTGCTCGGCGTCTCGCGCGATAACACGATCAAGCACCAGAAGTTCGTGACCAAATATGATCTGACCGTCCCGCTGGCGACCGATCCCGATGGCAAGGCGCTGGAAGCGTTTGGATCGTGGGTCGAAAAGTCGATGTACGGGAAGAAGTACATGGGCATCGACCGCTCGACCTTCCTGTTCGATGCCGATGGCGTGCTGGTGCGGGCGTGGCGCAAGGTGCGCGTGCCCGGCCATGTGATCGAGGTGCTAGAAGCCGCGAAGGAGCTTCAGGGGGCGTGACCCGGACGGTGGCCGGGGCGGCGCGGGCGGTTCTCGTCGCCGCCGATCCGCTGGAGAAGGTGGCTGCAGCGCGCAAGGCCGCGCGCGACTGGCGTTTGGGGCGGCTCGACTTCAGCTTCGATGTGGCGATGCCGGACGAACCGGCACGGCCGGCGATGCCCGAACTGTTGCCGCCCAACCGCATGCCCAAGCGCGGCAAGGGCGGATCGGAGCGCGGGCGCGTAGCGCTGATCCACGCACTGGCGCATATCGAATTCGTCGCGATCGACCTGGCGTTCGACCTGATCGGACGGTTCGGCGGCCAGTTTCCGCGCGCCTTTACCGATGAGTGGATGAAGGTCGGTGCGGATGAAGCGATGCACTTCGCGTTGCTCGACCGGCGGCTGAAGCAGCTTGGCAGCCATTATGGCGCGATGCCCGCGCATGCCGGGTTGTGGGAGGCTGCGGTTGCGACTGCCGATGACGCGGCGGCGCGACTGGCGGTCGTCCCGATGGTGCTGGAGGCGCGCGGGCTGGACGTGACGCCGACTACGATCGCGCGGTTCGAGGCGGTCGGCGATCATGCGACCGCCGCGATCCTGGGGCGGATCTTCCGGGACGAAATCGTGCATGTCGGCACTGGCACGCGCTGGTTCGAATCGCTGTGCGCCGAACGCCGAATCGATTCGCGGGCGGAATGGCGCGCACTGCTGGATCGTTATTTTCGTGGAACGGTTAAGCCTCCGTTCAACGACTCGGCGCGCGAGTCAGCCGGTCTAACGCGCGACTATTACGAAAGCCTTGCCGGATGCGGGCCGATCAGTCTCTAACCCAATCCGTCGGATGCGGAGGGGCTGCTTCCTGACGTGATTGCTTAACGAAGGCGTGTGCCACTGAATTGGCGCGTGTCTGTGGTTGCCGGGGACTCATGGTCAGCACTACACTCAACGCGAATTTGGTAACGCGGTTCCGCGATCTTTTCACGACCCGTGACTTCATCTTTCACGACGGCCGCGATCTGAAGCGGTTCAGCGTTGCAGGCCGGACCCAGGCGATCCTCGCCGGTGTCGCCGCGATCACGGTGACCTTTTCCGCTTATGGCGTGTCGCAGGCCGCATTCGGCGCGATCATGGCGACCGGCGTTGCAGGCACCGCCGCGACGCCGGAAGCGCGGATGGAAAAGATGCGCGCCGAGATGAACCGGCTCGAAGCCGATGTCGCCGCGATCAAGGAAGCCGCCAAGGTTCATGCCGCGCGCGTCGAGCAGCGCCAGAAGATCATCGCCGGCGTCCTGACCGGCAAGGGTTCGCCCGCCGAAGTCGGCCTGCCGATCGAGGCCGTATCGGTTGAGGCCGATAGCGCGATGGCGCGTGAGGTGCTGGCGCCGCTCCGTCAGGTCGAGGCGCGCCAGGCACAGCTTGCGGTCAAGGCGCATCGCACCGCGCAGATCCGCTTGCACCTGACCCAGCAGCAGCTGCGGAAGATGGGCATCCAGCCCGAGCGATTCGTCGCCGGCGGCATGGGCGGTCCCTATGAGGCTGTGCCCGAAGGCGCGGTTGCAGCAGGTGGTGAAGCCAGCGCCGACGCGCAGTTCCGTTCGCTGTTCCAGACCTGGCAGAAGCTGGACGTGCTCGAACAGTCGGTGATCGCGATCCCGTCGCTCCAGCCGGTCGAGAATATGCGCCTGACCAGCACCTTCGGTGTCCGCTCCGACCCCTTCCATGGCGGTGCCGCCATGCACGCGGGCATCGATATTCCGGGACCGGTCGGCACGCCGATCTATGCCACGGCCGATGGCGTCACCGCCCGCACCGGCCGGTTCGGCGGCTATGGCAATCTGGTGACCATCAACCATGGCAAGGGTATCGAGACCCGCTATGGCCATCTGTCCAAGATCCTGGTCGCCCCGAACACCCGCGTGCGGCGCGGCCAGCTGATCGGCCTGATGGGGTCGACCGGCCGTTCGACCGGCAGCCATCTTCATTATGAAGTGCGAGTCGACGGCAAGGCGCTGAACCCGGTGCCGTTCATGCAGAACACCAGCGTGATCGAGCAGGTCGAACAGAGCGCCGCGCGGCTGCAGCTCACCGCCGTCGGCGGCAACTGATCCAAACGAGATAACAGGAGAGGGATGGGGGCCGCACCGGGATAACCGGGCGGCCCCTTTCCGTTTGGGCGGCTCCGTTTGGCTTGCGGCCATCGCTGCGCGCGCCTATCTGCGCTCTATGGCAACTGCGCTTTCCGAAGAGATCAGCCTGACCCCGTCCGCCGCCGCGCGCGTCGCGGCGATTGCAGCGAGGCAGGGCAAGCCCGCGACGCTTCGCCTGTCGGTCGAGGGCGGCGGGTGTTCGGGCTTTCAGTACAAGTTCGAGCTGGCCGATGCGCCCGCCGATGACGATGCGATCGCGCAGACCGACGGCGTCACATTGCTGGTCGATTCGATCAGCCTGGACCTGGTGCGCGGCTCCAGCGTCGATTTCGTCGAATCGCTTGGCGGCGCGGCGTTTCGCGTGACCAATCCCAATGCCGCGTCGGGCTGCGGCTGCGGCACCAGCTTCGCCGTCTGACCGCGCCTTGAAGATCGTCAGCTACAATGTGAACGGGATCAAGGCGCGCTTGCCGCGCCTGATCGAATATCTCACCGAGCAGCAGCCCGATGTGGTGTGCCTGCAGGAGCTCAAGTCGGCGGACGAGGGCTTTCCCGAAGCCGATATCCGCGCCGCCGGCTATGGCGCGGTGTGGCACGGGCAAAAGGGCTTCAACGGCGTCGCCATCCTCGCCAAGGGCATTGATCCGGTCGAGCGCAAGCGCGGGCTGGCGGGCGAGCCGGAGGACGAGCATAGCCGCTATATCGAGGCCGAGGTCAACGGCGTGGTGATCGCGTCGATCTACCTGCCCAATGGCAATCCGGTGCCGGGGCCGAAGTTCGACTACAAGCTGCGCTGGATCGACCGGCTGTCGGCGCACGCGCGCGATCTGCTCGCCGAAGAGCGGCCGGTGGTGCTGGCGGGCGATTACAATGTTATCCCGAATGACGACGACGTCTATTCGGTCAAGGCGATGGCCGACGACGCACTGATGCAGCCTGAGTCGCGACAGGGCTATCGCGCGCTGCTGGCGCAGGGCTGGACCGACGCGCTGCGTACCCGCTTCCCGGCGGGGCGGGTGTGGACCTTCTGGGACTATCAGGCCGGGGCGTGGCAGCGTGATGCGGGGTTCCGCATCGATCATCTGCTGCTCAGCCCGATTGCGGCGGATCGCTTTGTCGATGCGGGCGTCGACAAGGAATATCGTGGCCGCGAAAAGGCCAGCGATCACGCGCCGACCTGGGCGAAACTGCGCAGCTGAGCTGCGTCGCAGAAATTTGGTGAAAATTCCCGATAATCGGTGAAGAGTTTCCCGTTGGTCACGATCGTGACGAGCTAAGTGATTGATATTCCTTGGTCCTAGTGTTTGGCATGACTAATGCACTAACACAGCTGCGGGTAGAGCAGAGCAGCCAGCCGGCCCGCAAAGCCCCCAAGCATTCCCGAGGAGAACCATCATGCGCAAGTTCATCACTGCCGCCGCAGCCGCCCTGATCGTCGCCACCGCCGCCCCGGCGTTCGCGCGGGACACCGCGCCGTCGGCCCCCCAGTCGAGCGAAGCATCCGCACCCAAGGCCGAGACGCGCTACTGCGTCAGCGAGACGCCGCTCGGCTCGCGCCTGCCGAAGAAGACCTGCAAGACCCGCGCGCAATGGATTGCGGACGACAATTTCGATCCCCTCGCCCCGCAACGGTAACGAGGGCGCGGCCCGCGGCGCCCCCTATCGCCGCGGGCCGCAATTCCCGCAGCCGTTTCAGCTGCGTTGAACCAAACGCCAACGCGCTTCAGCCAAGTTCCTTGGCGTAGATTTGATAGACCCGGTTGACCTTGCTCTCGATCGTCTCGGCGATGGCGTTCATCCCCTGATTGTCGTCGAGCACCCAGCCAATCTCGCCCCGCGATGCCCCGAAGTCGGTGACGGCAGCGCGGCGGATATATTCGATCATCATGAAGGCGAGCTGGCTCGCCATGCGCGATCCCTGCAGCCGTTTGACCACGCCCATCAGCGGTACGCGCATCGTCCGCGCCTTGCCGCGGTGCAGCCACCACAGGAGCTTGGCCCAGCCCAGCGGGAACAAATTGCCGTTGAGCGGTGCGATTGCTTCGTTGAGATCGGGCAGGGTGATCATGAACGCGACCGGTTCGCCATCCAGTTCGGCGATGCGGATTAGCTTTTCGAATACGATCGGCTTCAGCTTCTTGCCGACATCGTCGATTTCCGGCTGGGTCAGCGGGACGAAGCCCCAATTATCCGACCAGGCGTCGTTGAGGATGCTGAGGATCAGTGCAGCCTCTTCGGCGAAGCGCGATTTGTCGACGGTGCGGATGCGGATGCGGTCGCTCTTTTCGCCCATCGCGACGATGCGCTGCACCAAAGGCGGGAAGTCCTTGGTGATATCCAGCTCATAGGTTTGCAGCTGCTTGACCGGGACGAAGCCCGCATCCTCGATATAGTTGCGATAGGCCGGCTTGTGATGGCCCATCATCACCGTCGGGGCGTGGTCATGACCCTTGATCAACAGGCCGGGCTCTTCCCAGATCGACAACGATACCGGGCCGATCACGCGGGTCATACCCTTCTTGCGCAGCCAGTCCTGCGCCGTGTTGATCAGAGCGCGCGCGACCGTCGCGTCCTCCGCCTCGAACAGCCCGAAAAAGCCGGTGCCGGGGCCGAAGCCCTGTTCTGCGGGCATTTCCAGCGCCAGCCGGTCGATATGAGCGGCGATACGCCCGACCGGGCGGCCATCGCGTTCGGCGAGGAACAGCTGCGCCTCGGCATGGCTGAACCAGCCATTCTTCTTGGGATTGATCGCGCCCGCGACCTCGCTGCGCAGCGGCGGCACCCAATTGGGGTCGCCGCGATTGAGGCGATAGGCGAGTTCGATGAAGTCGCGCGTGTCCGCCTTGCTGGCGACGGGGCGGATGGCGAGGGGGGCGTTGGCCACGAGATGGCACCTTATCGTTGATCTTGGTCAAAGCAGTCACGCCAAGCAGGCGACAAGTCAACCGGATGCGCGCGTGCCACGGGGAGACTGTTGAAATGCCACGCAATGGCCACGATCTATTGGCAATGCAGTATCCTATGAACACCCTCGCCCTTGATGCGGCCGTGCAGGACCGCGTGGCTGACGCGCCCACCGCGCCGGCGAAGATCCGCCTGTCGGGCATGGCCGATGACAAGGCGATGCTGCGCGCCGCGGCCGAACTGACGCGCGACCTGCAGACGCCGGATCCGCGCATTTACTGGAGCGATTTTCTGGGATCGGCGGCGCTTGGCTATGCCGCGCTGGCGGGGGCTATCCTCGCTCCGTCGCTGGGCTGGGCGCTGGCGAGCGGGGTGCTCGCGGTGCTCGCGCTCTATCGCGCCAGCCTGTTCATCCACGAAATCACCCACCTCAAGCATTCGCTGCTGCCGGGTTTCCGCGTCGGCTGGAACCTGCTGCTCGGCATTCCGATGATGCTGCCCAGCTTCATGTATGAGGGGATTCACACCATCCACCATACGCGCACGCGCTATGGCACGGTGGAGGACCCCGAATATCTGCCGCTGGCGCTGATGAAGCCATGGACGCTGCCGGTGTTCCTGCTGGTCTCGACGCTGATGCCGGTCGGCCTGTTGCTGCGCTTCGGCGTGCTGGGGCCATTGTCGCTGCTGTCGAAGACGCTGCGTCGGGTCGTCGTCGGGCGCTATTCGGGGCTGCAGATCAACCCCAAGTTCGAGCGCAAGTCGCCCGAGGGCGAGTTCGCGAAACAGTGGCGCTGGCAGGAAATCGGGGCGAGCGTGGTTGCAGTGGCGCTGATTGCCACGGTCGCAACCGGGGTGCTGCCGCTCAAGGCGTTCCTGACCTATATGCTCGTGATCTCGGGCGTGGCGGTGCTCAATCAGGTGCGGACGCTGGTCGCGCATCTGTGGGAGAATGAGGGCGAGCCGCTGACGGTGACCGCGCAGTATCTCGACAGCGTCAACGTGCCGGGCGGGTTCCTGCCCTATCTGTGGGCGCCGGTGGGTCTGCGCTTCCACGCGCTGCACCATCTGCTGCCGAGCTTGCCCTATCATTCGCTGAGCGAGGCGCATCGGCGGCTGTCGGAAGCGCTGGGGGCGGACTCGACCTATCAGGGTGCCAACTACCCCACGCTGCGCGGCCTGTTGGCGCGGCTGGCGGCGAGCACGATGAAGGTGCGGGCGGGCTGACAGCCGCTGCAGGTCCAAGATAAGATTGGGGCGGCGGGCGAATGCCTTGCCGCCCCTTTTCGTCTGTCGGGGGGCTTGAGCCGGGCCCGGGCTTCTCTTGCTCGACCGGCGCAGGCAGCCCGGCCCCGGGTCAAGCCCGGGGCGACGTTGGAGTGGGAAGTCCTGTTATTCCTCGCTCTTGAGCAGCACCGCTTCGCCGATCATCGCGAACAGCAGGAAGGGCGCCCAGGCGGCGAGGAAGGGCGGGTAGGCACCGAGATTGCCCATCGCCAGCGCGAAATTGTCGGCGACGAAGTAGAGGAAGCCGAGGCCCATTCCCAGCACCGCGCGGACGAACAGCTTGCCCGAGCGGGCGATGCCGAAGGCGGCGACGGCGGCGAGCAGCGGCATCAGCACGGCGGACAGCGGACCCGACAATTTGTGCCAGAGCGCGCCTTCGAGCGCCTTGGTCGGACGGCCGGCGGCGCGCAGATCGTCGATCGCTTCCGACAGCGCGCCGAACGACATGCTCTCGGCGTCGACACTGGACAAAGTGAACTGATCCGGGCGGACGCCCTGCGCGACCACGGTACTGCCCAGCGGGGTCAGCTTGCCGGTTGCGACGTCGAACCGCTCCGCACCCTCGACCCGCCAGCCCGTGCCTTCGCGGCGCCCGGTCTTGGCACGCACCAGCGACTTCAGCGCCGCGCCGTCGCGCTCGTAGACGGTCACGCCGCCCAGAATAGCGGCATCGCCACGACCCTTGATCTGCTGGGCATGGATCAGGTGGCTACCATCGCGCACCCACACATTCGATCGGTCGCCGCGGTCGATCGGGAGCGGGCCGTAATCGACCTTTTTCCACGCGGCGAGCGTGGTGCTGGCGCGCGAGACGATGCGGTCGTTGAAGCTGAAGGAGATGATCGCGACGCCCAAGCCCGCAATCATCAGCGGTGCGAGGACCTGATGCGCCGACAGGCCCGATGCCTTGAGCGCGATGATCTCGCTATTCTGGTTCATCGTCGTGAAGGTGATGATCGTGCCCAGCAGCACCGAAAAGGGCAGGAAGGTCGCGATGATCTGCGGCACGCGCAGGCTGACATATTTCCACACCTGCGCATCGCCATTGCCGGGATAGGCGAGGATGCGACCGGACTCACTGAGCAGATCCAGCGTCTGCAGGATCAGCACCAGCCCAATCAGGAAGGCGAAGGTGTTGATGAGGAACGACCGTGCCATGTAGAGCGACACGGTCTTCGACGGGAAGAAATCGGTGAGCGCGTGGATCATGCCGCCGCCTTCCGCTTGCGCCGGCCGGGCAGATATTTCGCCACCGACTTCCACGCCTTCGCAAAGAATTTCTCGAGCGCGCCGATCGGCTGGCCGCCGGGCACGAAGGCGATCGTGTAATACATCCAGAACACCAGGGCGGCGAAGATCAGAAACGGCCCCCATAACGCGATCAGCGGGTCGATCCGCCCGAGGCTGCCGATCGATTGGGCGTATTCGTTGATCTTGTGATAGGTGACGATCATCACGATCGACAGGAACACGCCGAGCGCGGAGGTCGATCGCTTGGGCGGGACGCCCAGCGCCAAGGCGAGGAAGGGCAGCAGCAGCATCGTCGCCACCTCCACCACGCGGAAGTGGAAGGTCGAGCGGCTGGAATCGCGTTCCTGCTCGCTTGCCTTGGGATCGCTCCCGATCTGCGCGAGCTGGGGCAGGGTCAGCTCCAGCTTGTTCTCGCCACGCTGACGGAACTGCTCGAACTTCGGCAGGTCGATCGGCAGGTCGTGCGCGTCGAAGGTGAGCACGCGCGGCACGTCGAACTTGGGCGACTGGTGGATCAGCGTGCCCTTGGTCAGGCGAAAGATGATGACGTCGGGATCGTCGGTGCGCAGGAACTGGCCTTTTTCCGCGGTCGCCGACACGATGTCGCCACCCGGCGCGCGTGCGCTGATGAAGATGCCGGACAGGTCGCGGCCCTCATTCTTGCTTTCCTCGATCCGCAACGTCATGCGGTCGCCGAGGTTGGTGAACTCTCCAACCTTGATCGACGCGCCGAGCGCACCGGTACGCAGCTCGAACCGCAGCCCTTCGTAATTGTAGCGGGCAAGCGGCTGGATATAGCCGACGATCGCGAGGTTCAGCGCGGCGAGCGCGATGGCATACATGAACGGAACGCGCAGCATCCGGCCATAGCTCATCCCCACCGCGCGCAGCACGTCGAGTTCGGACGTGGTTGCGAGGCGGCGGAAGGCGAGCAGGATGCCGAGCATCAGCCCGATCGGAATGCCAAGGCCAAGATATTCGGGGAGCAGATTGGCGAGCATCTGCCACACCACGCTGACCGGGCCGCCTTCGCTCGCTACGAAGTCGAACAGGCGCAGCATCCGGTCGAGCACCAGCAGCATCGCCGAGATCAGCAGCGTCGAGATCAGCGGGACCGCGATCAGGCGCGCCATGTACCGGTCGAGTGCGGTCATCGAATTGGTTCGCGCCTTCAAACTGATCACATGCCGGCCGCGCCGACGGGAATGTGTCCGCTATATCGAAGGTTGCGGGTAAATCTAGCCTGTCGCCGCGTCGGCATGTGTCTGGAACGCGATCGCATCCGCCAGCGCCTGTTCCAGACCGGCCAGGGTAAAGGGTTTGCGCAGCACGGGACGGCCCGCAAACCGGTCCTCTTCCCCCTCGCCGGCATAGCCGGTGACATAGAGGATGGCGACCGAGCGCAGCTGCGGCGCGAGCGCCGCGACCATTTCCGGTCCGGTCTGGCCCGGCATCAGCACATCGCTGATCACCAGGTCGAGCGCGCGCATCCCTGCGACGATGCGCGGCGCGGTCAGCGGGTCGCTGCACGCGACGGGGCGGTGACCCAGTTCCTCGAGCGCGGCCAGCGTGGCGGTGAGGACGCGCGGATCATCCTCCACCACCAGAATGTCGAGCGCGCCGTGCGGCCCTGCGCGCGGGCCGACGCGTTCGACGGTCGGGGCGGCGGTCGCGGTCGCGGCGTGGCAGGGGAGGAACATGGTGACCGTCGTGCCCTGACCCACGGTCGAGTCGATCCGTACCTCGCCCCCCGACTGGCGGACAAATCCGAAAATCTGACTGAGGCCGAGGCCGGTGCCCTTGCCGACTGGCTTGGTCGTGAAGAACGGTTCGAACGCCCGCTCGATCACCTCGGGCGGCATGCCGCTGCCGGTGTCGCTCACCGCGATGCGCACATAATCGCCCGGCGCGCACTCCCCGGCATCGTCGCCGTCGAGCGCGACATGGCCCGACGAGATTGTGATCGTACCGCGCCCATCCATCGCATCGCGCGCGTTAACCGCCAGATTGAGCAGCGCATTTTCGAGCTGCACCCGGTCGGCCCAAACCTTCCATTGCGTGCCTTCGCTGTGCGTTTCGACGCGGATCCCGTCGCCGAGCGTGCGGTCGAGCAGAACCGACATGCCCGCAATCAGCTCGGTCGGTTCGATCGCTTCGGGCGCGAGTGCTTCGGATCGGGCGAAGCCGAGCAGCTGGCGGGTCAGCGCGGCGGCCCGGTTCGCGCCTTCGGCCGCATTGTCGATATGGCGCTGCGCGGCGTCCGCACCATCGGGCAGGTTGCGCCTCGCGAGTTCGATGCCGCCCAGAACGACCGCGAGCATATTGTTGAAATCATGCGCGATCCCACCGGTCAGCTGGCCCACCGCCTCCATCTTCTGAACCTGGCGCAGCTTCTCCTCGGCGGCGGCGCGTTCGCGTGCTTCGGCCTGGAGCCCGGCGGTTGCGGCGGCGACGGCGGCCTGAAGCTCCTCCGACCGCGCGCGCTGCGCCTCGGCCTCGGCCGCGGCGGCGGCACGCTCGCGGATCGCCCGGACATTGAGCCAGCCCAGTGCGATCGCGCCGGCGGCAAGCAGGGCGCCGAACAGGACGAGATTGCGCGTTTCCTCCGCCGCGCCCGCTGCGGTCAGCCGCGCTTCGCCCGCGCGGGCGTTGAGCAACAGCCGTTCGGCATCGAAGATCGCGCCGGTTTCGCGCGACAGTGTGGCGAGATGCGGCGAGCGGCGGGCCTCGTTGTAAAAGGCGTAGGCCGCCGCGTTGCGGCCGCGGTCGGTATTGCGGGCGACTTCGGCCAGTTCGAGGCCGCGGGCATCATAGGCACTGCGCAGCCGGGTGGCACGGTCGACCTGCGCCGCATTGCCGCGCACCCGCCGTTCCAGCAGGCCGAGCTGGCCGCCGGCGCGCTGCCATTCGGCGACGAAATCGCGCCCCACCGCGCGTTCGCCGGCGACGACGTAGCGGCCCAGCGTCGCTTCGGCCCGCGCCATACTGGCGGCAAAGCTTTGCGCGAGGACCATGACTTCGTAGCTCTCCGACTGGCGGGCGAGCGCGGCCTGGTGCTGGGCGTCGGCATCGCGCTGGTTTACCACCAGCAGCGCGAGGACGGCGCAGCCGAGCAGCGCCACCACCGCCATCAACCCCACGCGCCAGTCCAGCGCGGACCAGCGGCGGATCAGGCGGGAATAGCTGGTCTCGCGCATGGCTGACTGTCTAGGCCCGGGCAGCAACCGGCGCCAGCGGTCAGGCGATGACGCCGACCGCCTGGCCCGCTGCCTTGAACATGCCCAGGATGCGCTGGATCTGCTCGGGCGTATGCTCGGCGCACAGCGAACAGCGCAGCAGGAAGGTGCCGGCCGGGGTCGCGGGGGGACGCGCCAGGTTTACGTAGAGACCGTTTTCCAACAGCGTCTGCCACATCGCCGCGCCCTGTACCTGATCGGTCAGGATCACCGCGATGATCGCGCTGTCGGCCTGTTCGGTGCCAAGCTTGAAGCCCATTTCCTTGAGCCCGGCATGCAGCGTGCGGGCATTGTCCCACAGCTGTTCGCGCTTCTTGGTCGCGGTCCTCAGCTTGCGGATCGAGGTCGCGGCGGTGGCGACGACGCTGGGCGGCAGGCTGGCGGTGAAGATGTACGGGCGACAGGCGAGCCGGATCGCCTCGAACTTCGGGTGGTTGGACACGCAGAAGCCGCCGACGGTACCGACCGACTTGGAGAAGGTGCCGACGATGAAGTCGACATCGCCCTCACACCCCAAAGCCTCATACACGCCGCGTCCGTTGGGGCCGTAAAAGCCCATCGAATGCGCCTCGTCGGACAGGACCATCGCACCATGCTTCTTGGCGACGGCGACCATTTCCTTGAGCGGGGCGATGTCGCCGAGCATCGAATAGACGCCCTCGATCACCACCAGCTTGCCGGCTTCGGCGGGGAGGCGGCCGAGCCGCTTGTCGAGATCCTCGACGCTGTTGTGGCGGAAGCGGACGATTTCGGCGACGCCCTGTTTGCACCCGTCATAGATCGAGGCGTGGCTGTCGGCATCGAGGATGATGTAATCGCCCTTGCCGGCCAGCGTCGAGATCATGCCGAGATTGGCCATGTATCCGGTCGAGAACACGATCGCGCCGGTGGTGCCGTAAAAGTCGCGCAGCGCCTGTTCGACCTCCATATGGTCGCGGAAGGTGCCGTTGAGCATGCGGCTGCCATTGGTGCCGCTACCGAACTTGTCGAGCGCTTCCTTGCCCGCCGCGATCACGTCGGGGTCAAAGGTCATGCCCATATAGTTATAGGTGCCGAGCAGGATCGTGTCCTTGCCCTTGATCACCGCCTCTGTCGGCGATTTCACCTGCTCCATCACCACCGCATAGGGATCGGTGAAGCCGGCATCGAGCAGCGCCTTGCGCTCCGCGATGATGGCGTCGAACTTGCTCATCAGATCGGGCTTGTCGCCCGTCAGCGGAGCCGGAGCGTCGGAAGTGGCAATGGCTTCGGTCACGTAGTTCAGCCCTTCAGCTTCTGGACCGCATCGACCAGCTGGCCGACGGTTTCGATCTCCGCCTGCATGTTCATGGTGATGATGATGTCGAACTCGTCCTCGATCGCCGCAACGAAATCCATCACCGTCAGGCTGTCCCATTCGAGATCGCCGGCAAAGGTCGTGGTTTCGGTCAGCGCGACGCCCTTCTTGTTGAAGGGTTCGATCTGGGCGGAGACGGTTTCAAAGATGTCGTTACGGTCGCTCATGCGCGGTCCTTACTGGTGTGGGCTGGCACTGCCAAGCGATTGCGGCGGAATTGCGGGAGGAGCGGGGCGGTGCCTGACACCCTTTGGAGGAGAAACTGACAATTTTGCGGTGTTGTCATGCGCGGTGTCAGGCGGTCGGCGTGACGCGATGGCGGGTGGGGGAGGGCCGGAACCATGGGTCGACCCAAGCAGTGAAAATCCAACATTTCAAGGGCGGTTGCGGTTCCTAAAGCAATCCGTTCGACCGGTACCAGTCCGCCGTTTCGACCAGCCCGTCGAGCGTCGCGATCTGCGGGGTCCACAGGTTCGCCGGCGGGCGGTGGTGCGGGGTCGCGGTCCAGTCGGGGTGGCTCAAATAGGCCGCGCGATCGGGCGTGAGCTTGGCATTCGCCTCGCGCAGGAAGCGATCGGCGTGGCCGACAAAGTGGAGCAGCGCGCGCGGGACGTGGAGCGGGATCGGCCGCTTGCCGACTGCGCCGCCGACCAACCGGGCGAACTCGGCATGGCTGTAGCCGCCATCGACCCCGTCGTCGCATTCATAAATGTGGCGGCCCGTATCGGTCTCCGCCATCGCGACCAGCAGCCGCGCGAGGTCGCGGACATGCACCAGCGACACGCGGCCTGCCGGAGGCAGCACGACAAAACCGAGCTTCGCCATGCGGAAGACGTCGCGCATCTCCAGGTCGCCGGGGCCATAGACTCCCGGCGGGCGGACCATCGTCCAGTCGAGGCCGGACTTGCGCACTTCGTCTTCGGCCAGCGCCTTGGAGTTGCCATAGAGCGACAGGTCCGGTTCGCGCGCGGATAGTGACGAGACATGGACGAAGCGGCGCACGCCTAGTCCCGCTGCTGCAGCGACCATGCGGTGCGTGCCGTCGACATTGCCGGTGATGAAGCCGGCGGGAGTGGGTGCGTTGACGACGCCGGCAATGTGGAGGACCGCGTCTGCCCCCTCGGCGAGGCGGGCGAGCGCGGTTTCGTCGTCCAGGCTGCCGGGGATCCAGGTGACGCCGTCGCGTGGCGGCTGGTCGCGGCGGGTGAGCGCGCGGACGCGATGGCCGCTGGCGAGGGCATGGTCGACGGTCGCCTTGCCGACGAAGCCGGTCGCGCCGGTGAGGGCGAGGGTCAGAGTCACAGCAACACCATATGGTTGCGATGCACCAACGCCGCGCGGGGGGAGTAGCCGAGGATTTCGCTTTGGTCCTCGCTACGGGTGCCGAGGATCGCCTGCGCTTCCCCCGCATCATATTCGGCGAGACCGCGTGCGATCGGGCCATTCGGGCCTTCGATGGTCACGAGGTCGCCGCGGAAGAACATCCCGCGCACGCCCGTGGCACCGATCGCGAGCAGGCTGCGCCCTTCGGTCAGCGCCGCTGCGGCGCCGGCGTCGATCGTGATGCTGCCCTTGGCGGTGAGGCGACCCGCCAGCCACGCTTTGCGGGCGCGCGTGCGTTTCTCGGGGAGGAAGATGGTGTGGCGGGCGTCGGCGGAGAGCGGGCGGTCGATCCGACCGCTGGCGATGGCGAGGCTGACCCCGGCGCTGGCCGCGATCCGCGCTGCCTCGATCTTCGACACCATTCCGCCCGATCCCATGCCGGACGCGGAGCCGCGATCGGCCATCCCCTCGATCCGCGCGTCGATCTGGGTGACCTGCGCGATATGCTGCGCGCCGGGGAGGGCGGGGTTGCGGTCGTACAGGCCGTCGATATCGCTGAGCAGCACGACGCCATTGGCATCGGCGGCTTGCGCGACGCGTGCGGCAAGGCGGTCATTGTCGCCGAAGCGGATTTCGGCGGTGGCGACGCTGTCATTTTCGTTGATG
>NZ_LSJM01000249.1 GCF_001557215.1 Sphingomonas sp. CCH9-E2 | reverse complement strand
CGCGAGGCGGCGTCGTGAGGGGGACGTTCTGCAGGTTCCCCTCCCGCAAGCGGGAGGGGAACCTGCAGAACGTCCCCCTCACGACGCCGCCTCGCGCGCGACGCTCACATCGTCGAACGGCAGCACCAGTTCCCCCACGATCTGCCCCTGCTCATGCCCCTTGCCGGCGATCAGCACGATATCCTCCGATCCCGCCGCCGCAACCGCCGCCATGATCGCCGCGCGCCGATCGCCGATCTCGGTGGCGTCGGGACAGCCTTTCATCACGTCGCGCCGGATCGCCGCCGCATCTTCGCCGCGCGGATTGTCGTCGGTGACGAACACCAGGTCCGCGCCGGCTGCTGCCGCCTGCCCCATCGGTTCGCGCTTGCCCGGATCGCGGTCGCCGCCCGCGCCGAGCACAATGATCAGCCGCCCGACCGCATGCGGCTTCAGCGCCGCAATCGCCGCCTCGATCGCGTCGGGCGTGTGCGCATAGTCGACATAGACCGGCGCCCCGGTCTTGCTGATCGCCGCGCGCTCCAGCCGCCCGCGCACCGGCTGCAACCGCGCCAGATTGGCAAAGGTCTGCGCCGGATCGCCCCCGGTGCCGATCACCAGCCCCGCCGCGACCAGCGCATTCGCCGCCTGATACCCCCCGATCAGCGGAAGGCCCACGCGATAGGTCTCGCCCCCGAATGCGATCTCCAGCTTCTGGTCGAGCAGGGTCGGCACGCGCGACACCAGCCGGATCGTGTCGCCATGCTCGCCCACGGTGATGATCGGATTGCCGCGCATCCGCGCAATGTCGATCACCCGCTCGCTATGCGGATCGTCGGCCCACACCACCACCGTCCCGCCGGGATCGAGCACATCGGCGAACAGCCGCAACTTGGCGGTCAGATAGTCCGCCATGTCCTTGTGATAATCCAGGTGATCGCGGCTCAGATTGGTGAACGCCGCCGCCGCCACCGGTAGCCCCTCGGTGCGATATTGCGACAGGCCATGGCTCGATGCCTCGAACGCCAGATGCGTCACGCCCTCGCGCGCCAGCCCTGCGACATTGGACAGGAACGTCACGACATCGGGTGTCGTCAGTCCGGTCGACGCCGTCTCGCCCGCCGTCGTCACCCCCAGCGTGCCGATCGACGCGGCATGATGCCCCGCCATCCGCCACAGCTGTCGCACCATCTCGACCGTCGATGTCTTGCCATTGGTCCCGGTGACCGCCACCGACGTCTCGGGGAAGGGCGCGAAGAAGCGCGCCGCAATCCGGGCAAATTCGGTGCGCGGATGGTCGCTCGCGATATGCGCCGCGCCTTCGACCGTCACTTCCGGCCGCGCCACCACCGCGATGGCCCCGCGCGCGATCGCCTCGGCGATATAGTCCTCGCCATTGAAGCGCATGCCGCGAAACGCGCCGAACACGGTGCCCGGCGCGACCTTGCGGTGATCGATGGCAAAGCCGGTGACGATGTCCTGCTCGTCCCCACCGGTCAGGTCAGCGAGCTTCACTCGTCCACCCCCGTGCCCAGCGCCGCCGCGACCGCAGGCTTGCCCTTGGCTTCGGCATGCCACAGCAGCGGGGTGAGGTCGGACACGTCGACGTCGCGGCGCTCGTCGGGAACGACGCCCAGCATCGCGCCGGTGCGCATCACGACGCGGTTAACGACGGGGGCCGCGGTCCACCCGGCGGTGGACTGGCCTGCGGATTGCGCATTACCGATCGGCGAATCGAGCATCACCAGCACCACATAGCGCGGTGCGTCCATGGGAAAAGCCGCTGCGAAGGTCGAGACGTTCTTGTTGCGCTGATATCCGCCGCGCCCGGGAACTTCCGCAGTGCCCGTCTTCCCGCCAACGCGATAGCCCGGCGCATCGGCCTTGCTGCCCGTGCCATGGGTGACGATCAGGCGCATCAGCTGGCGCATCCGGGCGCTGGTCGCCTCGGAAATGATCCGCCGCCCGGCCGGCACCTTGCCCGGCTCGATCTTGCGCAGCGTCGCCGGACGCCACACCCCGCCATTGACCATCGCGGCATAGGCGCTGGCCAGATGCAGCGGCGTCACGGCGATGCCATGGCCATAGGCCGTGGTCATCACCGTGGTGCGCGCCCAATATTTCGGCCATAGCGGCCCGGCGACACCGCCCAGCTCGATCGGCGCCTTGGTGTCGAAGCCCAGGCCGCGGAACATCGCCTCCATCCGCTCCTTGCCCAGCTCGTCGGCGATCCGCGCGGTGGCAATGTTGGACGAATGGATCAGCGTCTCGGGGATGTTCAGCCAGCGCTTCTGCGCATGGTCGTCGCGGATCTTGAACCCGCCGACCTGCAGTGGCTCGGTCGCGTCATAGCGCTTCGACATCGACGGCGCGACGCCACTCTCGATCGCGAATGCCATGGTCAGCGGCTTGAACGTCGAGCCGAGCTCGTACACGCTCTGCGTCACATTATTGCGGAAATGCTCGGGGTTCGCGCCCTTGACGTTATTGGGGTTGAAGGTCGGCAGCGACGTCATCGCCACCACTTCGCCCGTCGCCACGTCCAGGATCACGCCCGCCGCACCGCGCGCCTGGAACGTCGCCATCGCCGTGCCCAGTTCGCTGTCGAGCGCCGCCTGCGCGCGCAGGTCGATCGACAGCGCCACCGGCTTGCCGCGCTGCGCCGGGTCGGTCAGCTGGCGATCGAGGATATGCTCCATCCCGCTGACGCCCTTGCCGTTGAAATCGACAAAGCCCAGCGCGTGCGCCGCCAGCGTCGCCTGCGGATACAGCCGTTGCGGTTCGCGCGCGAACTCGATCCCCGGCTCGCCCAGCGCATGGACGGCGGCGACCAGTTCGGGCACCGCGCGGCGCTTGAGATAGGTGAACTTCGCGTCGCTGTTGAGCAGCTTGGCATAGTCCGCCGCGCTCTTGCCCGGCAGCGTCGCGGCCAGCATCTGCGCCAGCGCCGCCTTGTCGCCAATCACGCGGTCGGGCCGCACGCCGATCGACCAGGCATCGATCGTGCGGGCCAGCGGCGCGCCGTTGCGGTCAACCAGATCGCCGCGCAGCGGGACCAGCATCGCATTGACGCTCGGCGTCCGCTGCGGCTCGGCAAAGACCGCCAGCAGCGCCAGCCGCCCGACGATCACCGCAAACGCCGCCGCAAACAGCAGCGTCAGGATCATCAGGCGGATATGCGCGACCGCAATCGGCGACGCACCCTTGCCGTCGCGTGCGCGGATCCGCGGCGCTGGGGCGACCAGCACCGTCACCGCAATTTACGCGCCTCTGCGCGGACGCCCTGCATCAGGTCGCCAAAGCTCGAGTCCTTGAGCAGCTTGCTGTCCAGCGATGCCACCGCCGCGTCCTTCGCCACCACTGGGGTCGGCATCGTCACGCGCTTCGGCTTGGCGACAGCCGCAGCCGCTACCCCGACGGGTCCGGCTGGCGTCTTGGCAACAACCGCCTTCTCGGCCACCGGCTTGACCGCCGCGACCGCATCGCTTGCCACCGCCGGACCGCTCATCACTTCGGGCATGCCCTGCGGCACCACCATCGCGGCGTAGCGCTCGGCGGTGCCGTCACCCTCCATCGGACGCAGCGCCGCCAGTTCGGTGTCGCTGCCCAGGAACTGGCGCGGAGTCGGCGCAGTGTAGCGCATCACTTCGCCATTCCAGCGCTCGAGCTGGGCGAGGTTGGCGCGCGTGTCGAACTCGGTCTCAAGGCCCCGGATATCCTTGTGCGCCTGCGCGATGGCACGCTCGACCGCCTCGACCTTCGACCGCTCCGCCGCGACCTGCGACGACACGAGGTAACAGGCCGGCGCCACGATCACGCCGGTCAGAAACCATCCAAAGCCGCTCAACGCCTTGATCGCCATCACCGCCTCCTCAACGCCACGCCGGTGCCGCCGTGCGCCGCGCGACACGCAAAGTCGCGGACCGGGCACGCGGGTTCACCGCAATCTCATCCTCGCCGGCCCGGATCGCCTTTGCGGGCGGTTCGAAGCTCGGCGCCTGTTCCGCCGCGACCATCGGGCGATGCCGCGATCCCGTCGGCTCGCTCCCGCTGCGTTCGCGCAGGAATTTCTTGACCATCCGGTCTTCCAGGCTGTGGAACGTCACCACCGCCAGCCGCCCGCCCGGCTTCAGCGCCCGCTCGGCCGCAACCAGCCCTTCCTCAAGCTCGTCGAGCTCGCGGTTGAGGTGAATCCGGATCGCCTGGAAGGTCCGGGTGGCCGGGTCCTTCTTCTCATGCGGACGATAGCCAAGGGCCCGCCGCACCACATTGGCCAGGTCCCCCGTGCGCGCGAGAGGCCGTGCCTTCACAATCGCTTGTGCCACACGTCGGGCCTGTTTTTCTTCCCCGTAATTCCGCAATATCGTGGTTAAATCAGACTCACTGATTTCGTTAACCAATTCGGCCGCCGTCATGCCGGACTGGTCCATCCGCATGTCCAGCGGACCGTCCGCCTGAAAGCTGAAACCGCGCTCCGCTTGGTCGAGCTGCATCGACGACACGCCGATATCCAGCGTCACGCCATCGACCGGCGACAGCCCCCGCGCCTCCAGTTCCCGATCCATCGCGGAAAAGGGCGACTGGATCAGGATCAGGCGATTTTCGCTCGCGTTGACAAGGGCTTGACCGCCTTCGATCGCGTCGGGATCGCGATCGAAGGCGGCCACCTCGGCGCCCCGCTCGAGGAACGCGCGCGTATAGCCACCAGCACCGAACGTCCCGTCGACATGGCGCTCGCCGGGCTGGATCGCGAGCGCATCGAGCACCTCGGCCAGCATCACCGGAATATGTGGACGATCCTGGTTAACGACGATGTCGGTCAGGGGCGCGGTCACAGCACCACCCCTTTCTCTTCCAGGCAGTAACGGCACGCCGCCTTGATCTGTTCGGAGATGGTCGGATGGTCGAGCAAGGTGCGCGGGTTCCACAGCTCGATCATCGCGCCGACGCCCATGAAGAACGCGTAGCTACCCTTGGGAATCCCCGCGAGGTGCCCAAGCATGCCCGGCAGGACGAACCGGCCCGACGGATCGAACGCGATATTCTCGCTCGCCCCCACGCCGTCGCGCCAGATATTGGCATCGGCCTGCCCGCGATCGCCGGCAAATTCGGTGGCGCGCGCGTCGAGCCGCTCCATCACCACATCGAAATAGGGCTCGTCATAAGCGACCAGGCATTTGTCGGTTTCGTGCGGCGACAGGATCGCGACGCGGGCTTCCTTGCTGTCGGTCGGGTGGCCGCTGTTCTTCTCCAGCGTCGCGCGCAGGGCCGAGGGGATGGCGACACGACCCTTGTCGTCCACCAGCTGTAAGCCGACCCCTCTGTAGCCGCTGCGTGCCACCCTTGCCCCTTGCCTCCCGGGCACGCCTCTCCGCCTGTCGCGGCGCGCCATCGCACGCCCCGGACCCATGATGGCCGACGATAAAGGTTACCCTGTTAACCGCTGGCCTATCGCAAGCGGTCCGGGTTTTCAATGCCTGAACTCGGGATTTCGCGGTAATTTGCCCCACTTTATGCCTTGGGTTACCGCTGTTTTCACTTCATTCGTTAAGTGAACACCTTATGTTCTGTTGGGCTGGCAGGGCAAAATCGATCGATCCGCCGCCTTTCGGGCAGGACAGGCGGACAATGGCGGCAATTCCCGGAAATTCCCGCGATGCGGCGCGGAGTCGCGGGACGGCGGCGCTCATTCCCCGGCGGCGGGGGCTGGCGTCACGTCGGGCGCGGGGGATTCAGCGGTGCGCGGGGCGATGCCGAGCTCGGCGATCGGCTCGTCCTTCGGCTCGGCGGCGCTGTTGGTGACCATGCCCTCGGTCATGTTGGCGACCACGTCGGGTTTCGGCGCCCCTTCGGCGAGCACCGGCGCCTCGTCCCGCGCCGACGAAAAGACCGCGCTGGCGACCCCCATCAGCAGCAGCACGCTGGCAAGCCCGGTCAGTCCGACGCGGACCCGCTGCATGCTGGATTGAGGATCGCTGGGCATCGACTTCATAAGCTGTGGCATAAATGTAACGCCTTAACAGCCGATTGTCGAACCCCGTTTTGTCACTTGCATTGACGGCGTCCCGGTCAATCGGCCGCAGCCAACCCCTTGAGTCGCAGCCATTCCGGGTTGTACAGCGTTGAAAGATAACGAAATCCCGTATCGCACAGGATCGTCACGACCCGCGCGCCCGGCCCCAATTCGCGCCCCAGCGCGACCGCGCCCGCGACATTGATCCCGGACGACAGCCCCAGGCACAGCCCCTCTTCGGCCAGCAACCGGCGCACCCACTCCATCCCCTCTTCGTCGGAGATGCGGAACTGCGTGTCGATCGGCGCGCCTTCCAGGTTCGCGGTGATCCGCCCCTGCCCGATTCCCTCGGCCACCGACGACCCTTCGGCCTTCAGCTCGCCATGCGCATAATAGTTGAACAGCGCCGCGCCATGCGGATCGCTCAGCGCGATGCGGACCTTCTCGTCCTTTTCCTTGAGGCCAAGGCCGACGCCCGCAATCGTGCCCCCGGTCCCGGCGGCACAGGTAAAGCCGTCGATCCGCCCCTCCATCTGGGTCCAGATCTCCTCCGCCGTCCCGACGATATGCGCGCGGCGATTGGCGATATTGTCGAATTGGTTCGCCCAGATCGCGTTCGGCGTCTCCTCGGCGATCCGCCGCGACGTGTGCACGAAATGCCCGGGGTTCGAATAGGGCGCGGCCGGCACCAGCACCAGCTCGGCACCCAATGCGCGCAGCGTGTCCATCTTCTCGCGGCTCTGCGTCTCGGGCATGACGATGATCGTCTTGTAGCCCTTGGCATTGGCGACCAGCGCCAGCCCGATGCCGGTATTGCCCGCCGTCCCCTCGACGATCGTTCCGCCCGGCGCGATCAGTCCGCGCGCCTCGGCATCCTCGACGATGAACAGCGCCGCGCGATCCTTCACGCTCGCGCCGGGATTGGCGAATTCGCACTTGCCGAAAATCTCGCACCCGGCGGCCTCGCTCGGCCCTTTCAGCCGGACGAGCGGGGTGTTGCCGATCAGCGCGATGGTATCCTGTGCAACTTTCATGGGCGGAACATAGGCACTGCCCCCGCCGCGCCGCAAGCAAGCGAAACTATGCGGGCACTGCTACCGGCTTGCCCCACCCCGCCGCTGGTCGCCCCGCACGGACCATGGTAGAGGACACGAGGCTGGAGGTAGACATGGGCGCGCAACTCAACATCAAGGACGCAGCAACCGTCGAACTGGCGCGCGACCTCGCCCGACAGCTCGGCAAGAGCGTGACCGAGACGATCAAGGAAGCCCTCGAGGAAAAAGCCCGCAAGCGCGAGGCCGAGATCGAGGAAAAGATCGCCGCCGTGCGGGAAATCAGCCGGCAGTTCCGGGCCGAAATGCCACCCGAATGGCATGGCAAGACGTCCAAGGAGATCATGGATGAAATCTATGATGAGGACGGCCTGCCGAAATGATCGTCGACACCTCGGCGATCATTGCGATCCTGATCGGCGAACCGGATCAGGACGCCCTGACGCGCTTGCTCGCCCTCGCCCCTTCCCGACAAATGTCGGCGGGCAGCTGGGTCGAGCTGGAGGTGGTGTTGTCGCGCCGCCGCGACCGCAGCCTTCGCCCCCGCCTCGACGAACTTCTGCGCCTGTTTCCGATCGACATCGCTCCGGTCACCGTTGAACAGGCTGAGATCGGCGCCGTCGCCTATCGAACCTACGGCAAGGGCAACCACCCCGCCCGCCTCAATTTCGGCGATTGCTTCGCCTACGCACTCGCCAAATCCACCGGCCAGCCCCTGCTCTTCAAGGGCGACGACTTCATCCACACCGACATCGCCCCCGTCGCATGAGCCGCAAGGCCAGTTTCCCGCCCGTCACCGACGCCCGCACCCGCGTGCTCGTGTGCGGCAGCCTGCCCGGTGAGCGCAGCCTCGCCGCGCGCCAATATTACGCGCACCCGCAAAACCAGTTCTGGCGCCTGATCGCCGCCGTCATCGACCGCGCCGACTTGCCCGCCCTCCCCTACGAAGCGCGTCTCGCCGCCCTGCGCGAAGCCCATATCGGCCTGTGGGACGCCGTCGCCAGCGCCACCCGCACCGGCAGCAGCGACGCGGCCATCGCGAACGCCAAAGCCAACGACC
>NZ_LSJM01000248.1 GCF_001557215.1 Sphingomonas sp. CCH9-E2 | reverse complement strand
GTGGCGGTGCTGCCATCGAGTTCGACGGTGAACGCGCGGAAGCGGCGCCGCAGCACGATGTTCACCACCCGCTGATCGGCGCGATAGCCAAGCTTCAGCGCAGCCTCTTCGGGCAGAATGTCGATCCGCTCGATCGCCTCGGGCGGGATGTCGCGAATTTCGCCGAAGCCGGAGATGCGCCGCCCGCTGAGCAGCAGCACCGGCGCGCCGCCGCCGCGCCCTCGCCCGCTGCGCGTCTGCGGCTCCAGCTCGGTCAGCAGTTCGGCGAGCGAGCCAACGCCATAAGCGCGGATATCGGCGGGGTTGAGCACCAGCTCGGGCTTGACGTCTCCGGGCACCGATCCGCGCGGTGCGCTGCCGGTGATGACCACTTCCTCGACCTCGTCGCCCATAGCGCCGCCGGGCGCGCCGGCTTCCTGCTCCGGTTCCGCTTGCTGCGGTGCCGTCCCGGACGGCGGCGATCCGGCCTGAGGCGCGGCCAGCGCCGCGGGCGAGGCGGTCGTCATCAATGCTGCCATGATCCACGCCGCTTGCCGCATCCACTTACTCCACAACCGAAATTACCGACCGGCCGCAGTCCGGCAGGGGCGCACTAACCGCGCTTTGTCGCAAAATTGTGCCACTGCGAAGGCTTAGTGTGATTTGAATTGAGCTGCGCTGAATGGCGGCGCGGGTCCGCGCCCAACTCTATTCAAACTGCGCTTTGGGAATATGCGAAATGCGGCACGCCAGGTCTGCCTCGCCGCTGGCAACGATCCACGTATCGCCTGCATCGACGATACCCGTGGTGAACACCACCGGCGCGGGCAGATAGCGGCGCTCGGCAAACGCAGCGGTGAGCGCGGGCAACTCTTCCAGCAGCGGCGTCCCATCCTCCTGTCGCAGCACGCGCGCGGGATCGTCGCGATCGAGCAGCGCCCAGAAGGTGCGATAGGCACCGACCGCGGCGTGTTGCTCGACGCCGTGATACAGCATCAGCCAGCCCTGCGGCGTGAGCACCGGCGGCGTGCCCCCGCCCATGCGCCGGTTGGTGCTCGTGCCGCGCCGCGCACGCAGCCCGGGCGCGTCGAGCGGCTTCCAGTGCAGCGCATCGGGCGACTGGGCGAGCTGGATCGCCGGGCCGCCGGTATAGGGACTGTCCGGCGGCGGCGCGAACCAGGCTTCGCCGAGCGGGCGGGTCAGCGCCATGAACCTGCCGCCGACCTTCCCTTCGAACAGGCACATATCCTTGTTCTGGTGATCGAGGACGATCCCTTCGCAGCGATAGTCGAGCCCGTTGACCGAGCGGTAGAGCGCGGTGCACTGCCGCTCGTCCGACACCGCGCACACGGTCATGTACCAGGCACCGCCGATCAGGCTGATCCGCGCATCCTCGACCCCCAGCCCCATGAACGACGCAGACGGCGCGATCGCCTTGTCGTAATGCACCTTCACCACGCTGCGCCCGTCGCCCGAAATCTCGACCGGCAACAGCCAGGAGAGCGAGGTCAGGCCCGACAGGCGCGGGCCGGTGCCACGCAGGCGAAAGGTGCGCGGATCGTCCATCTCGATGGCAGCGAGCGGATAGGAATCGAGCACATAGCCATCGGAGGTCCAGCGGATCGCACGCGCGCAATCGCCCGCCACCGGCTCGGTCAGCGCTTCGGCGACGCGGACCATCAGCAGCAGATTGCCGCCGGGCAGCCGCGTAAGGCCGGGGTTGAACGCGCCGAGCACATAGGTGTCGGCGTCGAGCGTCCCGCGCAGCGGCGAGCGCGACAGGTCGACATCCTCAGGCGAAAAGATCAGCGTGTCTTCGATCACTGCCCCTGCCCCTTTGATCGCTGTGCCAGGCGCCAAAGCGCACCGCGCGTCACGCGGTTCCCGGATCGTCCTGCATCCGGGCATGATGGCGGATCACTTCATCGATGATGAAGCGCAGGAATTTCTCGGAGAATTCGGGGTCGAGATCGGCTTCGGCGGCAAGCTGACGCAGCCGCGCGATCTGCCGCTCCTCGCGATCGGGATCGGCGGGGGGCAGGTTGGTCTCGGCCTTGAACCGCCCGACTGCCTGGGTGATCTGGAACCGTTCGGCCAGCAGGAACACGAGCGCCGCGTCGATCCGGTCGATGCTCTGGCGATAGCGCTGCAGCGTCTCTTCGGTCATGATTCTCGCCCCTCGGCATGTGGCACCGGCCCGGTCCCGCGCCTTCTTGCCGCGCTTTCGGCCCCACGCAAGCCCCAGCCACTTGCCTTTACGGCAAGTTGCCGCCATCGCGTCGCCATGAGCGCGACCATCCATCGCATCGGCCGCAGTGCCGCCCCCTCGCTCGAGCCGATGATCGCGCTGGTTGCGGGTGACATGAACCATGTCAATTCGGTCATCCTCGACCGGATGCAGTCACAGATCCCGCTGATTCCCGAACTCGCCGGGCACCTCATCGCGGGCGGTGGCAAGCGCATGCGCCCGATGCTGACGCTGGCGAGCGCGCGGCTGCTCGATTATCCGGGCAATCGCCACCATCGCCTCGCGGCGGCAGTCGAGTTCATCCACACCGCGACGCTGCTCCACGACGATGTCGTCGACGGCAGCGATATGCGCCGCGGCAAGCGCACCGCCAACCTCATCTGGGGCAATCCGGCGAGCGTGCTGGTCGGCGACTTCCTGTTCAGCCGCAGCTTCGAGCTGATGGTCGAGGATGGCAGCCTCAAGGTGCTCAAGATTCTGTCCAACGCCAGCGCGGTGATCGCGGAAGGGGAAGTGAATCAACTTACCGCCGCGCGCCGTGTCGAATTGGACGAGGGGCGCTATCTCGACATCATTGGCGCGAAAACCGCCGCCTTGTTCGCCGCCGCCTGCCGCATCGCCGCCGTTGTCGCCGAACGCAGCGAAGCCGACGAATCCGCCCTCGACGCCTATGGCCGCAACCTCGGCATCGCGTTCCAGCTGGTCGACGACGCGATCGATTATGTCTCCGACGCGGGCACGATGGGCAAGGACGCGGGCGACGATTTCCGCGAGGGCAAGATGACGCTGCCCGTCATCCTCGCTTATGCCCGCGGGAATGAGGAAGAGCGCGCCTTCTGGCGCGAGGCGGTGCTGGGCCGCCGCAACGATGACGCAGACTTCGCCCACGCGGTTGAGCTGGTGCGCTCGAGCCGCGCGGTCGACGACACGCTCGCCCGCGCGCGCCATTACGGCCAGCGCGCGATCGACGCGATCGGCGGCTTCCCCGCTAGTGCAGCGAAGGAAGCGATGATCGAAGCGGTCGAGTTCGCGGTCGCGCGGGCGTATTGAACTGGCACTTATATCCTCCCCCGCCAGGGGGAGGTGGCGCCGGAGGCGACGGAGGGGGAGGACGGCTGTGTGCTTGAGCCTCTTGCCGCCGCGCTTCCTCCCCCTCCGTCAGCTACGCTGCCACCTCCCCCTTGCGGGGGAGGATTGAAAGCTCACTCCTCGACCGGCTCGTCCGCATCATCATCGACGCCGAGCGCGTCTTCCTCGTCCGCGTCGAGCGCTTCGCCGATCGCGTCGGCGATCAGGTCGAGCTGTTCGAAGCTGGCGGTCAGCTCGATCGTCTCGCCATCCTCATCCTCGAAATTGAGCAGATAATCGCCCTTGCCGTCTGCCGCGACCGTAAAGCTCGAAACCGTGCGTGCCATATCGTGTCTCCTTTCCGATTGGGCGCAACGCGCGCCGCGCGATCCGGTGCCATCGCGGGTTCAAGCGACGCGCCGAATTGCGTAGGGCAGTCGGGTGACCGACCTGCCGATCCATGCCGTCCTGCCCGACCTGCTTGCCGCGCTGCGTGGTGGCAGCAATGCGGTGCTGGTCGCCCCGCCCGGAGCCGGCAAGACGACAGCGGTCGCCCCCGCGCTGCTGAGCGAGCCGTGGTGCGATGGCGAAATCCTGCTGCTCTCCCCCCGCCGCCTCGCCGCGCGCGCCGCTGCCGAACGCATGGCAGCGCTGGCGGTGGAGAAGGTCGGCGGTACCTTTGGCTATGCCACGCGGATGGACACACGGCGGTCCGCGGCGACGCGGGTGACGGTCGTCACCGAGGGGATTTTCGTCAACCGCATTCAGGCCGATCCCGAACTGGCCGGGGTCTGCGCGGTGCTGTTCGACGAGGTGCATGAACGCAGCCTCGACAGCGATTTCGGGCTGGCGCTGGCGCTGGATGCGCAGGGGGCGTTGCGGCCCGACCTGCGGATCGTGGCAATGTCGGCGACGCTCGACGGCGCGCGGTTCTCCAGGTTGATGGATGGCGCGCCGGTGATCGAGAGCGAAGGGCGCAGCTATCCGCTCGAGCTGCGCCATCTCGGCCGCCCGGCCGAGGCGCGGATCGACGAACCGGTTACCGCCGCGATCCGCCAGGCGCTGCGCGAGGCGGAGGGCGGTATCCTCGCCTTCCTGCCCGGCGTTGCCGAGATCGAGCGGACCGCCGAGCGGCTGGGCGACATTCCCGGTGCCATCGTCCACAAGTTGCACGGCAGCCTCGACCCCGCAGCCCAGCGCGCCGCCATCGCCCCCGATCCGACCGGGCGGCGCAAGATCGTGCTGGCGACGTCGATCGCCGAAACCTCGCTCACACTCGATGGCATCCGCGTCGTGGTGGACTCGGGACTGGCGCGCCGCCCGCGCTACGACCGCGCGGCGGGGATGACGCGGCTTGTCACCGAGCGCGCGAGCCAGGCGTCCGCGACGCAGCGCGCCGGCCGCGCGGCACGGCAGGGGCCGGGGGTCGCCTATCGGCTATGGGAAGCGGCGGCGACCGCGGGCCTGGCGCCCTATGACCCGCCCGAGATCCTCGAGGCCGACTTATCCGCGCTGACGCTCGACTGCGCATTATGGGGGGTGGCGGACCCGCGCGACTTGCGCTGGCTCGACGCGCCGCCCGCCGCCGCCGTGGCCGAGGCACGCGCGCGGCTGACGACGCTTGACGCGCTCGATGCCGATGGCCGCCCGACGCAGCATGGCAAGGCGATTGCCGCGCTCCCGCTCCCGCCCCGGCTCGGGCATATGCTGGTGCGCGCGGGCGAGCTGGGCATGGCCGCTACCGCCGCGCGGGTCGCGGTGCTGCTGGGCGAGCGCGGACTGGGCGGGACCGACACCGATCTCGAGTCGCGGATGCGCCGCTGGCGGAGCGAACGCGGCCAGCGTGCGGAGGCTGCGTGGAAGCTCGCCGAGCGCTGGGCGAAGCTCGCGCCTTCCGCACCAGCCAGCGCCGAGTCCAGCGCCGAACAGGTTGCTCGGTGCATAGCCCTCGCTTTCCCCGACCGCATCGCGCGCCGCCGCGACGCATCGGGCGAGACCTGGGCCTCGGCTGGCGGGCGCGCGATGCGGTCGGGGAAAGCGAGGGCTA
>NZ_LSJM01000247.1 GCF_001557215.1 Sphingomonas sp. CCH9-E2 | reverse complement strand
CGTGGGCGAGCGTGCAGGTCAAGGCGGCGGTGCCGCTGACCCAGCCGCTCAACGCCGGCTACAAGCTGACCCGCACGGTCGAGGTGGTGCAGGCCAAGACCAAGGGCGTGCTGACCCGCGGCGACGTGCTCAAGGTGACGCTGACGGTCGAGGCGAGTGCGGATCGCAGCTGGGTGGTGATCAGCGATCCGGTGCCGGCGGGCGCGACGGTAATCGGGTCGCTGGGCGGGCAATCGCAGATGCTGGCCGAGGGCACGGGCGCTGGCGGAACCAGCTATGTCGAGCGCGGGCGCGATGCGTGGCGCGGCTACTTCGCATGGATGCCGCGCGGCACGCACAGCGTGAGCTATGCGATGCGGCTCAATGCGGCGGGCCGGTTGCAGCTGCCGCCGAGCCGGGTCGAGGCGATGTATTCGCCCGAAATCCGCGCGGCGGTGCCGAACCAGCCGATGGTGGTGGCGCAGCGGTGAGGTGAGTGGGCCCGGTGTGATGCGTAAGCCGACATCCAGTCGTCACCCCGGCCCTGTGCCGGGGTCCACGTCGCCGCACGTCCGGTGCTCCAGCCTTTTGCTTCGCGCTCGCCTCGCGGTGGACCCCGGCACAAGGCCGGGGTGACGAGGGTGGAGAAGCTCTGGCACTGGCTTCAGCGCCTGTGGACCCGCGCCGAAGCCGTCACGCACCGCGCATGGTGGAGCGGGCCGCGCATTGCGGTTGCGGCGATCCTGACACTCGCCGGGGTGCATGTCGCGGTGGACTGGGCGACGCTGCCGCCGCCCTTGCCGTCACATCGCACGACGGTGGCGGAGTGGAAGCCGTCCGAGGCGTGGCTGTACGACCGCGAGGGGCGGTTGCTCGACAGCTCGCGGGTCGATTTTCAGGCGCGGCGGCTGGCGTGGACGCCGCTCGACAAGATCGCGCCCGAGGCGGTCGAGGCGATTGCCAATGCCGAGGATCGCCGGTTTCGCGACCATGACGGCGTCGATTGGTGGGCGGTCGCCGGGTCGATCCGCGACCGGTTGGAGGGCAAGCGCGCGCGCGGGGCGTCGACGCTGTCGATGCAGGTCGCGGCCTATCTGGCGCCCGATCTGGACGCGCCGGGATCGCGCGGGTTCATCGACAAGCTGCGCCAGATGCGCGCCGGGGCGGCGCTGGAGCGCGGGTGGAGCAAGGACGAGATCCTTGAGGCCTATCTCAACCTGGCCGGGTTTCGGGGTGAGGCGCAGGGGATTGGCGCGGCGGCATTGGGGCTGTTCGGCAAGACGCCCGATGCGCTCACTCGCGACGATGGACTGCTGCTCGCGGCGTTGCTGCCCGATCCGGCGGCGGGCGCGGATGCGGTGGCGCGGCGGGCGTGTGCGCTGTCGCGGGAGCAGGACTGCAGCCGCTTTGCCGGAGCGGCGGCGTCGATGCTGGGGCCGGCGCGCAGCCTGGCGCTCGATCCCGGCCTCGCGATGCATCTGGCGAACCGGATGCTGACCCAGCCGGGGTTGCGGGTGAAGACGACCATCGACCTCGACGTCCAGCGCGTCGCGATCCGCGCGCTGCGCCGGCAGCTGGTCGGGCTGGGTGGGACGCGCGCACGCGACGGGGCGGTGATCGTTGCGGACAATGCGACCGGCGAGATTCTGGCCTGGGTCGGCGGGATCGGGGGCGCATCGACCGCGCCGTCGGTCGATGGGGCGGCGAGCTATCGTCAGGCGGGTTCGACGCTGAAGCCCTTCCTCTACGCGCAGGCGATCGAGAAGGGGTATCTGACCCCAGCCTCGATTCTCGACGACAGTCCGGTGCAGCTTGACACCGCGTCGGGCCTGTATGTGCCGCAGAATTACGACCGTGCGTTCAAGGGGCCGGTGAGCGCGCGATCGGCGCTGGCCGGGTCGCTCAACGTTCCGGCGGTGCGGACACTGATCCTGACCGGGGTGGAGGCGTTTCGCGACCGGCTGTGGGACAGCGGCTATCGCGGGCTGACCGAAAGCGGCAATTATTACGGATTCAGCCTGGCGCTGGGGTCGGCGGAGGTGACTCTGGTGGAGCAGGTTGCCGCCTATCGCAGCCTGGCGCGGGGCGGGCGCTGGTCGCCGCTGCGGGTCGAGGCGGATGCCAAGGCGGAAGCGGATCGGGTAACGACGACCCCGCAGGCGGCGTGGCTGGTGGCGGACATGCTCGCCGATCCGGCGGCGCGGGCGTCGACCTTTGGCATGGATTCGGCACTGCGCCTGCCTTTCTGGGCGGCGGTGAAGACGGGGACGTCGAAGGCGATGCGCGACAATTGGTGCATCGGCTTTTCCGATCGCTACACGGTCGGCGTGTGGGTCGGGAATCTGGAGGGGGATCCGATGCGCGCCGTTTCGGGGACGAGCGGCGCGGCACCGGTGTGGCGCGACGTGATGATGGCACTGCACGCTAGCCAGCCCGGGCGCGCGCCCGAGCGGCCCAAGGGAATCGAGGAGCGGCAGGTCAGCTTCGGCGGCAATATCGAGCAGCCGCGCCGCGAATATTTCCTGACCGGGACCGGAATGACGCAGGTTGCGGCGGCACCCGCGGTGGCGCGGCGGCCGCGGATCGTCAGCCCGGTGGCGGGCAGCGTCTATGCGCTCGATCCCGATATCCCGATCGAGCGGCAACGCATGGCGATCAGCGTGTCAGGGGAAGTGATCGGCCACCGGCTGCTGCTCGACGGGCGCGATCTGGGCAGCGCCGATGCACGGCCGTTGGTGCTCGCAGGCCCGGGGCGGCATCAGTTGCGGCTGGTGGCTCCGGGCGGGCGCGTGGTCGATCAGGTGCTGTTTACCGTCCGCTGAACCAAAGCGGACTCGGCGCGTTATCGCAGCTGGTCCTACCCTTTCGGGACCGCAACATAGTAAAGGCCGCGCCGACAGCGTATCCGTCGGCGCGGCCATTTTCATGTTTTACCAGAAGAAGTTGCGATAGACCCGCACCACGACGCCGCGACGGGTGTCGACGAGCAGCACGTCGTCATAGTGACGCACCCAGCGCTGGTAGCGGCCGGCCGGGGGCAGGCGGTAGCGCCACGGATCGCTGATGTAATAGCGGCTGCCATAATAGGTCGGGGCGATGCGAACGCCGGTGCGGAAGCCCTGATAGCGGAACGGCGCGCGCCAGCTGCCACGGGCATAGATGCCGCGATTGCGCTCACGCCAGCCGCGCCAGTCGTCATTGCCCCAGCGGCGGTTGCGATCCCGCACCGCATCGCGATACTCGCGGCGTTCTTCGCGCACATCGCGCTGCTCGCGGCGAACATCGCGGCGGTCGCCATAGCGGCGGGCGTCGCGCAGCTCCCGCTGCTCTTCCCTCAGGTCCTGGCGCTCGCGGCGCACTTCGCGCTGCGACTGGGCGCTGGCGGCGGGCACCATGACCGGCATGGCGACAGCGGCGATCAGCGCGGTTGCGATGAATTTCCTCATTTCGTCCTCCTTCGACTCGGCCCATTGGTTGGGCATGAGGAGAAAGTAGGACTCGCGGACTGAACGGCGCGGGAACGCGTGATTCAGCGGAGCGAAAGGGAAGTTACGGGCCTTCGCCGGGTCCGCCGCCGGTGCCGGGCGCGCCGACCGTGCCGATATTGCCGAACAGATCCTCGAAGAAGCCGCGCTTGCGACCCAGCGTCGGGGTCTTTTCGCCCGACGGATCGATCGAGGCGATCTGTTCCGCGCCGGTGCGGGTCACCTCGGTGACGTTGCCGGCCGCGTCGAAGCGGATGCGCAGCGTCGTCTGCTGCTTTGCGCTGGGATTGTTGAACGCGAAATTGCGGGTTTCGCGCCCGATATAATACCACTCGCCTTCGTTGAACTGGCTGGTCAGCGTCGGCTTGCCGAGCGTCTGGAGCACCGATTCGCGATTGTCCACGCCGGGCTGGACCGAGTTGACCAGGTCGGCATCGACCACATAGCCCTGATACCCGCGCAGCGGCTTCACACAGGCACTGGTGCCGAGCAGAATCGTGCCGCACAGCGCGACGGTCAGGATACGGGCGGACTTCATCAAACTCACTCTCCCCAGACGGGCACGGCCGCGCATTGCATCGCGCGCCGTTCCCCTCAATATGCGGGGCGGCTCCGGCAAACAAGCGCCGAGAGACATTGGAGTACAACGATGCGATTGTGGGACAGGCTGACCGGGCGCAAGCCGGAGAACCCGGCGGCTGCGCTGTACCAGGCGGTGGTGGCGCGCGGGCGCGAACCGCATTGGTATGAGGCGGGCGCGGTGCCCGATACGGTCAATGGCCGCTTCGACATGATCGCCAGCGTGCTCGCCATGGTGATGCTGCGGATCGAGCATGACGCCGAGGCGGCGGAGACGACCGCGCGCCTGACCGAATGTTTCGTCGAGGACATGGACGGGCAGCTGCGCCAGATCGGGATCGGCGACGTCGTGGTCGGCAAGGGGATCGGCAAGATGATGGCGCTGCTCGGCGGGCGGATCGGGGCGTATCGCGATGCGCTGGCGGACGGGGCCGCGCCAGCGGCGTTTGCCGAGGCGTTGCTGCGCAACCTGTATCGTGGCGAGCATCCGGGCGATGCGGCGCTGGCGCATTCGGCGGCGGGGCTGCGCGCGCTCTACGCTGGCCTGGCGGGCGTGTCGCACGATGCGCTGCTGACGGGGCGGCTGGCATGATCGCGCCGGAGTTTTCGCGGCCGCAGCGGCTGGATGCGATCGGCAAGGGGGAGCATCGCGTCGAGATTTCCGCCGATGCGGGCGAGCGCGCGGCGCTGGCCAGGCGGTTCGGGCTGATCGCGATCGACCGGCTCGACGCAGTGATCACCGTGCAGCGCGACGCGACTGGCGTGTTGGCGCGTGGAAATCTGCAGGGCGCGGTGGTGCAGGCGTGCAGCGTCACCGGCGACCCGGTTCCAGCGCAGGTAGATGAGGCGTTTGCGATCCGCTTCCTGCCAGAGGGGACGGTCGAGGGCGACGAGATCGAACTGTCGGACGAGGAGTGCGACACGGTCTTCTATTCCGGCGGCGCGATCGATCTGGGCGAGGCGGCGGCGGAGACGCTGGCGCTGGCGCTCGACCCGTTTCCGCGCAGTCCGGGTGCGGACGATGCGCTGCGCAAAGCTGGCGTGTTGGGCGAGGATGAGACCGGGCCGTTCGCCGCGCTGGCGAAGCTCAAACAGCCGAAAGACTGACTACGCGCTCAACAGGGCGGCGGGCAGGTGGGACACGGCGTCTTGGCTTCGTCGCGCTGCGTCGATGCGCCCGCAGTTGGGGCGGATGGCGCGGCGGCGGGGCGCGGCAGCTTCGCACGCGCAGTGCAGGCGGCGTCGGGTGCCCCTGAGCCCGTT
>NZ_LSJM01000246.1 GCF_001557215.1 Sphingomonas sp. CCH9-E2 | reverse complement strand
GCCTCCCGCCACAGCTTCAGCGTCTCGGCATAATCGACCCCGAAATTCTGCTGGCCGGTCCAGCGCAATCCCTGCGCCTGCGCAATCGCGCGAAAGCCGCTCTCAGAGAGCAGCATCCCGCCGGGGAACACATAGGCCTGGATGAAATCGACATTGCGCGCATAGGCGTCGAAGATCGCGTCATCGATCGCGATATACTGGATCGCCGCGCGTCCTCCGGGCTTCAGCACCCGCGCGATCGTCGCCAGATAGGCGGGCCAG
>NZ_LSJM01000245.1 GCF_001557215.1 Sphingomonas sp. CCH9-E2 | reverse complement strand
GGGCTGGGAGGTCGCGGGGGTGACGACCAGCCCGATCACCGGACCGGAGGGGAATGTCGAATTTCTGGTCGCCGCGCGCGCCGGGGCGGCGGGGGAGATGGTAGCTGGTGCCTGACGTCTCACCGGGCGGACGTTGCCCGGTTGACGAACGAGCCCAGGCCCGGGTCGCGCCCGGGCCGACAAATGGGGGCGGAATCCCGTTTTGGGTAAGTGCAAACCCCTATGACGATTCTGTGACTCGACAGTGCGGGTAACCGGGCGCAGCATGCTTCATCCTTGGGGGAGGATGTTATGCGAACGTCATTGCTGCACACTGCCACTGAAGTATTTCGCGAGGTGCCGGCTGAGGCCGTCGCGCCTGAGCCAGCGGTGCGCTGGTGCGCCTATGTCGAGGCGATCGGCGCGTGCGCGGTGCTGGTGATCGTCGGGCTCGTGCTGGTCTAAATACTTAATCCTCCCCCGCCAGAGGGAGGTGTCGCCGCAGGCGACGGAGGGGGAGGACGGCTGTTTCCTCCCGGCTTGAGCGAACTCCCTTCCTGCCCCTCCGTCACGCTTCGCGTGCCACCTTCCCCTGGCGGGGGAGGATTAGCCTATCACTAAAGCAATTTCGCCCGTTCCGCCGCGCGCACCGCGGTGCGGCCGACGGGCGGGGGCTTGGCCGGATCGGGCCAGGCGGGCGCGGTGGTCCAGCCGAGATGGGGGAGGCTGACGCTGCGCTTGCCCGACAGGTCGGTGCGCGCGACGATCAGGCCCTTTTCCTCGATATGCGCCATCATGCGCTTGGCGCGGCCCATTGAGCTGGTGCCGTAGAGCGCGGCGATGCGCGCGTCCGACGGGCAGGGTTCGCCCGCGCGCGCGGCCTTGGCGATGCCGAGGAAGGGGGCGAGCATCTCTTCGGGCAGCGACGCGGCGAGGGTGAGCGCGTCGTCCCAGCCGGTGCGATCGGTGATGCCGGCGCGTGCGAGCGCGAGCGCGCTGCGGAACGCGGGGAGGTCCATCCCGGGATCGACGCCGCGCATTTTGCAGCGGACGCCATAATCCTGAAAGATCGTGGCGAGCGGCGCGCGGCTGTCTTCGGCGCCGATTTCGGCGAGGATCGCGCGGCGGATCTCTTCCTGTTCGCCTTCTTCCAGCACCGGCATGTCGGGAAC
>NZ_LSJM01000244.1 GCF_001557215.1 Sphingomonas sp. CCH9-E2 | reverse complement strand
CCGCCGGCGAAGCCGGTGGTGGAGGGGCGGCCGCGCAGACGGCCGTAAACAGCTCGGCAAATTCCGCCCTCTCCGGGGCGGCCCCTCCGTCAGCGCTCGCGCTGCCACCTCCCCCAGCGAGCTGGGGGAGGAATGGGATGGACTTTCCCCCTCCCCTCGCCTATAGGCGCGCGCTTCCGGTCAGGGTCATCCCTGGAGGCCTGGGCGGAATTGGAAACACTTTAGCGCATTGGAACGACATATGAGCGACACGCTTACGCTGTCGGCCGAGACGCGCGACCGGGTTGGCAAGGGAGCCTCCCGGGCGCTGCGTCGTGAAGGCCGCGTCCCCGCCGTGATCTACGGCAACAATCAGGAACCGACGAGCATCCACCTTGACGAGCGCGCGCTCTACAAGGCGCTGCACACCGGCCACTTCATGAACTCGGTCGTGATGATCGAAGGTCTGGGCGGCAAGGCGATCCGTACGCTTCCCAAGGACGTCGCTCTCGACGTGGTGACCGAACGTCCGGTCCATGTCGATTTCCTGCGTATCTCTGAACATGCCACCGTCACCGTGTCGGTTCCGGTCGTGTTCGCGGACGAAGACGCCTCGCCGGGCCTGACCAAGGGCGGCGTGCTCAACATCGTCCGTCACGAACTCGAAGTCGTGTGCGACGCAGCCGAGATCCCCAGCGAGATCACCGTTTCGGTGAAGGGTCTGGACCTGGGCGAATCGCTGCACATTTCGGCCGTGACCCTGCCCAAGGGCGTGACGAGCGCGATCGAAGACCGCGACTTCACCATCGCGACGATCGCGGCTCCGGCAGCACTGGTCGCCGAGCAGGCCGCTGAGGCTGGCGAGACCGAGGA
>NZ_LSJM01000025.1 GCF_001557215.1 Sphingomonas sp. CCH9-E2 | reverse complement strand
ACCCCCTTCAACCCCCGCCCGTGAAAAAACCGCACATCACGCGGCAGAAACTGCGGAAACCGGCACGCAAACATGTGCACCCGCCGCGCCCCGGCGAAGATCGCAAGCGCGCTGCCCTGCGCCTTCACATCATAGCTGCCGACCTGCCCCTTGGCGCAGTCGAAATAGGTCTCGCGCTCGCGCAAAGGTGGCCCGGTCACGCACATGAACACGACCAGCCGGTCGGTGCAGCCATTTTCCAGCGTCCCGATCGTGCCGCTCTCGGGCGGCACCGCGCGGATACAGGCGCTGGCATCGGCGGCAGGGTCGGTCTGCGGCGTGGCGGCAAGGATCAGCGCAGATAGGATCATCGCGGCCATCCTGCCATGCTCCTCCGCCCCAAGCTAATGTTGCGCCCCCGTAAGAATCGCTGAACTTTGGTGTGGTGTCCGGCTCCCCATCTAAGGTCCCAAGGCAGAACCGACGGAAATCCGCCGATCGCCGAATTGGCACGCGCCCTGCAAACATCGCGGCGCAGGAGGTTCAGATGAAACGGACGAGCGGACATGGCGCAAGCAGTGCGGTGGCGATTGCTTTCGCCACCTTGCCATTGCTGGTGATGGCTTGGATCGCCCACGAGAGTGCGCTGCTCGCCTTTGCCTGACACTGGAGTCGCCTCGCGGTCGCGAACCTGTCGCGTTGCTGTGTCGTCGGTCGAAAACCCCCGCATTTATGTCAGCTTCGTCGGACACGCCGCTTGACCCGGCGAAGTGTAGCAATAGGGTAAGGCGCTTCCGTTTCAGGAGATACCAATGCGCCGCGCGTCGATTCTCGCCCTGCCTTTGCTGTTCGTTACCCCCACCGCCTTCGCCAGCCCGGAGTCCGCGCCGACCATGACCGCACCGATCACCTATCCCGACACCCGCCGCGTCGATGTCGTCGATGAGGCGTTCGGGGAAAAGGTCGCCGACCCCTATCGCTGGCTGGAAAACGACGTCCGCAACGACAAGGAAGTGGCCGAATGGGTTGCGGCGCAGAACAAGGTGACCGACGCCTATCTCGATACGCTCCCCGGCCGCGACATCTTCAAGGCACGGATCAAGCAGCTGTTCGATTACGAACGCTTCGGCGTGCCCACCCGCAAGGGCGGACGTTATTTCTACAGCCACAATAGCGGCCTGCAGAATCAGGCGGTCTTGTGGGTGCGTGACAGCCTCGACGGACCGGGCCGCGTGCTGATCGACCCCAATGGCTGGGCCAAGGACGGCGCGACTGCACTGTCCGAATGGGTGCCGTCGGAGGATGGCAAGCTGCTCGTCTATGGCATTCAGGACGGCGGCTCGGACTGGCGCACCGTCAAAGTGCTCGACGTCGCCACCGGAAAGACGCTGGACGATGAGGTCAAGTGGATCAAGTTCAGCAACCTCGCCTGGGCCAAGGATGGCTCGGGCTTCTATTATTCGCGCTTTCCGGCGGTGAAGGAGGGCGAGACCTTCCAGGCGCTGAACGAAAACCAGGCGGTCTATTTCCACAAGCTCGGCACGTCGCAGGATGCCGACAAACTGATCTACGCGACCCCGGAAACGCCGCGCCGCGGCCATTTCGCGCAGGTCACCGATGACGGCGGCTGGCTGGTCATCACCACGACCGAGGGGACCGACAATCGCTACGAAGTGACGATCCTCAACCTCAAGGACCCCGCCGCCAAGCCGCGCACGATCATCAAGGGGCTGGAGAACGAGTGGAGCCTCGCCGGCAATATCGGCAGCAAATTCTTCTGGACCACCGACAAGGGGGCGTCGCGCAAAAAGGTCGTGACGATGGACGTCGCCGCCGCCAACCCGGTCGCGACCGACCTGATCCCCGAGGACAAGGCGACGATGGAAGGCGCGGGCATCGTCGGCGGGCAGCTGTTCGTCACCTATCTGGTCGACGCGAAGGACGAGATGCGGCGCTATTCGCTCGACGGCAAGCTGCTGGGCAAGGTCGCGACGCCGGGCATCGGCAGCGTGGCGGGCTTTAGCGGCGACCCGGGCGAGACCGAGGCCTTCTACGCCTTTACCAGCTTCAACATGCCGACCACCGTCTATCGCTATGACGTTAAGACCGGCAAGGCGACCGAATGGGCCAAGCCCAAGGTGGCGTTCGACCCGGCCAAATATGGCGTCGAGCAACGCTTCTTCACCTCGAAGGACGGGACCAAGGTTCCGATGTTCGTGGTCAAGCGCAAGGATGTGACCGGGCCCGCGCCGACGCTGCTCTGGGCCTATGGTGGGTTCAACATCAGCTATGGCCCGGCGTTCAGCGCCGCGCGGCTGGCGTGGATGGAGCAGGGGGGCGTGTTCGTCCTCGCCAATATCCGCGGCGGCGGCGAATATGGCAAGGCGTGGCACGATGGCGGACGCCTGAAGAACAAGCAGAATGTGTTCGACGATTTCATCGCGGCAGGCGAGTATCTGATCGCTCAGGGGATCACGAAGAAGGACGGGCTCGCGATCCAGGGCGGGTCGAATGGCGGTCTGCTGGTCGGCGCGGTGGTCAACCAGCGGCCGGATCTGTTCGCGGCGGCGATGCCCGCTGTCGGCGTGATGGACATGCTGCGCTTCGACCGCTGGACCGCCGGGCGTTACTGGGTCGACGATTATGGCTATCCGTCGAAGGAAGCCGACTGGAAGATCCTGCGCAACTATTCGCCCTATCACAACATCCAGTCGGGCAAGACCTATCCGGCAATCCTGGCGACCACTGCGGACACTGACGATCGCGTGGTGCCGGGCCATACGTTCAAATACACCGCCGCGCTGCAGGCGGCGGATATCGGCCCCAAGCCGCACCTTGTCCGGATCGAGACCCGCGCCGGCCATGGTTCGGGCAAGCCGACCGACAAGGTCATCGAGGAAACTTCTGACCTCTGGGCCTTTGCGGCCAAGTGGACCGGTCTCGACGTCAAGCCGGTTCAGTGACTATCGGTGCCCGGGGGCAGCAATGTTCCCCGGGACCGTTGAGATTGCGGGACTTTTTGCCGCTTTCTGCCCCGATCGCCTGCCGCTATCGTCGCGACGAATCGTAAGGGGGCTTTCGGTGAAGAGATTCTGGGCAGCGCTGGTCGGCGCGGTGGCGACCGGCGGGATGGCAAGTGGCGCGCAAGCCGCCCAGACCGAGGTGGTCGAAGTGCCATCCCCGCCGCCGCCCGTAGCGGTGATACCGCCCGCGCCGCCGGCTCTCGCCCCGGCGACCCCGGTCGCGCCCCAGCCAGCGACCGCGGCGGACTATCCGACCTGTGACGGCTATCCCGTCCCGAACCCGAAGAAGAAGCTGAAGCCCGGCGAGAAGCAGCCCGAGCACCGCGCCTGGGGTGGGTTGGGGCCGAATTACGGCATCCGCGTACGATCGTTCGGGGTGCAGGGCAGCGCGGCGTGCGAGCGGACGCTGGCCGACCCGATGCTGGTCCCCGAGTTCCGCGATCGCCGCCTCTCGCTGCTCCGCGCCCGCGCACTTCACGAACTTGCCGAGAAGAGCGACGCCACCGCCCTGGCCACGCTGGACGAGTTCGATACCTTCCACGCGACCTATGCCACGCCCGAGGCGCTTGCCGCATCGCGGCTTGGCAGCGACGCGCTGCGCGCGATCGCGCTCTATCGCACGAAGAAGACGGCGGATGCACAGAAATTGCTCGACTCGATCGTCGCGCGACGGCCGTTTTCGCCCAGCGTCCGGCGGATCGCTTCGGCGATCCGGCTGTTGTTCGACACCGATCGCGGCAACCGCATCGCACAGTTGCGCGAACAGGCATCCTATAATCCGCTGATGCTGCGGCTGATGCTGCTGATCGCATTGCAGACCGGCGATTTCGAGAATGCGGCGCTCTATGCCGAGCAGATCAGCTTCGACCTGCCCAAGAACCGGGGCGGCTGGACGCTGAGTGGTGAGGAGGATCGCAAATATGACGAGATCGAGGGTCGCGCGGCGATTCGCGGGGCTCGGGCTTACGCGCTGCTCGCGGCGGGCAAGACCGAGCAGTCGGCCATCGAGCTGAAGGGCGCGCGGGACGAAGTGGCCTTTGCCGTCGAACCCCCGCCGCCGCGCCCCGACGGGCGCAAGCAGCCCAAGCGGGTCGAAGAGGATTATCGCCGCCGCGTCGCCGCCGGGGACAAGGCGACCGAGGCGCTGGACGATTGGTCGCGCGCCATCGCGCTGCGCCTGCGTGCCGGCAAGATGACGATGAAGACCCTGGCCGACGAGCCGGAACGGCCGCGCGGCGAGGCGCTGGTCGTCATGTCGGACTTGATCGCACAGCTGCGCGCCGATGATCCGGCGGAAGCGCGCGCAATCGACGCGACGATCGATGAGATCCGGCGGATGCAGGACCTGGGCATCACCAAGATGCTGCAAATGGGCTTTGGCGACTTGGTCAAGCTGTTGCCGCGCGGCGAGCATGCCGCCGCCAAGCCCAAGATGCGGGACGAGGGGAGCAATTTCTGGCGCACCGATATGGAAGGATATCGGGTCATGAAGGGCGACGATCCCCAATTGGTCAATCTGCGGATGGGCAGCCTGTCAGCGAGCCCGGCGATGGTCGAGGAGGCGGCGATGCTGGTCGCGGCGGACCATGTTCGCGGCCTCGGCAAGGACGCCTTCATCATCGAGAGCGCGTTGCTGGTCGAGCGGACGGTGACCTATGGCTATTACGGCTACAGCGCCGGAAGCGGGACGCCGCAGGGCTTCGAATATCGCCTGCTGATCCGTCCGATCAGCCTGGCGGCTGGCGAGGAGCCGTCGCGGCAGTGGCGGGCGATCAAGGTGGCCGATATCCGTGCCGCGCTCGCCCAAAAATATCCGCCGGCGCAGTAATTTACTGAGTTAACGGACATATAGGTAGAAACCCGATCGCAATTTCCCATTATGGGCAACCCGGTCGGGGCGTGGCAGGCATGGCAGCATCGAGCGGAGACTTGCCATGCCGTCTTACCACGAGATTGCCAGCACGGATGACCCGATGGACGACGCGCTGCCCGCCGGTTCGGGCTTTCTGATGATCGTGTGCGGGTCGTTGGTGTTTTGGGTGTTCGTCCTCCTGCTGTTCAGTGCGGTTTAGGCCGGTGCCGTTCTGCATCAAGGCACGCGGGTCACCTTCAGGATCCGGATTTTCGGGCTGAGCATCTGGCCCTTCATCACGCCCTCGCCCGCGGTCGGTGAGGTCGGGGCGTCGAGGATCTTCCACACCACGTCCATTCCCTCGACCACCTTGCCGAAGGCGGCGTAGCCGAGATTGTCGCCCGGCCGCGTCGGATCGGCGTCGAGCGAGGGCTGATCCCCCACGCTGATCGTGAACTCGCCGCGCGCGGTGCCGGGGGCGAGGCGGGCGGTGCTGATCGCGCCGTTGACGTGCTTGACGCCGGTTTGCGTGGTCGGCTCATGCTTGATCGGGGGCAGGATGCGCTTGGGGTCGTTGTCGATCCCGAACTGGACGAAGCCGAATTTGTCCGCAACCTTCACCGTCCGGTAGAAGGCGATGCCGTCCAGCCGCTTCTGATCGGCATAGCGCAGGAAATTGCGCGCGGTGATCGGCGCGCGCTGCGTCTCCAGTTCCAGCACGATGCGCCCGAAGCTAGTGTCGAGCGCCACCTTTTGCGTCGCCGGTTTGGGCGCCGGGGCAGGGGTGGGC
>NZ_LSJM01000243.1 GCF_001557215.1 Sphingomonas sp. CCH9-E2 | reverse complement strand
ATCTCGACCCGCTCACCGGCCTGCTCAACCGCCGCGCCTTTTTGGGCCAGGCGATCGGGCGCAGCGGCCAGCAAACGCTGCTGATCCTCGACCTCGACCGGTTCAAGCAGGTCAACGACACGATCGGCCATGACGGCGGCGACGAAGTTCTGCGCACCGTGGCGCGGACCTTGCGCGGGCTGGTCCCGGCGGGCGCGCTGATCGCCCGGATCGGGGGCGAGGAGTTTGCGGTGCTCAGCACCCCGGCCGACCCGGTCGATCCCGATCGCATCCTCGCCCGGCTGCGCGCCACGCGCATGCCGTTCGACCTGCGCGTGACCGCCAGCATCGGCAGCGCGCAGGGCCCGATCGCCGACGAGCGCGACTGGAAATCGCTCTATCGCGCCGCCGATCAGGCATTGTTCGACGCCAAGGCTGCAGGCCGCGACCGCGCCCGGGTCGCCATCGCCGCCTGACCGCCAATTCAGCTTTCGTTCAGCCGCAATCTGCCCTAAACGGCGCGCATCGGGAGGGCGTCATGAACCAGTTGCACAAGCGCAGGATTGTTCTGGCCGCCAGTGCCGTGGCGCTGCTCGCCACCGCCGCAACGGTCCGCCCGACCGCCGAGTTCGAAGTCCTGACGCACGAGATCACCGACAAGACCCCGCGCAAATTCCAGGCCGCGGTCGACACCGGCATCCTCGCGGTTTCGGTCCTCTACACCTGGACCGAACGCACCCTGCGTTGACTTGCGTTTCAGACACGCTTGCTTACACTCGTGTAAATGAGCGATCCTGAGAGCATCTGGCGGAATCACTATCGTCACCCCGGTCCGTGGGACCAGACTCTGCCCCCGCTTTCGATGGTCGATGCGTTCGAGGAATCGGCGCGGCGCAAGGGTAATGCCCCGCTGCTCGACTTTCTCGGTCGCCATTACAGCTTTGCCGAGACGCTCGACGGCGCGAACCGCGTCGCCTGTGGCCTCAAGGCGCTCGGCTATGGCCCGGGCGACCGCATCGGCCTGTTCCTGCCCAACGTCCCCCATTATGTCGCGGCCTATTACGGCATCCTCAAGCTCGGCGCGACGGTGGTCAACTTCTCGCCGCTCTACAGCGTCGACGAACTCGCCGCGCAGGTCGCCGACAGCGGTACGCGCCTGCTGTTCACGCTCAGCGCCACCGCCCTGCTCCCGACCGCACTCAAGGTGCTGGACAAGAGCGGCCTCGAACGCCTGATCGTCGGATCGGTCGCCGGCGCGCTGCCCGCCACCAAGTCGATCCTCTACCGGTTGTTCAAGGGCAAGGAGGTTGCGGCCAAGCCCGACGACCCGCGCGTCACCGCCTTTTCGCAGTTGATCGCCAATGACGGTGCGTGTGTCGCGCCGCAGCTCGACCCGCAAACGCACCTCGCGCTGATCCAGTATACCGGCGGCACCACCGGCGTGCCCAAGGGCGCGATGCTGACCCACCAGAACCTGTCCGCCAATGCGCGACAGGTGGCAAAGCTCGACCCCGATCTCGGCTCCAGCCTCGACCGCGTGCTCGGCGTGCTGCCCTTCTTCCACGTCTTCGCCAACACCTGCGTGCTCAACCGCACCGTGCTGACCGGTGGCGAGATCATCATGCTCCCGCGCTTCGACGCGGCGCAGGCGCTGGCCGCGATCAACCGCACCAAGCCGACCGCGCTGCCCGGCGTGCCGACGATGTTCCAGGCGCTGATCGACCACCCGCACGCCAAGTCCACCGACTGGTCGAGCCTCAAATATTGCATCTCCGGCGGCGCGCCCCTGCCCGCCGAGCTCAAGAAGCGGTTCGAGGCCGAGACCGGCGCGACGCTGATCGAAGGCTATGGCCTGTCCGAAAGCTCGGGCGTCGTCTCCGCCAACCCCTATCGGGGCGAAGGCAAGTCCGGCACCATCGGCCAGCCGATCGTCGCTACCCGCGTGCGCCTGGTCGACAAGGAAGACCCCTCGCGTGACGCGCCGCCGGGCGAGCCGGGTGAGATCACCATCGCCGGGCCTCAGGTCATGGCCGGATACTGGAACCGCCCCAACACCGATGGCTCAACCTTCTGCCACGACGCCGCCGGCACCCGCTGGCTGCGCACCGGCGATGTCGGCCAGATCGACGAAGACGGCTTCATCAAGATCGTCGATCGCCTCAAGGACATGATCTCGGTCGGCGGGTTCAAGGTCTTCCCGAAACATGTCGAGGAAGTCCTCTACCACCACCCCGCGATCAAGGAGGCGCTGGTCGTCGGCATGCCCGACCCTCGCATGGGCGAAGTTCCCCGCGCCTATGTCGCGCTGAACGAGGACGCAGAGCCAGTGACCGGCGAGGAACTGCGCGCCTGGCTCAACCCGCAAGTCGGCAAGCACGAGCGCGTCGACGCGGTGGTGGTGCGCGAAAAACTGCCCAAGACGATGATCGGCAAGCTGAGCCGCAAGGATTTGCTGCTGGAGATCGCGGCGGAAGCGACCGCCTCTTAAGCCCTCCCCCTTCTTCCAAAGCCCCTCCCGCTTGCGGGAGGGGTTGGGGAGGGTCTTCTTCTTTTTGAGGCAGCACCCACACCCCATCCAAGGCTAGCCCCACAACTCGTTTGTGCTGAGCTTGTCGAAGCACCATTCCCGCCCTCAATGAGCGCAGGATACCGCCCTTCGACAAGCTCAAGGCAAACGGCCGGTGGCATGCCCCACCA
>NZ_LSJM01000242.1 GCF_001557215.1 Sphingomonas sp. CCH9-E2 | reverse complement strand
GCGGCGCGCCCTGCGGGGCCTGCCCCTGCGGTCCCGCCTGGGCCGAGGTCGCCTGGCCGCGGAACGGGTCCTCGCCTTGCCGCTCGCGCGAGGCGCTGCGCTCACCCTCGGCCTGTTTCTGGCCCAGCACGATCACCTTGACCACGCTCGGTGCGACAGCCTTGAGATCGCGCGCATAGCTGTAGACGCCTCGCTCGCTGTCATAAGGCGCCGTCTGCGCCGCGGCGCTCAGCGCCAGCGGAGGCGCACCCAGCATCGCGATCGCAGCCACTCCGGCGAGCAGCCGCCCGTGAAAACTAGACCTCATCTTGTCCCCTTTCCCTGTCATTCTGGCTGTGGTCATCATGCACGGGCAGCGTGATTTCGATGCGAAACCCGCCCGCGCGGTTGAATGCCTGAACATTGCCGCCCGCGCGCAGTGCGACGGTGCGGACAAAGGCGAGCCCCAGCCCATGGCTGTCGGCCCCGCCGCTCGAATAACCCGGCTCGAAGATGCGCTCGACCTTGGCGGGGTCGATCCCCGGCCCGTCATTGTCGACCGAGACGGTCACCGTGTCGCCCGATCGCGTCACGGCAGCGCGGATCGTCGATTCGGGCGTCGCGAACTTGACCGCATTGCCCAGGATATTCTCGACCATGCGGTCGAACAGGTCGCCCGCTACCCGCACGCGCGCATCGACCGCCTCCAGCGCGAATTCCAGATCCTTGTCGTCGCCGAGATAGACGAACATGTCGTCGATCAGCTGGCGGATGCGCGCGCCGGGATCGACGCTGTCCGCCTCGTGCCGCCGCGACACTTCGGCGTCGATGATGCCGAGCAGCATGCGGCAGCGCTTGTCCATCGTCAGCAGCTTGGCGTCGGCATCGGCGATCAGCGGCTCGTCCGGCACCTTCACCGCCAGCGCCTCGAGATGCTTGCGCGCCACCATCACCGGCCCGCGCAGATCGTGCGCGACATGGCGATGCAGCCGCCGCAGCCCGCCGATCATATCCTCCGACCGCGCGAGCAATGCGTTAAGATGCTGGGCAAGCAGCCGGAATTCGGGTTGACCGTCATCGACCGGCGCACGCTCGGCAAAGCCGGTGCGATCGGCACGATCCAGCAGCGCATTGAACGCATCGAGCCGCGACTGCCAGCCGCGCATCAACGCCCAGGCGAGCACTCCAGCAAGCAGCAGAAACGCCAGCCCCACCCCCGCCGCGAGCAGATAGGCGCGCGTCATCAGGCGCGGATCGGGGCTGAAGATCCGCGCGCTCAGGAAAGCGCGGCCACCGCCCAGATCGACGATCGTCCCGACTGCCGTCGCCTCCGCCCGTTGGCACGCGGTTCCGGCTGGGACGCGCAACCGCACCTCACCCCGCCCCGCCGGCCAGTCGAGCTTGGGCGTGCCCGTCAGCGTCCCATCGGCACCGCGATACAGGAACAACGCCCGCGTGCGCTCGCCGCTGTCACAGCGCCCGCCATCGGTCGCCTCCATCGCGCGCGCCGCGACCATGGTCAGCACTTCGGCGTCGCGCTCTTCGGCGGGCAGGCCGCGCGCAAGGCTGTCGATCTTGCTCGACAGCACCGCCGCATCGGCCTGCGCGCGCACCATCGCCACCTCGCGCGCGTTCATCGACACCATCTGCAGCAGGCCGAGCGTCAGCCCGGCCAGCGCCACGGCAGCCAGCGCGCCGATGACCAACGTCGTGCGAAGCGGAAGCCAGCGCAGCATGCCGATCAGCGGCCGCCCTCCATGCCCGCCAGGTTGCGCAGCGCGAACCCCTGAGCCCAGATATTGGTCACCAGCGGATGGAAATCGTCCGGAATATCGGGGCATTGCCGCTTCAGCGACTTGCGCAGCCGCTTGATCGCCTGGTCGACCGTGTTGGCGAACTCCTCGGGGAAGTGGCTCCAGCCCTTGCCGATCCAACAGCGGTCCCACAGCATCGACTGGCTCAGCGGATTGCCGCGCTCCTTGTAGAGCTCGACCAGGATGTCCGCCTCGCGGCTGGTCAGCTGCAGCAGCCGCCCGTTGCAGCGCACATCCTTGGTATCGGCATCGACCTCCAGCGGCGCGCACGTCCAGCCCTTGCTGCGCATCGTCGGCTTGCGGCGGCGCAGCTGCGCGGCGACGCGTGCGACCAGTTCCTCGCTCGTCGCGGGCTTGGGCACATAATCGTCCGCCCCGCGCGCGATCAGGCCGTGGATGCGCTGATCCTCCCCGCCCAGCAGCGAATAGACCAGCGCCGGCACATCGGGATCGGTCTTGAGGCCATTGGGGCGACGGCGCACGCGATCGAGCACCTCCAGCCCCTCGATCCCGGGATTGATCCGGTCGAGCACCAGCACGTCATAGGCCTCGGTCTCGAGCGCCGCGAGCGCCGCGTCGCCCGTCTCGAACAGGTCGACGCGCTCGCACCCGGCCGCTTCCAGCGCCGCCTTCATCTCCGGCCCGATCTCGTCCTCCAGGATCAGCGCGCGGCATCCGGCAAAGGTGTCGGCGATATTCTGGGCCGCCTCGGCGTCCAGCTTCAACAGGTTCATCGTCATCATCTCCGTCATAGCGGCCCCCGCGGGAAACGGCGCGGCACGCCGGGACGCCGCGCCTTGGCGGCCTCGGCGCTCAGCGGGAGCGCGACATGCAGCGTCCCCTGCCCCGCGCGCTGGATGCGCAGCACGGCGACATCGCGCTTCGATCCCTTGATCGCCGCCATCGCCGCCGCCGCGTCGCGCGGCGCAACGCCGTCGACCGCCAGCAGCTCGTCGCCTTCATACAGTCCGTACATCTGGCCGATCGACGCGTCCTCGACCTTGCCGACCAGCACGCGCCCGCCATCGCCGCGCAGCGCGAAGCCGAGATTATAGGTGCCGCCCGCAGTGCCGCTCATGTCCATCGCCAGCGCCGCGACCTTGCCGCGTTCACCGGCGAGATCGTCATCCACCTCCAGCGCCACCGCGAGCGCGATCGGCTTGCCGTCGCGGACGATCTCGACCCTGACCTTGTCGCCCGGCTTGCTGTCGATCAGCGCCATCGACAGGTCGCGCACCACCTCCAGCTTGCGCCCCTCGACGCTGAGCAGCAGGTCGCCGATCTTGAGGCCGCCGCGCGCCGCCGCACCCTCGCCGACCGCATCGATGATCAGGCCGGTCTTGCCCGGCGCGCCCAGCGCCTCGGCCATGCCGGCGTCGGCGCTGCTCGCGGTGACGCCCAGCCGGCCGCGCACGACCTTGCCATCGGCGACCAGCTGGGCCGCGATCTTCGCCGCCAGTTCGGCGGGAATCGCAAGACCGATACCGATGTCGAAGATGGTTTCAGGCGGCGTTGCCGTATTGATCCCGATCACTTCCCCCTCCTCGGTGATCAGCGGCCCCCCACTGTTCCCCGGATTGAGCGCCGCATCATGCTGGATGAAGTTCACCGGCCATGCGACGTCATAGGCGCGGTCATAACCACTTATGATCCCGGAAGTAACCGAGAAACGGTGGCCCATCGGATTGCCGAGTGCAAAGACCTTTGCCCCCAGCGGCAAGCGCGATGACTTCGCCAATTTGAGTACCGGCAGCGGCCCGTCGGGCTCGATCTTGACCACCGCAAGATCGGTGCGCCCGTCGCGCCCGATCACCTTGCCCCGATACCGCCTGCCATTGGCAAAGGTAACTTCGACCGTATCGAGTTTTGCTACGACATGCGCATTGGTCAGAATCAGGCCGGATGCGTGAATGACGAAGCCCGATCCGCCAGCGGCTTCGGTATCGCCATTCTGCTTGCGCGCCGCCTCATCCTGCGGGCTGATCGCGACCACCGCCCGCATTGCGCGTTCGATCGCGGTTTCCGATTGCGTGGTCGCCGCCACCCTGGGCTGATCGGGCATCGCCGCGGCGCGCGCGGTGCTCGGCTGCGCGACACCCAGGCAGAGTGCGGCGCCGAGAAACCAGCCGAGTGTGCGGCGGGTCAGGTTCACGGATGTGTTGGGGTTCATGGAAGTTCCGGATACTGACTTCAGACGCCCCGTTTCTGTCAGTTCGTTCAGGTGAAAACGACGGTCAGGATCAGACGGATGCCCGTCAGCGGGCGGGCTGCGCGAGCATCCAGGCGGCGCGGACCTGATCGCGGAAGACGCGGGTCAGGCGACCCATCTCGGCTTGCGCTTGCGCGTCGAACCCCTGACCGCTTGCCATGCGCGCCAGTGTCTGGGTCCCCGCTTCAAGCAGCAATGTCCGCGCGAGTGGCAACGCGTCGTGCTCACCGATCAGAAAGTTGCCGTAGCTCCAGCCCAACAGGATGCGGTGAATATGATCGGGGCGAAACGCCGCACGTGAATCCGCATCGGCGCGCGCGAACCACAGGCGCGCTTTCGCTGCGTTCGCTTCGCGTCCGAGAAATGCCGCGAGGCTGCTCGCGGTCTGCGCGGCGATCTGCATCCCCTGTGGGCCGAGCGCCTTTGCCGCAGCATAATTTGCTTCCAACAGTGCGATCGCCTCCACGTGCCGGCCCGCACCGCCCAGCGCCGCGCCGAGATTGTTGCGCGCCATCACCGAGCGCACATGATTTGGACCAAAGGCACGCTCGGCATAGTCGAGGATCTGACGCTGCACGTCGATCGCCTGGCCCGTTTCGCCAAGGCGGACGAGCACGCTGGCAAGGTTGGTCATGATCGCGATCATCTCGTCGATATTGACGACGCCGGATGCCTTGATGACCTCGATCGAGCGGCCATACATCGCCGCGGCAGCCTCAATCTGTCCGGATTCCATCAGGACCAGGCCAAGATTATTATAGGCAAGCCCCGTGAAGTTGCTCGCCTCGCCGAAAAATCGCAGGCGTATCGCGAGCGCCTCGCGCGCCGCCGCTTCCGCCTCACGATATTCGCCCGTGCGGACGAGCAGCACGCTCAGGCCCGACAGGCTGTCGGCAAGGTCGGGGCTATCGCCCTCTGCCCGGCGCATCGCCACGCTCTCACGCCAGAGCGCGAGCGATTCAGTCACCCGGTTCTGCTGCTCCAGACAATGCGCCAACGCCTCGCGTGCGCGGATGCTCTGCGTGGCACGCGATCCCATCAGCGCGTCCAGTCGCGCGACTGCGATCCGCAGCGTTGCCTCCGCACCGGCGAGCTGTCCCAGCCGCGTCAGCGCGGTCCCCTCCATCATCCGAAACACCGCGCCTTCGACCGTGTCGCCAGCCAGTTCGACCGCACGGCGCGCGAGCGGCAGGGCTTCGGCATGGCGTCCCTGCATCACCAGATTATTGGCACGGCGGCCGAGGTAGTTGGCAAGCAGCGGATCGCCTGCAAAAAGCACCTCGGCTGCCGCCAGTGCGGCGATGAACTCTGGCTCCGCTTCGCCATGCCGACCGATCCGTTCAAGCGCGGCACCGAGCATGAACCGGGCATTCATGCTCATCCCGCTCGCTTCTTCAAACGTGGCTGCGATCGCAACTGCGCGTCTGGCCGTGGCCACCGCCTCCTGCACACGCCCGGTCTCGCCCATCACCAGCGACCACATTGAGATCAGCATCACGCACGGGCGCAGTTGCTCTGGCGCAGCGCCGTTGCCGCCGTTAGCGGCAATGCACGCCTTCACATCGGGTTCAAGGAGCGCGAGCGCTTTGCGCGCGTCACCGGCGTCCATCGCGGCGTCGAAATCCGGGCTGGTCTGGATCACGTCGACCTCGACCACCGCCGGAGCAGCATCCTGGGCGGTCAACACGGCAGCAGCGAGCGCAAGCGGGTAGAGCATCATTTCCCCCTCGCAACGAACCTCCTCCTCTCCATCAATCAATGCAAGGGACAACCTCCAACGCGGCGCGCGCAATTTAGTAACATTTGACACCAAATGGCCATCACGTGTACGTGCGGGCAAACTTTGCGGAGTCCTCGACATGACCGACCCCATGAACCCCCTCGGCCTCAACGGCTTCGAATTCGTCGAATTCACCTCGCCCGATCCCGACGCGATGGCGCGGCAGTTCGAGCAGCTCGGCTTCGTCCCCTCGCACCGCCACCCGACCAAGAACATCACCCGCTTCAAGCAGGGCCGCATCAACCTGATGCTCAACCGCGACGAGAGCGGCCGCGTCGCCGAGTTCCGCGCGGTGCACGGCCCCTCGGCCAGCGCGATGGCGTTCCGCGTCGCCGATCCGGTCGCGGCGATGGAGTGGGCGCTGAACAACGGCGCGGAGCGCACCGCCGAGGACGACACCTGCATCATCGGCATCGGCGGATCGTATCTCTATTTCATCCAGGATGGCACCGACCTCTATGCCGATTGGGAGGAAATCCCCGGCTGGCAGCAGGCGGAGGCGGAGAACAACGTCGGGCTCGACCTGCTCGACCACCTCACCCACAATGTCCGGCGCGGCCAGATGCGGGTGTGGTCGGAATTCTACAAGACGCTCTTCAACTTCGAGGAGCAGAAATATTTCGACATCAAGGGCCAGGCGACCGGCCTGTTCAGCCAGGCGATGATCGCGCCGGACAAGGCGATCCGCATCCCGCTGAACGAAAGCCAGGACGACAAGAGCCAGATCGAGGAGTTCATCCGCGAGTATAAGGGCGAGGGCATCCAGCACCTCGCGCTGACCACGGACGATATCTACGACACGGTCGAACGGCTGCGCGCGCGCGGCGTCAAGCTGCAGGACACGATCGAGACCTATTACGAGCTGGTCGACAAGCGCGTCCCCGGCCATGGCGAAGACCTGGAGCGGCTGCGCAAGAACCGCATCCTGATCGACGGCAATGTCGGCGACGAGGGCATTCTTCTGCAAATCTTTACCGAAAACATGTTCGGTCCGATCTTCTTCGAGATCATTCAGCGCAAGGGCAATGAAGGATTCGGCAACGGCAACTTCCAGGCACTTTTTGAGTCGATTGAACTCGATCAAATCCGTAGAGGGGTGATCAAGGTCGACGCATAACGGGGTTGGAGAGGAGAGCCGGGACAACCGGCCTCAACCTTCCGAAGGGGGAAGGAACGCAGGAGGATGAGGGAGGCGGCCACAGACCGCCCCCTCATCCGACTACACGCCAGAGCGCGCTTTAGGGTCTGATCCATGACCGACTATTTCCCGGGTTTCGGCAATCACGTCTCGACCGAGGCAGTCGCGGGCGCCCTCCCGATCGGGCGCAATTCGCCGCAGCGGCCTGCCTATGGCCTCTATGCCGAGCAGCTTTCCGGCACCGCCTTCACCGCGCCGCGCCACGAAAATCGCCGCAGCTGGCTCTACCGGATGCGCCCCAGCGCCGAGCATCCGCCGTTCGCGCCCTATGAAGCCGCCACGCGTTTCGTGCCGCAGCCGGACTCCGCCCCGCTCGCTCCGAACCGCCTGCGCTGGGGACCGATCGCCGATCCCGCGCCGGGCACCGACCTGATCGACGGCATGACGACCATGCTCGTCACCCGCGACCCCGCCGATCTCGAGGGCGTTGCGGTCCATCTCTACGCCGCCAACGCCAATATGGGCCACCGTGTCTTCTTCGACGCGGACGGAGAGCTGCTGTTCATCCCGCAGGCCGGACGCCTGACGCTGCTGACCGAGCTGGGGCGGATCGACATCGCGCCGGGCCAGATCGCGCTCATTCCGCGCGGCGTGCGCTTCCGGGCGGTGCTACCGGACGGCACCGCGCGCGGCTATGTCGCGGAAAATTACGGCGCGCTGTTCCGCCTGCCCGACCTTGGCCCGATCGGTGCCAACGGCCTCGCCAACCCGCGCGATTTCGAGACGCCGGCGGCATGGTATGAGGATCGCGACGAACCATTCGAGGTCGTCCAGAAGTCGCTCGGCCGACTCTGGACCACGACGATCGACCATAGCCCCCTCGACGTCGTCGCCTGGCACGGCAATCTCGCCCCGTGGCGCTATGACCTGTCGCGCTTCAACACGATAAACACGGCCAGCTTCGACCATCCCGACCCGTCGATCTTCACCGTCCTCACCTCGCCCAGCGACGTGCCGGGCCGCGCCAACGCCGATTTCGTGATCTTCCCGCCGCGCTGGATGGTCGCCGAAGACACGTTCCGCCCGCCCTGGTTCCACCGCAACGTGATGAGCGAGGCGATGGGCCTGATCCACGGCGCCTATGACGCGAAGGCCGACGGCTTCGTCCCCGGCGGCCTGTCGCTGCACAATCTGATGGCTGGCCACGGTCCCGATGTCGCAAGTTGGCAGGGCGCGAGCAACGCCGAGCTCAAGCCGCACAAGATCGACGGCACGATGGCGTTCATGGTCGAAACCTGCTGGCCCTACCGCCCGACCACGCATGCGATGGCGACGGCGCAGCCCGATTACGATGCGGCCTGGGCGGGCTTCCCCAAGGCGCAGCTGCCCGGGTGAGCGAACGCCTCACCGCCACCCCGCCCGGCGTCCGGCTGGGCCCGCTCGACCTGATCGCCGACGGCGCGGCGCGCAACTTCGTGCTCGAGATGAAGGCGGGTCGCTTCCACGGTTTCGCGGTGCGCAGTGGCGACGCGGTAAGCGGCTATGTCGACCGCTGCCCGCATATGGGCCTGCCACTCGCGCAGCAGCTCGACGCCTATCTCACCGCGAACGGCGCAATGATCCAGTGCAGTTGGCACGGCGCGCTGTTCCGCATCGAGGATGGCGTGTGCGTCGGCGGTCCGTGCGCGGGTGCCGCGCTCACCGCGTGGCCGCTCGAAGTCCGCGACGGCGCGATCTTTACGGCTTAGGCCGCAACGTCGTTATCCGCCGGTAGCGGAGCGGGCGCGTCCTTCCCCATCAGCGCGTCCGTGAATAGAGTCCGCCACCACGCTACGTCCTCCGCCTCGACATTGTCCATCATCGCCCGCCAGCGCCGTTTGCGCTCGTCGCGGCTCATGCGCAGCGCCTGCATGATCGCGTCGGACACTTCGTCCGCGCTGTAGGGGTTGACCAGCACCGCATCCGTGAGCTGCGCCGCTGCCCCGGCAAAGCGCGAGAGGATCAGCACGCCCGGATCCTCGGGATCCTGCGCCGCGACATATTCCTTCGCGACCAGGTTCATCCCGTCGCGCAGCGGGGTGACCAGCCCGATCCGCGCGGCGCGGTAGATGCCCGCCAGCACGTCGCGCGGATAGCCCTGGTTGACGTAGCGGATGGGGACCCAGTCGGTATCGGCATAGGCGCCGTTGATTCGCCCCGACAGCCCTTCGAGCGCGGTGCGGATCTTCTTGTAGCTCTCCACCGCCCCGCGTGACGGCGGCGCGATCTGCAGCAGGAACACTTCCTTGCGCTCTTCGGGATGCTCGGCGAGGAAGCGTTCGTAGCCGGCGAAGCGCTCCTCCAGCCCCTTCGAATAATCGAGCCGGTCCACCCCGACGATCATGTCGCGTCCGACCGCGCTGTCGCGCATGCGGCGATAGGCGAGCTTCGCTGCGGCAGTCGAAGCCCCCGCGACGAATTCCTTGCAGTCGATCCCGATCGGCGCGACGATCGTGCGCACCCGCCGCTCGCCCAGCACCAGCGCATCGTCCTCGACCGTCGCACCCAGCTCATAGGTCGCATAGTCGCGGAACGACTCGAGCCACTCCTGCGTGTGGAACCCGACCAGGTCATAGGCGAACATCGTCCGCACCAGCTCCTGCGCCTCGGGCATCGTCGCCAGCAGGCGGCGGGGCGGCCAGGGGATGTGCAGGAAGAAGCCGATGCGGTTTTTGACGCCCCGGTCGCGCAAACACTGTCCGAGCGGGAACATGTGATAGTCCTGCACCCATAAGATGTCCTCGCTCTCGACTAGCGGGCGCAGCGTATCGGCGAAGCGGTCGTTGACCCGCTGATAACCCCCGGCAAAGCCGCGCTCATATTCGGCAAGATCGATGCGGTAGTGGAAGAGCGGCCACAGCGTGCGGTTGGCGTAGCCGTTATAATATTCCTCGATATCCTGCTCTTCGAGGTCGACGGTCGCGGTCGTCACGCCCTGCGCGCGCTGGAAATTGATCTGACCGGTAAATTCCTCGACGGTCTCGCCCGACCAGCCGAACCAGATGCCGCCGAACTCGCGGATCGCCGCCTGCAGCGCGACGGCAAGGCCACCCTGCGCCCCGGCGTGGGAATCCTTGGGCGCGGAGACGCGGTTCGAGATAATGATCAGGCGGCTCATCTGATGGCGCTCCAGGGTTTGCTCAGCAGGACGGCGCAATTGATCATGCCGACCAGCGAGTAGGTCTGGGGATAGTTCCCCCACAATTCGCCGCTGACCGGATCGATATCCTCAGACAGCAGCCCGGCGGCGGTGCGGCGGTCGAGCATCTCGGCGAACAGCGCGCGCGCATCAGCGTCGCGGCCGGTGAAGTGCAGCGCCTCGATCAACCAAAAGGTGCAGACGTTGAACGCGGTTTCGGGCAGGCCGAAATCATCCTCGGTCGCGTAGCGCAGCATGTGGCTGCCGCGTCGCAACCCCTCCTCGACCGCCGCGAGCGTACCGCGGAACCGGTCGTCGTCCGGCGACATGAAACGCAGGTCGAGCAGCTGGATCAGGCTGGCGTCGAGATCGTCGCCGCTGAAGGTCGCCGACATGCGGTTGGTGTCGGGCCGCCACGCGGCTTCCTCGATCGCGCGGCGCATCCGGTCCGCCCGCTCCTGCCAAAGTGCGCGATCGCCCTCGAGCCCGAGCCGCTCGGCGGCATTGGCGAGCCGGTCGCACGCCGCCCAGCACATCGCGGCGGAATAGGTATGGACGCTCTGCCGCGTGCGCAGCTCCCACAGCCCGGCATCGGGCTTGTCGAACAGTTCGACCGCGCGCTCGCCAACCCGCGCCAGCGCCTCGAAATCCTCGCGCCCGGCCATGCGGAACAGCCGCTGGTCGAAAAACGCCTGCACGTTGGACAGCACAATCTGGCCATAGGCGTCGTGCTGCACCTGTTCATAGGCCAAGTTGCCGACCCGCACCGGGCCCATGCCGCGATAGCCGGCCAGGCGCGGCGCCTCGCTCTCGATCAGCACGCTTTCGCCCTGCACGCCGTAGAGGGGCTGGATATGCCCGCCCTTGGCCTGATCGACGATGTTGCGCAGATAGGCGAGATAGCCCTCCAGCACGTCGAGCGCGCCGACGCGATTGAGCGCCTGAACGGTGTAATAGGCGTCGCGGATCCAGCAGTAGCGATAGTCCCAGTTGCGCCCGCTATCCGCATGTTCGGGGATCGAGGTGGTGAGCGCGGCGACGATCGCGCCGGTCTCCTCGTGCTGGCACAGCTTCAGCGTGATCGCGCTGCGGATCACGACATCCTGCCACTCGAATGGCGTCGCGAGGCCGCGTGCCCAATTCTGCCAGTGATAGGTGGTGTAGCCGAGCATCTCCTCAAGCGTCGTCCCGAGGTTGCCGGCGAAGCTCTCGTCCGGGCCGAGGAAGAAGTGCAGCGGGCGTTCGACGCGGAAACAGCGCTCATCCATCAGCAACCCGACCGGCGCATTGGTCGACAGGCGCAGCTGCATCCCGTCGAGCAGATAGCGGATATGGTTCGACCCTGCTGTGGTCAGCACCGCCGGATCGCCCCAGTTGCGCGTCGGGCGCAGGCGCACACAGATGCGCGGCGACCCCGCTACCGGCCGCACGATCCGCGCAAAGGCGACCGGGCGGTACATCCGCCCCAGCCGCTCGAAGCGCGGGCAGAAATCGGTGATCTCGATCGCGCTGCCGTTGCTGTCGGTCATGCGTGTGATCAGGATCGGGGTGTTGGTCAGGTAATGCTGCTCGACGCTGGCACAGTCCTCCAGATCGATCGCCCACAGCCCGACCGCATCGTCGGAGCGCGGGTCGCGCCCGTCGAGCAACGACGAGAAGAGCGGATCGCCATCCACCTTGGGCGCGCACGCCCAGACGAAGCGCCCGGCACGGTCGATCAGCGCGCTGACCTGGCAATTGCCGATCGGCCACAGGTCGAGATTGGGCTTCATGCTGCGTCCTCCGCCAGGGTTTCGAGCCAGCGCAGCGCTGAGGTCACATCCGGCAGGCGATAGACAGCCTCGGTTTCCCGCACCGGTCCGACCAGCACGCCGGCGCCCCCGAGCCGCGCGACCGTGGCAAAGCCGGGCTCGTCGGTCAGGTCATCGCCCAGAAATACCGGGCGCGATCCGGCAAAGGGCATTGCGCCCATCAGCGCGGCGATCGCGCGGCCCTTGTCGCCCGGCGCGCGCAGCTCGAACACCATCTTGCCGCGTTGGAGCGTCAGGCCGGTCGCCCCGGCCAGCTCCTCGGCCAGCGCGCGCGCCTCGGCTTCGGCAGTGGGTACGCCGCGATAATGGAGGCCGGCGCCGAGCGGTTTGATCTCGACCACCAGACCGGGGATCGCTTCGGCGAGCGCGTGAAAGCGCGCCGCAACAGTATCGAGCGCGGCGGGGCGCTCGGGCATTTCGGCCTGCGCGACACCGCGCAATTCCGCGCCGTGGCTGCCAACGATCGGGCAATCCAGGCCACCGAACAGCGCATCGATTTCCGCCGCGCCGCGCCCGCTAACAATAGCGACACGCCCATCGAAACGGGTCGACAAGTGCGAGATCAGCTGGCGCAGAGGCGCATCGACCGCGACCGCATCGGGGCGCGGGGCAATCTCGACCAGCGTTCCGTCAAAGTCGAGAAACAGGCTGGCACCATCGGCCAGATGGGCGGGAGGCGGTGCCAGCAGCGCCGCCGTGTTCGGTTCCATAAGCTCGGGCATCGACAGGGCAATGCATCCGGAACGCAATCGTTCCGACATTTCTGCTGCAATGCGGGAGAAAGACGCCGCTCAACACGCCAGCCCATCGTCGTCCCGGCCTTGAGCCGGGACAGGGCTTCTTTTCTGGCGGTGGAAGAACAGTCCAGCCCGCGCTCAAGGCCGGGGCAACGAACGGAGCGGCCGCTTCTGCTACGCCAGTTCGCGCACCCGCGCCGGTTCGGGGTTGGAAAACTCCATCCCGTCATCGATCCCGCCAAACTTCAGGTCGATCAGGTCGAGCGTGTAATTCTGGTGGACCCGCCAAGGGCGCTTGTCGCCCTGTTTGGGGAAGCGGTCGATCGCGCGCTGGACATAGCCGGAGGTGAAGCTGAGGAAATCCTCCCGCGTTACGTCCGCCCCGACGCGCGGCGTCGCCTGCCGCATCCCGCGCTTCTTCATCGTGTTGAGCAGGCGGGCGACATAGGCGCAGGTCAGGTCGGACTTCAGCGTCCAGCTGGCATTGGTATAGCCGAACGACGAGGCGAGGTTCGGAATGTCCGAATACATCATCGCCTTGTAGCCCAGCGACTGCGCCGGCTCGACCCGCTGTCCATCGACGGTGAACGGCACCCCGCCCATCAATTGCAGGTCGAGCCCCGTCGCGGTGACGATGATGTCAGCGGGCAGCAGCTCGCCCGACTTCAGGCGTATGCCATCCGCCTCGAACCGCTCGATATGGTCGGTTACAACCGACGCCCGGCGCTCGCGAATCGCGGCGAACAGATCGGCATCGGGGACGAGGCAGATGCGCTGGTCCCATGGATTATAGCTGGGCGTGAAATGCGTCGCGACGTCATAGTCCGGCCCCAGCTCGTCGCGGACCATCTGCACGATCCGCTCCTTGGTCTGCTGCGGCTTCTTGCGCGCGATGCGGTAGAAGAATTGCTGCATCCCGACATTCTTTAACCGGGTCAGGCGATAGGCGAGCTTGGCGGGCAGTCTGCGCCGCAGCCAGTTGGCGATGCCATCCTCGCTGGGCCGCGACACGATATAGGTGGGCGAGCGCTGCAGCATCGTCACATGCGCCGCCGTCTTCGCCATTTCCGGCACCAGCGTAACTGCAGTCGCGCCCGATCCGATCACGACGACGCGCTTGCCGGCATAATCCAGCGCCTCCGGCCAATGCTGCGGATGGACGATCGTGCCCGAGAAATCTTCGCGCCCCTCGAAATGGGGCAAGTACCCAGCCTCGTAATTATAATAGCCCGAGCACATGAAGAGGAAGTTGCAGGTGAACTCCACGCGCTCCCGCTCCGCCCCGCGCTCGACCGTCACCGTCCAGCGCGCGTCGGGCGTCGACCAGCTTGCCGCAACGACGCGGTGCTGGTGACGGATATGCCGGTCGATGCCATGTTCGCGCGCGGTTTCATCGAGATAGCGCAGGATCGAAGGTCCATCGGCGATCGCCTTCGCCTCCGTCCACGGCTTGAAGCTGTAGCCGAGCGTGTACATGTCGCTGTCGGAGCGGATACCGGGATAGCGGAACAGGTCCCAGGTTCCGCCCAGCCGTTCCCGCCCCTCCAGGATCACATAGGAGTGATCCGGGCAGTCGCGCTGGAGGAAGTATCCCGCGCCGATACCGGAAATCCCGGCACCCACCACCACCACGTCGAAATGCTCGGCCATCGCGCTCTCCCGAACCGGATACTTACATGCGTGTAAGTTGAGCGCAATGGGGCGTTGGTCGCTCAGTAATCCTTCGAGTATTTCAACCCTGCCCGCGACCCGCCGAACGATCCCGTCTGTGACAACAGGCTGAGCGCGCGGGTCAGTGCGATCTCCAGCTGCACCGCGGTGAAGCCGCGGGCATCGGTGATGATCTCCACATAGATGTCGTCGGTCAGGTACTGGCCGGCCGCCAGCGCCATGCCGCGCCCGGTGGTGTCGTCTTCACCGAGGATGCGGAGCCGGTCGATTCCCGCCGCCGAGCGCAGCTGGCCAAGCGGGTTGAGGCCGCCGCCGGTCGCGCGGAGCGAGTTCAGCGCGGCGGCGAGCTGGATCGCCTCGGTCGCGGACAGATTGGTGACCGAGCTGCCGAACAGCAGCCGCGAAAGCACCTCGTCCTGGGGCAGGCTGGGGGTCGAGTTGAAGGCGATGCGCGGCACCTGGCCGCTGCCGGTGATGTTGATGTTGGCGGTGACGCCCTCTGCCGTCGTGCTCGCGGCGATGTTGATCTGCGGATCGGCGAGCGGCCCGCCCTCGAAACTCACGATCCCGCGCGTCAGTTCGAACCGGCGGCTGGCGAAGCTGTAGGTACCGCGCACCACGCGCGCCTCGCCGGTGACGATCGGCGATGCGGAGGTGCCGGTCACCTGCATCCGTGCGCTCCATTCGGACTCCAGCCCCATGCCCGACACGAACAGGCGGTTGTCGGCGACGATGCTGACATTGAGCTTGAAGATGCCGACCGGCTTGGCGCGCACCGGGCGCCTGCCATCCCCGGTCAGCTCGCTCTTGCGATAGACGCCAGTCAGTTCGGGTACCTCGGCGGCACCCTGGCGGATGATCTGATAGCGCGCCTCGGGGATGATGATCCGCCCCTCGATCAACCCGCCATCGAGGCCGTTGGTGATGCGTAGCTGGCCGGTCGCAGTCGCTCCGAGCGACGCGCTGCGCGCAAGGCGAGCGTTGCGGAAGCGCGCGGTGATGTCGATCGGAAAGCCCTGTTCGGCGGACAGGCCGATCGTGCCCGATGCGGTCAGGCGGCCATTGCCCGCCACCGCCTCGATCTGTTCGATATCGAGCGAGTCACTGTCGAACCGCCCCTGCACCGACATCTGCGACAGGCGCGTGCCCCAGGTTTCGTTCTCATAGGTCAGCTTTTCGCCGCGCAGCTGCCCGGCGAGCTGCGGCGCACGCACCTGGCCCGAGAAGTCGGCGGCGAGCGCGACCGGGCCCGACAGGCTCTGATTGGGGAAGCCCGCCATCGAGAACAGCACCGAAGACGGGCCGTTATAGCGAATACCGCCCGACAGCGGCGCGGCGAGCAGGCGCGTGGTCCAGCTCCCCGCGCCGGGTCCCAGCGGCTGCAGGCTGGCGACCATCCGCCCGATCGTGGTCGATCCACGCTTGATCAACGCGCGCGCGTCGCCGCCATCGGGCAGCAGGCGCCCGACGAAGCTGATATCCACCGGCGACGAAACCCCGCCCAGGCTGGAGCGGGTAAAGTTGCTGACATTGAGCCGCGCAATCGCCTGCGGGAAGGTTGCGTCGCTGGCCTGGCTGAAATCAAGTGCGCCGGTCACCGTGCCGCCCAGCCCCGCCGTGCGCGACAGCGCGTTGGCGACCGACAGGTCGAGCTTGTCGAGCCGTGCCTGAATGCGCAGCCCCTCGCCCCAATTGCCCGACAGGCGCATGCTGCCCTGATCGAAGTCGATCCGCGCGGGCGCGAGCGTATAGGTCGATCCGGCAACGGCGATCTGCGCCGGCTGCGCGGTCTTGAACCCGATATTGTTCGCGCGTCCGGCCAACGCCACGCGCCACAGATTGGGCTCGAACCGCGCATTGGCGGCGATGCGGAACGGGACGGCGGTCGATCCTTCGACCAGCGCCTGCGCGCTGCCCTTGCCGCCGCGATAATCGATCTTGGCCCGCGCGCGGGTGACCGTGACCTGCGCGTTTCGAAGATTCGCGACCTGCGCCTCGCCAGTGATGGCGGGGGCGTCGTCATAGAGGATCGCGGTGCCGTTGATGATCGCGCGACCGATCGTCAGCTCCATGTCGCCCGGGATCTTGGCGTTGTTCGCGGTCGCGCGCACCACTGCCCGCTGGTACTGCCCCGCCGCCGACAGCGCGACCGATCCGTCGAGGCCCGATCCGGCAAAGCTCAGATTGCCGTCGAACGGCCCGGCTGCAGTCTGGACCAGCTGGCCCTTGAAATCCGCACCGGCAAAACGCCCGCTGCGCACGTCGATCGCGAGCCGCTGGCCGGTCCGCACCAGCACGTCGGCGGTAAAGGGACCATAGCTCGTGTCCCCCTTGGCATCGACGGCATAGGCGCCATTGTCGCCGACGATCCGCGCCTCGAGATTGGCAAGGCCGACGCCGACACCCGGACGCGGCGCGCGCAGGTTCACGACCGGGCGGGTGAGGCTGCCCGTCACGCGGGCGGACAGCGGACCATAGGCGTTCGACCACGCATCGGCCGTCAGGCTGAGCGGCCCGGCGGGATCATAGCGACCCGATCCCCGGATCACCCGGAACAGCGGCGCTGCAACCTTGAGGTCGCTGAAGCGGATGATGCCGTCCGGCCCGAAATCGAGCGACACGCGCGCAACTGCATTTCCGCCGAGGAAGCTGCGCACGCCATCGTTGAAAAGGCGCGTGCTGCGCCCGACGATCCGCCCCTTGATGCCCCAGCCGCCGCCTGCCGCAGCATAGAGGTCGGCGTCGGTCTCAAGATTGACGATACCGATGCCGTCGATCTGATAGTCATTCACCCGCCCCTTGAGCGCGCCGGTGTAGCGCCCGGTGCCCATGTCGGCAGCGAGGATCGCGGTCGCATCGATCCGGTCGGAGCGGATGCGGAGATTCTCCGACAGGATCTGGTCGCCGGTGATCGCCAGATCGCCCGCCAGCGTGACATTGGTTAGCAGACCGCCAGCCGCGGCATTGAGGCCGGAAATGCGCGCCGCCTGTGCCTTGACCGGGATCAGGATGCGGTCGGCATTCACCGTCGCCAGCCCCTCGGCATAGAGCCGCTCGACCACCGTCTCGCCAAAGCCGAGCGCGGCGGCCTTCAGCTTGTAGTCGACCGTCGGTGTCGCGAACGGGCCGTTGAGCGCAACCTCACCCGCGACCGAGCGACCATTGAGGTTGGGCGCGATCGCACCGGGGGTGAGCAGCATCGCCTCGACCCGGAACTGGTCGAAGCGGCTTTGCCCGAGATCGATAGTGCCCATCGTCATCAGCGCCATCGCCCGCGAGCGCAGCCGCAGCCGCGTATCGGCGCGACGCTGGTCCAGCGTGGCATCGAGCGCGACCTGCATTCCGCCCGCGCTCAGCCGCTCGACCGGTCCTTTCAGATACAGGCCGGGCTGGGTCATGCCGCGAACCTGAACATTGCCGTTGCGCGCGGCGATACGCAGATCGGCAAGCTCGCCTGTGCCAAGCCGACCGATCGCCCGCCCCTGCCAGTTGGACCAACTGCCCGCGCCGCGCACCTGCACGGCGAGCGGTGCTTCGAGTCCCGCCAGCCCCGCGACCAGCCCGCCAACCGGCGCATTGAGGTCGGCGCGCAGGTCGAGCTTGTCGTCGTCCGGCACCGCATCGAGCACGAGCGCCAGCGCATCGCCACCGGTCCGCCCGAGCGTGCGCCCATTGACGATCACCCGCGCGCGGCGGTCGGCGATCTTCGCCTCGCCCGCCAGCGTCGCGATGTGGCGCTGTCCGGCGACCGGCGCTTCCAGCACCAATCGGTCGATGTTCAACCGCGCAATGTCGATATCGAGATCGGGCAGCATCGGCGCGTTCGGATCGGCACCGGGCTTGAGTTCGGGCAACCGCGCCACGCGCACCAGCGGGCTGGTCGCCGAACGGATGTCGACATGGTTGTTGAGGAAGGCGAAGGGCCGCCAGTCGAGCGCGATGCGCGGCGAGGTCGCGAACACGCCCTTGGGATCGCTGACGCGCACGTCGCGCAGCACCATCGCGCCGTAGATCGATCCTTCGATCCGCCCGACCTTGATGTTCAGGCCCGACGCAGCCGTGTATCCCGCCAGCCGGTCCGCGACGAAGCGATGCCCGACGCCTGTGTCGAGGATTGCGACAGCGGCTAGCAGCAGCGCGATCAGGCTGGCGAGGCCGATCGCTGTCCATTTCGCGACGCGCTGCCACAGTGGCCGCTGGACCACGACAACCTCGGCCTCAGGTGCCACGTCGGCCATCAGAACGCCTGCCCGATCGAGATATACAGCGCGACCTTGCTCTCGCCCGGCTTGCGCGCGATCGGGGTGGCGATGTCGAGCCGCATCGGGCCGAAATTGGTGTAGAAGCGCCCGCCGATACCCGCGCCGAAGCGGATGCGACTGAGCTGCGGCAGCGATTCCTCATAGACTTGCCCAGCGTCGAGGAAGGGCACGATCCCGAAATTGCCGAAGCGATAGCGCGCCTCGACCGCGAACTCGTTGAAACTCCGCCCGCCAACCGGCTTGCCATCGGGCGTGCGGGGCCCAAGCTCCTGATAACCGAACCCGCGCACCGATCCGCCGCCGCCGGCATAGTAACGCCGCGACGGGGCGAGGTCGTTGCGGTCGATCCCCTGGATCGTGCCGAACCGCGCGCGTCCGGCGAGCACGATGCTGTCGGTCACCGGCTGATAGATCGTCCCCTCCACTTGCGCGCGGGCATAGGGGCGCGCGGTGCCACGCACCGATGTTTCGGGGCTGAGGTTCAGCTTGAGCCGCCAGCCGCGCGTCGGGTTGAGCAGATTGTCCGACTGGTCCCACCCCGCGAACAGCGGCACCGCGGCGATGAAATAGACGCCACGCTCGCGCAGGTTGCGGGTGAAGTCGAACCGGTCCTCGCTCGTCCCGACCAGTTCGACGCCATAGGCATAGGTCAGCTTCTTCTGCCAGATCGGGGTCGAGTCATAGGAGACGCGCGCCGACAATGTGCCGGTCAGACCGGTAAACGCCTCGACATTCGAACGCAGCGCCGAGGCGACGATCTGGAAGGTGCGGTCACGCTGCCCGGCATTGGAGCGGCGGAAGGTCGCCGACGCGCCCTGTTCCTGCGTGCCGAGAATTCCCGTCGCGATCACCGCGCCTTCGGGCGGGAACAGGTTGCGGTGGGTCCAGCTGACCTCGGCGCGGAAGCCCTGACCGGTGCTGTATCCGACCTCGCCTGCCAGCGTGCGCGGCGGACCCTTGGCCTGGCGCACCAGCAGGTCGACCGCCTCGGTCCCGTCGGGGTTGGTCTGGCCGGTCTTCACCGGCTCGACCGACACGGTCGAGAACAGGCTGGTCGCGATCAGCGCGTCGCGCAAATCGTCGACCTTGCGACTGTCATACAGATCGGCGCGGTTGAAGCGGGTGAGCACGCCGATATGGTCGGGCGGCAATACGCTGTCGCCCTCGGTCCGGATGCCGCCGAAGCGGGCGCGCGGACCGATCGCCACCGGCAGCGTATAGTCGCCGGTGCGCGTCGTCTCATCGAGCAGGATGTCGCGCTGGCCGACCTCGGCAAAGGGATAGCCATTTTGCGGCAACGCGACGCTGACCGCCGCTTCCGCTGCCTGCACGCGCACCGCGTCGATCGGCTCGCCGCTGCGCAGTTTCAGATTGTCGGCGATCAGCGCAGGCGGCACGGTCGGGTCGGCCTCGACGCGGATTTCGCCGAATGTGTAGAGCGGCCCCGGCACGGCCGCGACCGTCGCGGTGACCGGGCGGTCGCCCTGCGGCGTCTGCTCGATCGATGAGATGGCGGTCGCGTCATAATAGCCGAGCGACTTCATCAGCCGCACCGCCAGCCCTTCATCCTCGCGCGCCCGCGCGCCGATGATCGCGGCGTTGGCAGCAACGCCGTCGCCATCCTCCAGTGCCGACAGGTCCCGGAACTGATCCTCCAGCCCGATCTCCTCCAGCCCGGTGACGCGGGTGGCATAGCGGATTTCGACCGCCGCTTCATCGTTGACGGCGACCGGTTCGGCAATCGGGGTGATGTCGAACGCGGAAAGCGGCGGCAGCGGCGCAGCGATCTCCGCCTCGGCTCCAGCTTCGTCGAGCGGCGGCGCGTCCTCGATCGGCTCGACCGGGGCGATCGGCGGGGCCGGCGGGGTCATTTCCTCGAGCGGCGCATCCATATCGTCGGACAGTTGCGGCAGCGCTGCGGAGAATTCATCGTCCGACACGATCGGCTTGGCATCCGGCGCAGGGGCGGTCTGTTCGGGCGGTTTGGGATCGCGCGCGGGCGCACCCTGGCCGGGCTTGCCCGCGGCGCTATCGATCTGCGCAAGCGCCACGCCCGGGACGAACGCAGCGCTTGCCAGCAACACAAAGACCAGACGCACGCCCGAAATAGTCCCGCCTCCCGCTGGGATCGCGCCACATTCAGACAGCACGTAACCCGATCGCTAGCGCAACGTGCCAGCCGGCGGAAGGTTCAATGTCACATCAGTCCAGCGCCTTAACCCGCGCACGATAGGCGTGCAGCAGCGGCTCGGTATAGCCGCTGGGCTGCGCGACACCGTCGAACACCAGCGCGCGCGCCGCCTGCAGCGCCAGGCTGTCGGGGTTGCCAGCCATCGGGCGATACAGCGGGTCGTCGGCGTTCTGCGCATCGACCTTCGCCGCCATCCGCGCGAACGCCGCATCGACATCCGCCGCCGTCGCGACGCCGTGCAGCAGCCAGTTGGCGATATGCTGCGACGAAATACGCAGCGTCGCGCGGTCCTCCATCAGGCCGATATCGTGAATATCGGGCACCTTGGAACAGCCGACGCCCTGATCGATCCAGCGCACGACATAGCCGAGAATGCCCTGCGCATTATTGTCGAGCTCGCGCGCGACCTCTTCCGGCGTCCAGTTGCGCCCCGCGGCCACGGGGATGGTCAACAGGTCGCACAAGGCAGGCACCGCCTCCGCCGCAATCTCCCGCTGTCGGGCGAAGACATCCACCTTGTGGTAGTGCATCGCATGCAGCGTCGCGGCAGTCGGCGATGGCACCCAGGCGGTATTCGCGCCGCTCAGCGGATGGGCGATCTTCTGCTCCATCATGTCGGCCATGCGGTCGGGCGCGGCCCACATGCCCTTGCCGATCTGCGCCCGGCCCGAGAGGCCGTGCTTCAGGCCGATGCGGACATTGCGGTCCTCATAGGCCTTGATCCACGCGCTGCCCTTCATCTCCGCCTTGGGGATCATCGGCCCGGCGCGCATCGATGTGTGAATCTCGTCACCCGTGCGGTCGAGGAATCCGGTGTTGATGAAGGCGATCCGCCCCCGCACCGCATGGATGCAGGCGGCGAGGTTGGCGCTGGTCCGCCGCTCCTCGTCCATCACCCCGACCTTGATCGTGTGGCGGGCGAGGCCCAGCAGATCCTCCACCGCGTCGAACAGGTCGTTGGTGAAGGCGCATTCGTCCGCTCCGTGCATCTTGGGCTTGACGATATAGATGCTGCCGGTCCGACTGTTGCGGAAGCGGCCAAGGCCTTTGAGGTCGTGCAGTGCGATCGTGCTGGTGACGATCGCGTCGAGAATCCCTTCGGGCGCCTCTTCCCCGTCGATCAGGACCGCCGGGTTGGTCATCAGATGCCCGACGTTCCGCACGAACAACAGGCTGCGGCCCGGCAGCGTCAGGTCGCTCTGGTGCGGGCGCTGATAGACGCGGTCGGCGGCGAGGTCGCGGGTCAGCGTCCGCCCGCCCTTCTCGAACGTCTCGGTCAGGTCGCCGCGCATCAGGCCGAGCCAGTTGGCATAGGCAGCGACCTTGTCATCGGCATCCACCGCCGCGATCGAATCCTCCAGATCGACGATCGCGGTGAGCGCCGCCTCGAGCAGCACATCGGCGATGCCCGCCGGATCGCTCGCGCCGATCGGATGCGCGCGATCGACCACCACCTCGATATGCAGGCCGTTATGGGCGAACAGCATCGACTCGCCACGCGTACCGACGAATTGGCCGGGATCGGCGAGAGGCAGATCACCACCGGCGAACTCTGTCCAGCTCAGCCCGCTCAGCGGCACCGCTTGGTCCAGAAATGCCTTCGCCGCCGCGATCACCTGCGCGCCACGTGCGGCATCATAGCCGCCCGGCTGTGCAGCGCCGGGCAGCGCATCGGTGCCGTACAGCGCGTCGTACAGGCTGCCCCAGCGCGCATTGGCGGCGTTGAGCACGAAGCGGGCATTGAGTGCGGGGACCACGAGTTGCGGCCCGGCCATCGCCGCAATCTCGGCATCGACATCGCGCGTGCCGATGGTGAAGTCGCCCGGCTCCGGCACCAGGTAACCGATGCCGCGCAGGAACGTCTCCTGCGCCGCAGGATCGGTCGCGCGCACCGGATCCGCCGCGCACCACGCATCGATCTGTGCCTGCAGGTCATCGCGCACCGCCAGCAGGTCGCGATTGCGCGGGGCAAAGCAGGCGAAGATATCGGCCGCGCCCGCCCACCACTGGTCCGCAGCGACGCCCAGCGGCGGCAGCACCCGCTCCTCGACAAACGCGACGAGCGGCGCAGCGACCGAAAGCCCGGCGCGGGTGTGATAAGCGGTCATGGAATCCTCCTGGCTAGCAACATCGACTGCCCTGGGGAGGGATGGCTCGATTAGGCGAGGATGCCCCCGCCGATCAAGCCCAGGATTAAAATCCCGGCGAGATCGCGGCCGCCGCGGATTCGACCCGTTCGAGCATCTTGCGCAACTGCGCCTGTTCGTCGTCGCTCAGGCTGGCGAAGATGCGGCGTTCGAACTCCAGCGCCTGGGGCGCAATCTGGCGATACAGCGCCCAGCCTTCGGGGCTGAGGTCGAGAAGGTGCGAGCGCTGATCATCGGGATTGGGCGTGCGCGTCACCAGCCCGCGCTCGTGCAGTGAGATCGCCGCGCGGCTGACGGTCACCTTGTCCATCTGCGTCCGCCCGCACAGCGCCTGTTGGCTCATCGATCCGAACTCGGCGAGCACCGTGACCAGCCGCCATTCGGGGATGCGCAGACCGAAGCGGGCCTGATAGGCACCGGCGATCGTTCCCGAGACCCGGTTGGAAGCGACCGAGAGGCGATAGGGCAGAAACGCGTCGAGTTTGAGTGTTGCGGTCATAGAGCAGTGATGCCGCGATCGTGCCCGCGATGCAATGTTATCAATGCTTCATTGCGCAAAAGCGCCGGGTGGCGACACGAAATGTCACCACCCGGCCAGACGATCAGACCGAAACGCGCGTCAGCCGCGGCGACAGCAGGTGGATCGCACCGACTGCCAGGAAGTAGACGACCGTGCACGCCGCGAAGATCAGCGTGTAGTTGCCGTCCGTCGCATCGAGCACCAGCCCCGTCGACTTGGCCATGATCATGCCACCGACGCCACCGCAGAAGCCGCCCAGGCCGATCACCGATCCCACCGCGCGTTTCGGGAACATGTCCGGCGGCAGCGACAGCAAGTTCGTCGAGAAGGCCTGATGCCCCGCCAGCGCAAGGCCGATCAGCGCGACCGCGAGCCACATATTCTCAAGCTGTGTCACGAACAGCAGCGGCACGACACAGCAGCCGGCGATGATCATCGTCACCTTGCGCGCGGCGTTTGGCGTCCACCCCTTGTGGATCAGGTTCGACGACAGCCATCCGCCCGCGATGCTGCCCACGTCCGACAGCAGGTACATCACGATCATCGGCAGCAGCACGACCTTGAGGTCGACATCATAGGTGCTGGCGAAATATTTCGGCAGCCAGAACAGCATCAGGAACCACACCGGATCGGTCAGGAACTTGGCGACCGCGAATGCCCATGCCTCACGCAGGCGCACGACGCGGCCCCAGCCGATCTTCTCGATCTGCTCGGGCGGATCATGCTCGATCCATGCCAGTTCGCCCTCGCTCACCCGGCCACTTTCGCGCGGGTTGCTGTAGAATTTGAGCCACAGCACCAGCAGGATGACGCCGAACAGGCCCGAATAGATGAAGGTCTCGCGCCAATCGAGGCCGAGCCAGGTCATGAACACCCAGAGCGTCGGCGCAGTGAGGATCACGCCGATCGTCGTGGCGGAGTTGACCCAGCCGATCGCATAGGCGCGTTCCTTTTGCGGGAACCACTCGCTGCTGGCGCGGACGACCGAGGGGAAATGCCCCGCTTCGCCGACGCCGAGCACCACGCGTGCCGCCATGAACGAGGCGACGGTGCTGGCAAAGCCATGCGCGACATGGCCCACGGTCCACACGCCGATGGCGATGGCATAGCCGATCTTCGGTCCGAACCGGTCGACCAGCCAGCCCATGAACAGAAAGCCGAGTGCATAGGCCGCCTGGAATGCGGTGACGATGTTGCCATAGTCATTTTCGTTCCAGCCCAGCTCCTTGCCCAGATCGGGGGCAAGCAGGCCCAGCATCGTGCGGTCGATATAATTGACCGTCGTCGCGAAAAACAGGATCGCGATGATCATCCATCGGTAGCGTCCGGTGCGTACCACCGGCGCCGCGCGGGGCGGTTCACCCCCGCTGTCGGCCTGCGTCGCGTTCATCCATTCTCTCCCTATGCTGCGGGTCTGGCCGCCTCGATCGTGCAGCTCACCCGCATATCGCGGAACGTGGCAGTAACTTGGGCGCCCGGCGATACCTCATGCACGCCGGTCACCGCGCCCGAGGAAATCCACTGGCCGGGCCGCAGCGCAACGCCGCGCGCGGCCATCGTTTCGAACAGGAAGCGCGCCGCGCCGACCGGGCCGTCGAGCATGGTGCGCGCGGTCGCCGCCCCGATCTCGACCCCGTCGATGCTGAGCGTCACCGGCCAGTCGAGGAAACCCGACTCGCGCCAGTCGGGGATCGCGTCGCCAACGACCAGCCCGTGGTTGTTGCCAAAGTCCGAAATCGTCACCAGCGGACCGAGCGCGTTGATGCCGGGAAAGGGCGAGCTGGCGATTTCCAGCCCGACATGCACCGCGTCGATCAGGTCCGCGGCCTCGTCCAGCGTATAGCTGGTCTTGGCCGGATCGGGCGCGGCACCGATGCGCAGCAGAAACTCCGCCTCTGCCGCGCCGAACCCGTCGCCAAAGATCGGCATTGCCGGGGCGGTGTCATTGCTGCGCACAAATGGCGCAAAGATCGGGCCGGCGAGCCGGTTGGTGCCGAGCTGTCCGTCGAGCGGCGGGTTGATGCGGCCGACCTTCCACCCCGCGACATCGTCGCCAGCCAGCGCCAGCGCACGATCCTGAATCGCATAGGCGTCGGCCAGCGTCGTCGGCGCAGTGCCGGGATATTCGGGCAGGCCGCGGGCATCGCGGCGCGCGGTGACAAAAGCCTCCGCAATGATATCCAGGTCGTTCATCCACCCCTCACATCTATTCTTGGCCGCATCGCTAGTGGAAACCGGTGTCACTGGCAAGACATCGGTTGCACGGATTACAATTTTGCCGGACGGCCCGCCCGCACCCGTTGCACGCGTGACGGTGCAGCGAACCCGCGCCGATTGGCTAGCCTCCGGTTGCGCGCTATGCACGGGCCATGAAGAAGACTGCTCAGGCGACGATCAACGATGTCGCACGGCTCGCCGGGGTTTCCAAGAAGACCGTCAGCCGCGTGATCAACCGCTCTCCCCTGCTCAATGAGGAGACGCGCGAGCGGGTGGAAAAGGTAATCGCCGAGATCGGCTATGTCCCCAACCCGCAAGCGCGCGCACTGGCGCTGCGCCGCAATTTCCTGATCGGCCTGATTCACGACAACCCCAATCCGCACATGGTGCTCAACGTGCAGCATGGACTGCTCGAGGTGCTGCGCGATACCGAGTTCGAACTGATCGTCCACCCGGTCGATCGCGGATCGCCGACGATGCTCGCCGATATCCGCCGCTTCCTCGAACGTCAGCGGCCTTATGGCGTGATGCTGTTGCCGCCGATCAGCGAGAATGATTCGCTCGCCGAATTGTGCAGGGAGATCGGCACCCGCTACGTCCGCATGGGTTCTGCTGAATTCGACGATCCGCAGCATATGGTCGCATCGAACGATCGCGAAGTGGTGCGCGGCGCAGTCGGTCATCTGTTCGAACTGGGTCATCGCCGGATCGGACTGGTTCAGGGTCCGCACGGCTTCCGCTCGGCGTTCGAGCGTAGCCAGGGTTATGAGGCCGCGTTCGACGATGCCGATCTGCCGATCCAGCGGACGTTGATCGCGCAGGGCGATTATACGTTCGAATCGGGGATGCGCGCGGCCGAGCGGTTGCTCGACCTGTCGCCGCGCCCGACCGCGGTCTTCTGCTCGAACGACGCGATGGCCGCCGGCGTGCTTCACACCGCACGCCAGCGCGGGCTGGACGTGCCGCGCGACCTGTCGATCGTCGGCTTCGACGACACCACTATCGCCTCCTATCTGTGGCCGCCGCTCACCACCGTGCGCTGGCCGATCGCGACCATGGCGCGCGCCGCCGGCCTCAAGCTGATTGGCAGCGCCGAGGATGAGGATGAGGAGGCCGCCGAATCGCTGTTCGTCTCGACCCTGATCCGCCGCGCATCGGTCGCCCCGCCGGCCGAGTGAATTTCGGGTCCGGCGACACGAGGTTGAACCGAACCCTGACACCGGTTACCGGTTGAAGCAACGAAGTGAGAGGACGCGCCGTGCATTCGCTGGTTCTGGACCCCGACCGCCTGTTTCCCGCCGATCCCGCCACACGCAGCATCGCCCGAGCGTTGTACGCGCAAATCGCCGATCTGCCGATCGTCAGCCCGCACGGCCATACCGACCCGGCCTGGTTCGCGACCGATGCTGCGTGGGAGAATGCGACCGAGCTGTTCCTCGCGCCCGATCACTATGTCTTCCGCATGCTCTATTCGCAGGGGATCGCGCTCGACGCGCTGCGCGTGCCGCGCCGCGATGGCGTGGTGCCCGCGACAGATCCGCGCAGCGCCTGGCGGCTGTTCGCCCGCAACTATCATCTGTTCCGCGGCACGCCGTCACGCATGTGGCTCGACCATGTCTTTGCCGAGGTGTTCGGGATCGACCGACTGCTGAGCGCCGAGACCGCCGATCATTATTACGACACCATCACCGATGCGCTGGCGACCCCGGCCTATCGCCCGCGCGCGCTGTTCGACCGGTTCCGGATCGACTTCCTTGCCACGACCGAGGGAGCGGATGATCCCCTCCACCACCATGCCGCGATCCGGCAGTCGGGCTGGCAGGGCCGCGTCGTCACCACCTATCGCCCGGATTCGGTGATCGATGTCGAGCATGAAGCCTTTGCCGGCGCGATGACGGCATTCGCCGATCTGACCGGCGAGGATGTCCATAGCTGGTCGGGCTATCTCGCCGCGCATCGCAAGCGCCGCGCCGATTTCCGCGCGGCGGGCGCCACCGCGACCGACCATGGCTTTGCGACGGCACAGACCGCGAATCTCTCGACGGTCGAATGCGAAGCGCTGTTCGCGCGCATCGTCGGTGGCAGCTGGGACGCGGCCGATGCCGAGCTGTTCCGCGCGCAGATGCTCACCGAAATGGCGAAGATGAGCGTCGCGGACGGGATGACGATGCAGATCCATCCCGGATCGTGCCGCAACCACAATGCGGCGCTGTTCCACAGCCATGGCCGCGACAAGGGCGCCGACATCCCGATGCGCACAGATTACGTCGCGGCGCTCAAGCCGATGCTCGATGTGGTCGGCAATGAGCGCGACCTGACGATCATCCTCTTCACGCTGGATGAATCAACCTATGCGCGCGAGCTCGCTCCGCTGGCCGGTCACTATCCATGCCTGCGCCTCGGCCCGGCCTGGTGGTTCCACGACAGCCCCGAGGGGATGCGCCGGTTCCGCGAGATGACGACCGAGACAGCAGGCTTCTACAACACGGTCGGGTTCAACGACGACACGCGCGCGTTCCTGTCGATCCCGGCGCGGCACGATGTCGCGCGGCGCGTCGATTGCGCCTTCCTCGCGCGCCTCGTGGCCGAGGGGCGGATGCAGGACTGGGAGGCCGCCGAACTCGCGTTCGACCTGACCTCGACACTGGTGCGCAAGGCGTACCGGCTGGACGCGGGCAGCTCCGCTTGAGCTGCGCTCAGCGACGAAAGTTGCAACACAACTCGCATCACGTTCTTGCATCGCAATCTGACACCGGTTACCTAGCGGCCATATCCGTTATCGTCTAAGGCGCGCGTGACCCGGCTTTTCGCCACCCCGCCGCCGCCATTTTGGAGAGGATTCGTCGCATGAAGATCGCACTGATTACCGAGAACAGCCAGGCGGCAAAGAACGGCATCATCCACGACGCGCTGACCGCCGTGGCCGAGCCGCTGGGCCATCAGGTGTTCAACTATGGCATGTATTCGGCCGAGGACAGCGCGTCGCTGACCTATGTGATGAACGGCCTGCTGGCCGGCATCCTGCTGAATTCGAAGGCGGCGGATTTCGTCGTCACGGGATGCGGCACCGGCATGGGTTCGATGCTCGCCTGCAACGCGATGCCGGGCGTGTTCTGCGGCCTGGTGATCGATCCGACCGACGCCTTCCTGTTCGGCCAGATCAATGACGGCAACGCGATCTCGATGCCCTATGCCAAGGGCTTTGGCTGGGCCGCCGAGCTCAACCTGCAGGACGTCTACCGCAAGCTGTTCGACGGCGAGCGCGGCCTGGGCTATCCCAAGGAGCGCGCCGAGATCATGCGCACCAACCGCGGTATCCTCAAGGACCTCAAGGCCGCCAGCTGCAACGACATGCTGACGACGCTGAAGAATGTCGATCAGGACCTGCTACGAAAGGCGATCGCGGGTGAGAAGTTCGCCGAGCTGTTCTACCCGAACTGCCAGGACGCGGCGATCGCCGACTATCTCAAGAGCGTGAGCGCGCAGCCCGCACTCGCCTGATCCCGTCCGCGTCCGCATTCTGAACGGAGAGGCCATGTTCGACCGCACCTATTATGCCACCCATCCCGACATGATGGAGTGCGTGTCGAACGATGAGCTGCGCGACCGCTACCTCATCACCGACCTGTTCCGCGCGGGCGAGTGCGTCCTCAACTACACCCACGCCGATCGCATGGTGATCGGCGGGGTGCTGGTGGCGGCGGACCCGGTCCGCCTGCCCGACCAGACCGAACCGGCATCCGCGGCGGGTCACCCGTTCCTCGAGCGGCGTGAGCTTGGCATCGTCAATGTCGGGTCGGTCGAGGGTGTCGTCACCGTCGATGGACAGGCGTTCACTTTGGGCAACAAGGATTGCCTGTATGTGACGATGGGCGCAGCGGACGTTCAGTTTTCGGGTCCGGGGGCGCGCTTCTACCTCGTCTCCTGCCCCGCACACCGCGCCTTCACGACGCGCCAGCTCGGGATTGCCGACGCCAACCGGCTCGATCGCGGCAGCCTGGCCGAATCGAACGAGCGGTCGATCTATCAGCTGGTGATCCCCGGCGTGTGCGACAGCGCGCAGCTGGTGATGGGGCTGACCGTGCTCAAGGAAGGCAGTGTGTGGAACACCATGCCGCCGCACATCCATGAGCGCCGCAGCGAAATCTATTTCTACTTCGAGCTCGACAATCTCGACACCGACCGCGTGATGCACTTCATGGGTGAGGGCGAGGCGACCCGCCA
>NZ_LSJM01000241.1 GCF_001557215.1 Sphingomonas sp. CCH9-E2 | reverse complement strand
CTGGTCGAGGAGGGAGTGGCGACGCCCGCCGATCTCGACACGGCTTGCCGCCTGGGCCTGGGCCATCCGATCGGTCCGTTCGCGATGATGGACGTGGTCACGTCCGACCTGTGCCTGCAGGTGCAGGAAATCCTGCAGGACGCCTATGGTGAGCGGTTCCGGCCGCCGGCGTTGCTCAAGCAGCGCGTTGCCGCCGGGCTGGGCGGCGGGCGGGGTCGTCCGGGCTGGATCGAAAAAGAAACAAGGCATGAGGGGAGTGCAGGCTGATGGCGACCGACGCGATGCAAGCGGGAGGACGCGCGGCACCCCGCGGCCTGGTGCTGGGGATGCTGTGCTTCGTCTATGTCCTCAACTTCCTCGATCGCCAGCTGGTGTCGATCCTCGCAAAGCCGATCCAGGACAGTTTGCAGATCAGCGACAGCCAGCTGGGCTACATCACCGGCTTCTACTTCGCGCTGTTCTATTGCTTCATCGCGATCCCCGTCGGCTGGCTCGCCGACCGCACCAATCGGGTGAAGGTGCTTTCGCTAGCCTGCGGGTTGTGGAGCGGCGCCACGGTCGCGTGCGGGATGGCGTCCAATTACGGCCAGTTGGCGGTGGCGCGCATGGCGGTAGGCGTCGGTGAGGCCGGCGGGGTGCCGCCGTCCTATGCGATCATATCCGACACGTTTCCGCGCGAGCAGCGCGGCACGGCGATGGGTATCTTCAACCTTGGCCCGCCGATCGGATCGGCGCTGGGGGTGGCGTTCGGCGCATCGCTGGCGGCGGCGTTCGACTGGCGCGTGCCCTTTTATGTCGTCGGTGCGATCGGGGTGGTGACAGCTGTCGTCGTCTATTTCCTGATCCCCGAGCCGCCGCGCGGTCGGTTCGACCCGGTACCGGTCGCCACCGCCGAGCCTGCGCAGGGCTTCGTCCGGACGATCTTCGCGTTCTTCGGCAACAGACTGCTCGCGGTCGCGGCACTGGCCAGCGGCGCGGCGAACTTCATCACCTATGGTCTCGCCAATTTCGCGACGTTGTTCCTGATGCGCGAAAAGGGGATGACGCTGGATCAGGTCGCGATCTGGTATGCGCTGGCGGTGGGGCTTGGGATGGGCGCGGGCATCTTTGCGTCGGGCAAGCTGATCGACTGGTTCGCGGTGCGCAACAAGGCGGCCTACGCGACGCTTCCAGCGCTCTCGCTGCTGCTCGCCTTGCCCTTCTTCCTCGGCTTTGTGACGGTCGACAGCTGGCAGCTCGCATTGGCGTTGCTGTTCGTGCCGCTGTTCCTGAACTCCTTCTTCCTCCCCGCGACCGTCACCTTCGTGCAGGGCGAGGTTGCGCCGGGTGCGCGGGTGATCTCCGGGGCGCTATTGCTACTGGTGATGAACCTCATCGGGCTCGGCCTCGGCCCGACCTTTGTCGGCATGATGAGCGACTATTTCCGTGCGGACTTTGGCGGGCATTCGCTGCAGATGGCGTTCTACGCGCTCGCCCCGATGTACCTGATCGCGGCGTTGCTGTTCCTGTGGCTCGCGCGGCTGATCCGGCGGGCGGAGGCGCGCTGATCATGCAAAAGCTGATGAACACCCGGTGCCTGGTTGCGGCGGTGGCGCTTGGCGCAGTTGGTTGGATCAGCCCCGCCGTCGCCCAAAGTTCCGATCCCGCCGCGCGCTGTGCCGCAATGGCGAAGCTGAGGCTGCGCGACACGACCATCTCCAGCGCCACGCTGGTTCCGGCCAAGCCAGCCGAGGCGACGCCCACTGGCGAGGTGCCGGGGTATCGCAGCTTTTGCCGCGTCGTCGCGCGCGTGCGGGCCGAGCCGGAGTCGGACATCGGTGTCGAGCTTTGGCTGCCCGCCAGCGATTGGGCGGGCGTGTTCCATGGCAATGGCAGCGGCGGGTTCGCCGGCACCTTTGCGCTCGGCTATTCGGGAATGGTCGAGGGACTGCGGCGCGGCTTTGCCACCGCGACGACCGACGCCGGGACTGCGCCCGCCACCCCGCTGGAGGGCGACGCGCTGATCGGTCAGCCGCGCAAGTGGCGCGATTGGGGTCGCCTGTCCGCGCACGCGATGACGGTGACGGGCAAGGCGATTACCGCTGCCTTCTACGGTCGCGCCGCGCGCCGCTCCTATTATACCGGCTGCTCGACCGGCGGGCAGATGGGGCTGATCGAGGCGCTCTATTACCCCGAGGATTATGACGGCATCCTGGTCGGCGCGCCGGTGATGAACCGGACCTGGGGCCATGCCGCGGTACTGTGGAACTATGCCGCCGCCAATCGCGCACCGGGCCGATTGCTGTCCGAAGCCAAGCTCAAGCTGCTCAACCACGCCGCGATCGCAGCCTGCTGGCGACAGGGCCATGGCCTGGCGGGGGATCGCTTCATTTCCGATCCGATGGCCTGCCGCTTCGACCCGCAGGTCCTGCAGTGCACGGGCGCGCCGTCGGACAGCTGCCTGACCGAAGGCGAGGTCGCGACGGCGCGCGCCTTCTATTCCGGCCCCACCGATCGCAACGGCAAGCCGAGCTTCTACGGCTGGCTGCCGGGCAGCGAGATGCCCGACACGTTCGGCTGGTCGTTCCTGCAAAAGCCGATCAACGGTCAGCCGCCCTTCGGCAGCCTGTTCAAATGGGTGTTCGGCGCCAACTGGGACTGGCAGGGGTTCGATTTCGACCGCGACATGCCGGTGGTCGACGCGCAGCTCGACCCGATCGTCAACGATGCGGTGCGTGGCACGCTCGCGCCGTTCGCGCAGCGGGGCGGCAAGCTGATCGTGTTCCATGGGCTTGCCGACACACTGGTGCCGCCCGGCCAATCGGTCGCGTTCTTCGGTCGCCATGCCGCGCAGATGGGCGGGATGGGCAAATTGGCCGACAGCGCGCGCCTGTTCATGGCCCCGGGGATGATGCATTGCGGCGGTGGCACCGGGCCGGATGCGTTCAACACGACCCTGGGCATCCCGCCGCGTCCGCCCTCCGACGATGCACGGCACGACCTGTTCTCGGCGCTGATTGCCTGGGCCGAACGCGGCGAGGCCCCGGATCGGATCGTCGCGACCCGATATGCGGGCGAAGACCCCGGCAAGATCGCGATGCAACGTCCGCTCTGTCCCTATCCGCAACGTGCCACCTATCGCGGGACCGGGTCGACCGCCGCGGTGACGAGCTTCAGCTGCGTGGCTCCTTCGGATCGGTAAGGATCACCCTCAGCTTGCGCCCGGGGCCGCTGCCGGCCCGGGTTTCAAGACGCCACGCAGGGCGATCCCGGACAGATTGTCGACGATGTCGGCGACCGACAGCGGCCCATTGGGCCGGTGCCAGCGCGCCAGCCATAGAATGATGCCCATGATCGCCGATGTCGCCATCCGCGTGTCGACATCGGCCAGTCCGCCGGCGTTCTTGATCTCGTCCAGCGTGCCGCGCACGAAGGCCGAATAGGCCGCCTTGCGCGCCTTGATCAGTGCCGCCTTGTCGTCGCTGAGGCTGCCGGTTTCTTCGAGGATGATGGTCAGCGGATTGCCGACCGGGGTGGTCACCTGCATCACGCTTTGCAGGTGACCGCGCACGATTGCGGTCAGCCGTTCGACCGGGTCGGCGATCGTTCGCGCCGGGGCGACCACATCCTCTTCCAGCCGCTCCATGCTGAATGACATCAGCGTGAACAGCAGCTCCTCCTTGCTCGCGACGAAATGGTAGAGGCCGGCCTTGGTGATCCCGACCGCGTCGGCGATGTTGGCCATCGACGTCGCGGCAAAGCCACGGGTGCAAAACAGCTGTGCGGCATGGACGTAGATCTGCTCGCGCCGTCCGACGATGGCAGGGGTGCCGGTCGTATATTCCTGCCACATCGCGTCGTTCATCGTTCGGTTGGTAACGGGTCGCACGCCGATTTCCTATCCCCCGACACCGCGAAGTTGACCTCTGGACAAGGGCATTGGGTCGCGTTACCTACCGGTCGGTAAGTGACGTGTAAAGGTCGCAAAGATCACGCGCCACTGCTGAACAGGGAGAGGGATTGGCGATGGCTCGATATGCAACCTTGCTGCTGTGCACTGCGCTGACGGCGCCGACGATGGCATTGGCACAGGCGGCGCCGACCGTCGCGACAAGCGACACTGCGCAGGATGCACAGGACGATGCCGATGTCGTCGTCACCGCGCGCAAGCGCGAAGAGCGGCTGATCGATGTGCCGACTGCGGCGACCGTGCTGACGGGCAGCGCGATTGCCGAACGTGGCGGTGCAACCAATCCGGTCGAGCTGCTCGGCGGCCAGCCCAGCGTCCGCATCCTCGACACCGGATCGGCAATGACCAACGAGGTGTCGTTGCGCGGTTCGCCGACTACGCGCGGCACGTCGGGCGACCCGAGCGTCGGCCTGTTCCGTGACGGCGCCTATATCGGCGGCGGCGGCTTTTCCGGGCGCAGCTTTTCGCGCATCGACCTGTTCGACATCGACCGCGTGGAAGTGCTGCGCGGCACGCAGGGCGCGCTCTATGGCCGCAACTCGGTCGGCGGCGCGGTCAACATCGTGTCGGCCAAGCCCGAGTTCGAGAATAGCGGCTTCGTCAACGCCCGCTATGCGATCGAGAATGAACAGCTCCAGCTGCAGGGCGTGACCAATGTGAAGCTGTCGGACGCGGTGGCGATCCGGTTCGGCGTCGATTTCGTGACGCAGGCGGATGGTTTTTTCCGCAACGATTTCCTGGACAAGGTGCTCGATCGCAACGACTCGACCGGACTGCGCGGGCAGATCCGGTGGAAGAAGGGCGGGACCGACCTGGTCGTCCGCGGCGAAACGTGGCGCGGCTTCGTCCCCGCGATCGCCTTCCGTGCCTATATCGACCCGCCGCGCACCGGCTTCCCGCGCGGCTATATCCAGCCCGAGCGCACCTATCCCTGGTCCACCGACGCCTTTTCGCGGCAGGAGGTGACCAGCTGGATGGGCGAGCTCAACCAGGAACTCGGCTTTGCAAAGCTGCGGTCGGTGACCCAGTATCGCAAGCGCAAGGCCGACTATGCGCTCGATCTCGACGGGCTCAATCCGGTACTGCTGGCACAGTTGCGCGCTGATGGGACGATCACCAGCACCACCGTCGATCCGGGTCAGGCACAGGAGCGGGAGGAGGACGCGCAGTTCTTCACGCAGGACCTCAACCTGACCGGCGACCTCGGCGAGGGTGCGCTCAACTGGCTCGCGGGCATCGAATATTTCCACCTGCGCAGCAATTCGGAACAGCGCACGCTGCGCACGCCGACCCCTGCCAACCCCTCGCCCGGCAACCGTCAGCCGTTGCGCACCACCTTCGATAGCTGGGCGGTCTATGGCTCGCTCGACTATGCGCTGACCTCGACGATCAACGTGATCGGCGAAGTGCGGCAGACGTGGGACGAGAAAAGCGCGACATCGCGTCGCTTTGACCTCGCGACCGGCCTGCCCTCGGGCGGGACCGGCTTTGTCGTCGACTTCGCCAACGCCCCCAGCAATTTCAGCTATAATGCGACGCTGTCGTGGCGGCCTGCCCCGGCAATGACGCTTTATGGCAAGGTTGGCAGCTCGTACCGCGCCGGCGGGTTCAACCAGGATCTTGGCCCGGCAGCCCAGCCGATCCCGATCCCGGCGGCCTATGATGACGAGCGCAGCACCTCGATCGAACTGGGTGCCAAGGGGCGGATCGCGCGCGGCACCACCTTTGGCATCGCGGCCTATCAGACCTACAGCACCGACATCATCGTCGCGCTGAACAATGGCTGTTTCATCGGCAGCACCGTCTGCAACAGCTCGCCGGTGACCTTCTCCAGCAATGCGGGCAAGGCGCGGACCTGGGGCGCGGAGGCCGAGCTTGCGTCGCGCATCGCGATCGGCGCGGGCAATTTGCAGCTCGCCGCCAGCGGCTCCTACCAGAAGGGGCGGGTGACCGACGGTCCGTTCGACGGACAGCTGTTGCCGCAGATCCCGCGCTGGACCTTTGCCGCCAGCGCCACGCTCAACACGCCGCTGTCCGGCGATGTGAGCATGCTGGTCAACGTCAACTATAACGGCCAGCGGGGCGGCGTGCATGACCTGGTCGCCCCCGGCGCGCCGGCTCCGTTCGACATGGACAAGATCGACCTGCTCAACGCGCGTGCCGCGCTGCGCTTTGGCGGACTGGAGGCGAGCGTGTTCGTGTCGAACCTGACCGATGTAACCTATGACGTGTTCCGCGGCGCGGGTGCGCGACGACTCAACCCGCCGCGCAACTGGGGAATCCAGCTCGGCTATCGCTGGTGAGGCTGCACGTCGCCCTGGTCGCCTGCGCGCTGAGTGTTGCGTCCGTCGCGCAGGCGCAGACGGTGAGCCCGGCCTGTGCCGCAGCGGCGGCCTATTCCGACGCGCATCGCGGGCGCGCTGTCCTGATCCTCAAGGACGGCCGCCCGCTGTGCGAAGCCTATGCCGTCGGAACGACCGCCGCTGACGCGCACCCGCTTTATTCCGGCACCAAGAGCTTTGCCGGGGCGATGGCGGTGCTTGCCGTTCAGGACGGGCTACTCGACCTCGACGAGCCGGTGTCGGCGACGCTGTCCGAATGGCGCGACGGGACCGATCGGCAGGAGATCACGATCCGCCAGCTGCTCAGTCTGAGTTCGGGCATCGAGAGCGTTGTCGGTCGTCCGCCCGATTATGCGCAGGCGGTGGAGCTGCGCCCGGTCGCAGCGCCGGGCACGCGCTTTGCCTATGGCCCCGCGCCCTTCCAGATTTTCGGCGAAGTGATGCGGCGCAAGCTCACCGCGCGCGGCATGAGGGCCGACCCCGCCGACTGGCTGATCCAGCGGCTGCTCAATCCCGCCGGGATTCGGGTCGGACAGTGGCGGCGCACCCCCGACGGCAACCCATTGCTGCCGCAGGGCATGGCGCTCACCGCGCAGGATTGGGCAAGGTTCGGCGAGTGGGTCCGGCGCGACGGGGTCATCGACGGCAAGGCGTCGCTTGCGCCGCAGCGTCTGGCGGCCTTCCATCAGCCATCTTCCGCTTTTTCCGGCTATGGCCTGACCTGGTGGCTTCCGGCGAAGCTGCAGGCGCTGGCACCCGATCGCATGCCCCGCGCGGTCGGACGGCTCGACTTCGCCGCCGCAGGGGCACTGCCCGACGATCTGCTGATGGCGGCCGGGGCCGGCGATCAGCGCCTCTATGTGTCGAAGCGCCTCGGCATCACCATCGTGCGCCTGGCGCAGCTGTCGCTGGCCGATGCCAGCGCCGCGCGGGCGGAGGGGGAGGGGTGGTCGGATGGAGCATTCCTGCGCCTTGCCCTTCAGACAGTCCAGCCTGCGACGGAGTAAGCCTATGTCCGGTATTTACAGCAATCTGACAGTCGGGCGGCGCACCCTGCTCGCTGGCGCTGCGACGCTGGCGGTTTTCCCGGCTGCCGCATCGGCGGCTGCACCCGATCTGGCCCGCGCCTTCGACTATGCCTATCCGCTGTTCGAATTCAGCCGCGCGATGCAGCGGATCGGGCAGCTTGCCGATCCGACGTTGCCACTCGATCAGCGATTGAACCGAATCTATCACCGCCGCGTCCTCGCCGATGCGACTGCGCGGCAGGTGACTGCCCCGAACAACGACACGATCTACAGCTCGTGCTTTTTCGAGCTGTCGGGCGGGCCGGTGCTGCTGCGCGTGCCGGATATCACCGACCGCTATTTCTCGGTCACGCTGATGAACGCGTTCACCGACAATTTCCGCACCATCGGCACGCGCGCGACCAAGGGGCGGGGCGGGGATTTCTGGCTGGTCGGGCCGGACTGGACTGGCAAGCCGCCGAAGGACGCGATGCTGATCCGCTCCGAAACCAACGATGTGTGGATGCTGATCCGCATCCTCGTGTCCGGTCCCGCCGACCTCCCCGCGGTGCGCGCGCTGCAGGACAAGTTCGCGGTCCTGCCTGCGCCGGGGCGCGGCACCGTACGCGCGCCCAAGGTGCGCGCGGTGGACGGCACGGAACCGGTGCAAATCTTCGATGCTGCGGCGGAGATGCTCGGTCGGTCGAGCGACCGGGTGGGGCAGGCGCGGCGGTGGCGGCGCTTTGCCGCAGCGGGTGTCCGCCCCGGTGGCGCAGGCAGCTTTGCCGCGCTGTCGCCGGCGTTGCAGGCGGCATGGCGCGCCGAGACGCCGCGTTCGGTGGCGCGGCTGCGGGAGACGTTTACCGCCGGGGTGCGACAGGTGAATGGCTGGGGCGCTTCAACCACCGAAGTCGGCACGTTCGGCACCAACGATCGGCTGCGCGCCGCGGTTGCGCTCAGCGGCCTTGCCGCGCTGCCGCCGGACGAGGCGATGTATTTCAGCTCGGTCCGCGACCATCGCGGCGAGCCGCTCGACCCCGCGCGGCGCTATCGCATCCGTATTCCGGCCGAGGGGATTCCGGTCGACGGCTTCTGGTCGATCACCATGTATGCCGCCGAGCCCGATGGCCGCTACTTCTTCGCCGCCAACCCGATCCAGCGCTTTTCGGTGTCCGAACGCACGCCGGGGCTGATCCGCCGGCCCGATGGCGCGATCGATATCATCCTGTCGCGCGAGCCGGTGCCGGAGAGTGAAGGCAACTGGCTGCCCACGCCCGACGGGCCGATGCGGGTGTCGCTGCGCGCCTATGTCCCGCGCGCGCCGATCCGGCAGGGGCGCTGGTCGCCCCCGGCGATTGAGCGGCTGTGATGGCAGGGCTGTCGCGGCGCCGCGTGATCCGCGGCGCGCTTGCGGGATCGTCGCTGCTGGCATTTCCCGGCGTCGCACGGGCATCGCGCGCTGTACCGGCTGAGCCGTGGCGGCACTATGCCGGCAACCTCGCGGCGCAGAAATACTCAGCGCTCGACGCGATCGATGCCTCCAACGTCGCCCGGCTGGGTGTCGCCTGGACGTGGGAGACACCCGATGCCGAGATCCTCGCCGCCAACCCCGCTCTGAAACCCGGCGAGTTTCAGTCGACTCCGGTCTTCGCCGAAGGGTTGCTGATCACCAGCACCGCGATGTCGCAGGTCGCGGCGCTCGATCCGGTCACCGGGCAAACGCTGTGGCGCTTCGACCCGGAGAGCTGGAAGCGTGGGCCAACCACGACCAAGGGGTTTCTACATCGCGGCATCGCCGTGTGGGGCAAGGGTAAGGCGGCGCGCGTGATCCTCGCCACGGGCGACGGGCGGCTGATGGCGCTGGCGCTGCACAGTGGCAAGCCCATCGCGGACTTTGGCAATGATGGCGTGGTCGATCTGCGCAGCGTCGGCATGGTGCGGCCGGTGCCGGACACGCCCGGCATCTATGGCATCACCTCCCCGCCGCTGGTCGCAGGCGATGTCGTCGTCATCGGCAGCTATATCGACGATCGCGCCGATGGCCGGTTGATGCCGCGCGGCGACATCCGCGCATTCGACGTGCGCAGCGGGCGGCTGCTCTGGGTGTTCCACACCATCCCGCTCGACGGCGAATATGGCGTCGAAAGCTGGAAGGACGGATCGCACCGCCGCACCGGCAACACCAACGTGTGGGCACCGATGAGCGCCGATCTGGAGCTCGGCATCGTCTATGCCCCGGTCTCGACGCCGACGAACAACTTCTACGGCGGCGACCGGCCCGGTGACGGGTTGTTCGGCGACAGCCTGGTCGCGATCGACCTCAAGACCGGCAAGCGCCGCTGGCATTTTCAGACCGTGCACCACGGTGTGTGGGACTATGACCTGCCCGCCGCGCCGATCCTGGGCGATGTCACCATTGCGGGGCGCCGTCGCAAGATCGTGATGCAGGTCACCAAACACGCCTTCCTCTTCGTGTTCGACCGCGAAACCGGTGAACCGGTCTGGCCGATCGAGGAGCGCCCTGTTCCGCAATCGACCCTGCCCGGCGAGCGCACCAGTCCGACCCAGCCGCACCCGACCCGGCCGCTTCCGTTCGACCGCCAGGGGATCACGCCCGACGATCTGATCGATTTCACCCCGGAGCTTAAGGCCGAGGCGCAGGCCGCGCTCGCAGGTTATCTCCACGGGTCGATCTTCACCCCGCCGGGCAGCACGCCGACGATCATCATGCCGAGCTTCGTCGGCGGCGCAAACTGGAACGGTGCGGCATTCGACCCGGAAAGCGGGCGGCTGTTCGTCCCCTCGGTCAATGTCCCGCTGCACATCGCGCTGGATGACAAGGGCAATATCCGCGCGACCGAGCAGGCGGAGGTCGAGGTTGCCGGGGCACGCGTCATCGCGCGCGGCCCGCGCGGGTTGCCGCTGCTCAAACCGCCCTATGGCCGCACCACCTGTATCGACATGGCGACCGGCAACCACCGCTGGATGACGCCCAACGGCCGGGGCATGAGCCGGTTGCCGGCGTTCCGCGCGCTGCATCCCGGCGATGCCGGGTCGTTCGGTCGCGCGCAGATCCTGGCGACCAGGACGTTGCTGTTCGTGGGCGAGGGACCGCAGGACCGGTTCACCGCCGAACCGCGGCTGCGTGCGCTCGACAAGGCGAGCGGCGCGGTGATCGCAACGCTGACCCTGCCCGATTTCATGCTCGGCGCGCCAATGACCTACATGGCTGGGGGCGAGCAATATCTCGTATTTTCAACCGGCTATCGGCGGCTGCCGCAGCGGCTGGTGGCGATGAAGGTGATGCCATGAAGCTGTTTGCCCCGCTCGCGCTCGTCGCGCTTGCCCTCGCCACGCCGCTGCGTGCGCAGGAGGTGCCGATCCAGCATTTCGTGATGGTCGAGGTGACGCCGCCGGTCGATCTCCTCGCGGTCGATCGCTGGTACATCACCTATCACGCGCCGGAGACGCTGGCGCGCGCGCAGAACCGCCAGACCCGCTATGTCAGCCACCGCAGCTATCGCTTCACACCCGAAGAGGCCGAGCGGCTGAAGCTGGTTGACGGGCGGCTCACCGAAATCGGCTTTGCCAGCGTCGCCGCGTTCCGCGCCGGAGTGACGGGGGAAGCGATGGCCGCGCATCGCCCCACTCCGCCTGATCCAGCCGTTGCGGCGGGGATCAAGACGCGCACGGTGACCGTCAAGCTGCCAGCCGTAGCGATCAAGGACGATGCAACGCCGGACAAGGCGGTGCCCTATGCCCGCTGGGTCGTGTTCCTCCGCCCGCCGGCCGGAACCGCCGATGCGGATGCATGGGCGCGTGAGGCGCTTGCCCCGCTCACCGCGTTGCCGCAGACGCGTCGCGTTCAACTCCACGCCGCCGCGATCCCGCGCGGTTACAGCCATGTTGCGGTGTTGTGGTACGACGATGTCGCCGCCTGGCGCAGCGCGATGGCGGCGCAGGGTGCAGCGCTGATCGCGCGCCTCTCGGCGCAGGATGCCGCCGAGGCACCGACCCGCACGATGCTGGTGGGCGAGCGGCCCGATCTCGACTTCCGCACCGACAAGCGGGTGACCCCGTGACTTCAAGGCCGGTGATCGACCGGCGCACGACGCTCGCGCTGGGGCTGGCGGCGGGTCTGCCCGCTGGCATGGCGCGCGCGGCGGCGGGGCCATCGCTGATGGACGACGTGCGGCACTATGCTGCGCTCGGTCCGCACCGCACCGGGACGGCGGGCAACCTTGCGGCGCTGGAGTGGGTCGAAGCGCGGCTGCGCGCCGCCGGGTTCGCCGTCCAGCGCCAGCCGGTTCGCTATGCCGACCATGACGTTGCCCGCGCCACAATCGCGACGGGCGCGATCCAGCTGGACGGCATCGTCCAGCGTCCGGCCTGTCCGACCGGGCCCGGCGGCCTGTCCGCGCCGCTGGTGCTCGCCGACGAGCCGGTCGATCCGGCGCGGCTGAGCGGGAAAATCGCGGTTATCCAGCTTCCCCATGCGCGCCATTCTTCGATCCTCGAAGGACGGACCGCACGCCCCGTAAAGGCTTCACTCGCCGCCGGATGCGTGGGGCTAGTGCTGGTGACGCGTGGTCCGTCGGGCGAGGCGCTGGCGCTCAACGCGCCGCTCGACCATCCGGTCTCGGCGCTCCCGACGCTGGTCATCGCCCCGCGCGACGCCGGGCCGATCATCGCGGCGGCGGCAAGGGGTGATGCCGGCCGGATCATTGTCGAGGGGGCCGCGGCCACCGCGTCCTCGGCCAATCTCGTCGCGCGGCGGCAGGGGAAGGGGCGGGCGATCATCGTCACCACGCCGCTGTCCGGTTGGTTCGGTTGCGCAGGCGAGCGCGGGTCCGGCATCGCCGCCTTTCTTCACCTGGCACCGCTGCTGGCGCGGCGTTACCCCGATGCCGATCTGCACTTTGCCGGGCTGGTCGGGCATGAGCGCGAATATGTCGGCGGCGACGCCTATGTCCGCGCATACGCCCCGTCGCCTGAACAGGTGCGACTTTGGGTGCATCTTGGTGCCGGCTTCGCGGCGCGCGACTGGCACGAGATCGCGGATGGCGTGCTCGCCCCATTGCCCGCAGCCGATGCGCAGCGCTATCTGCTCGCGCCCGAAGCCTGGATCGGAACGCTCCGCCCGCTGCTCGCGTCGCTACCCGGTTATCAGCAGCCTTACGCCGCAACGATCGAGAACAGCGCCGGGGAGGCGCGCCAGTTCATCGAGCGCGGTTATCGCAACATGATCGCGACGATCGGCGCGCACCGGCTGCACCATGCCCGGACCGACGACGCGTCAGCAGTTGACGCGGCAAGCCTCGAAGCAAGTTGGACCGGATGGAGCCGCGCGCTGCGCGCCGTCATTGACCGCCACGGGACTGGCTAAGCCCGTATCGCCACGCAACGGTGCGGCGCGCTCAATGATCGGGCAGGTCTTTGGGATAGTCTTCGGGCTTTACCGTGCCGACCATTGGACGGTCTTCCACATCTTCCTGGGGCTGACCGCCGGGCGTATCGGCCTGGCCGCGGTCGAGCGTGTCGCTCGGGCTGCGGGCGTCGCCTTCGCGCTGGTGCTCGGTCGACAGATTGGGGCTAGGCTGGGTCTGTGTCGCGCTGTTGGCGGCGAGATCCTTGTGGCCCGGTTCGGTCGACAGGTTCGGGCGCGGCTGCGTTTCGGTGTGTTCGTTCGACATGATTGCTCTCCTCAATCGTTCCCGCTGCCTGGCTCGGCCATGGCGCGGTGGCGTTCGGCCAGGATCGCCTGCGGCACGACCCCGGCGGCTGCGACTTGCAGCTTGTTCATCAGGCCCGATACGATGTGCCCCTCGCCGTCCAGCATCGCCGACCACCCGTCTTGAGCGACCTTTGCCGGTTCGGCCTTGTTCTCATCCTGCCCGACACTGGTATCGAGCATGTCGGCGCGCGCGAAGAATTCGGTGTCGGTCGCGCCGGGCATCAGCGTGGTGAGCGTGACCCCCTCGACATCCTTCAGCTCGTTGCGGAGCGCTTCGGTGAAATTGTCGATGAACGCCTTGGTCGCGTTGTAGATCGCGTTGAACGCACCGGGGATATAGCCGGCGATCGATCCGGTCACCAGCACGCGACCCTCGCCGCGCATCACCATCCGCTGCAACACGCGCTGCAGCAAATAGACCGTGCCGGTAACATTGGTGTCGATCGAATGCCTCCAGTCGGCCACGTCCTGTTCGAGGAACGGCCCGCCGGTGCCGATCCCGGCATTGGCGACCAGCACGGCGACGTCGCGCCCCTGTGCCGCGTCGAGCAGCTGATCGACGCCGTCGATCGACGACAAATCCGCTTCGACCGCTGCGACCTGCGTCCCGAACTGACGGAAATCTTCCGCTGCGGCGTTGATCAGCGGCTCGTTGGCGACGACGATCAGGTCATAGCCGTCCTTTGCCGCCAGCGTGGCCAGCTCAAAGCCGATGCCGGTCGATGCGCCGGTGACGATCGCAAGCTTTCCTGTTGCGCGGGTCATCGCACCACCTCCATCTGGTCGCGTGCCCAATCGGGTTTGAGCACCACCTTGGTCACCTCATTTTGGTCGTCATGGAACATCTTGTAGCCGTCGGGCGCGCGTTCGAGCGGAAGCCGGTGGCTGATCAGGAAGGTGGTATCGATCTTCTCTTCCAGGATCGCGTTGAGCAGTCCGGGCAGATAATGCTGCACATGCGTCTGACCGGTCTTGAGCGTCAGCCCCTTCTCCATGAACGCCCCGAGCGGGAATTTGTCGACGAAGCCGCCATAGACCGCCGGCATCGACACGCGCCCGCCCTTGCGGCACGCGATGATCGCCTGACGGATCGCATGGATGCGATCGGTGCCGAGGAAGGTCGACGCCTTGATCTGGTCGATCACATTGTCGGCGAACAGGCCGTGCGCCTCCAGCCCGACCGCGTCGATCACCGCGTCGGGGCCGATGCCGCCGGTCATCTCCATCAGCGCCTCATAGGTCGCGCTTTCCTCGAAATTGATCGTCTCCGCGCCGAAGCGTTTGGCAAGCTCCAAGCGGCGCGGGAAATGGTCGATCGCGATGACGCGCTCGGCCCCCATCAGGAACGCCGACTGGACCGCGAACAGCCCGACCGGTCCGCAGCCCCAGACCGCGACGGTATCGCCGGGTTCGATATCGGCATTCTCCGCCGCCATCCATCCGGTGGGCAGAATGTCGGACAGGAACAGCACCTTGTCATCCTCGATCCCGTCGGGAATAACGATGGGCCCGACATCGCTGAACGGCACGCGGACATATTCGGCCTGTCCGCCCGAATAGCCGCCGGTCATGTGGCTGTAGCCGAACAGGCCCGCCATCGGATGGCCATAGGCGGTCTGGGCGATGTCCTGATTGTCGGCGGGAAGGCCGTTCTCGCACGCCGAATATTGGTGCTTGCCGCAATGGAAGCACGACCCGCAGGAGATGGTGAAGGGGACCACCACGCGCTGCCCCTTTTGCAGTGTGGAGTCAGAGCCGGTTTCCACCACCTCGCCCATGAATTCATGGCCAAGAATGTCGCCCGCCTGCATCGTCGGGATATAGCCGTCATAGAGATGAAGGTCGGACCCGCAAATCGCGGTCGAGGTGATCTTGATGATCGCGTCGCGCGGGTTGAGGATCTCGGGATCGTCGACCGTGTCGACGCGCACGTCATGCTTTCCATGCCAGGCCAGTGCGCGCATCAGTTCTTCCCTTCTTCGATCAGGCGGCGGTTGCGTGCGCCGGTGGCGATTTCGCCGGTTTCCATCAGTTGCTTGAAACGGCGCAGGTCGCGGCGCGCCTGGATCGCGGGTTCGCGCTGGAACATCTTGGCGATGACCTTGCCGATAATGCCGGCGGGCGGGTCATAGAGAATCGTCGCGGTGACGATCGTGCCGCGATCGCCCTGCGCGTCGCGAAAGTCGATCCGGCCGCTGTTCGGGACATCGGCACCCTCGACCGACGCCCAGGCGATATAGGCGCCGTCCTGTTCGTCGGTGATCTGCGAAATCCATTCGACCGTGCCACCGCCGGGCGCCTTGACCACCCAGCGCGAGCGGTTGTCGTCGAGCAGTTCGATACTCTCCACATTGTCCATGAAGCGGGGAAGGTTGGTGAAGTCGCGCCAGAAGGCGAACAGCTCGGCCCGGGGGCGATTGATCGTGACGGTGCGCCCGATCAGCGTATCGGCGTTGCCGTCTTCGGGCGCGTCGACCAGCGCGCCCGTTGCGGCATCCACCGCAGCGGATGGATGTTTGGAGGTTGAAAGCGGCGCATCGTCCGCGCGGGCGGGGTCGAGTGTCTCGGTCATGCGGAATCCTCCTGTCGAGGGACTGCCGACTCAACGAGGCGCGCACGCCGCCGTTCCGCTGCGCCCGAAAAACAATGCGATAGTGCGACAAGCGGGGTGAGCGGTCGGGCCGCAGGCTCGCAGTCTCTTTGAAAATTCGCACGATCATGCAAAGTCGTCGCATGGATGATCTGTCGCGACTGTGCACGCATTGTGGCCTTTGTTGTGACGGTCGCCTGTTCGACGATGCGCGCATTGCCGAGGGTGAGGAGCCTGTAGTCCGGGCTGCCGGGCTAGAAGTCGTCCAGGGCAATGACGGCAGGCTGGCTTTCCAACAGCCATGCCATTTCCTCAGCGACGGATGCTGTACGCGGTACGAGACGCGGTTCCAGGTCTGCCGCTCGTTCAAGTGCGCGTTGCTGCGCGGCGTCCAACGGGGAGAGATCGCGCCCGCCAGGGCCATGGCGGTCGTCGATGAGGCCAAGCGCCTGCTCGACCGCGCGGCGCATCATCTCGACGGGCCTGCGATCTGCTCGGCGCGCCGCGCAAAAATGCGCGAACTGCAGGAATTGGAGAGCGGTGCCGACAAACCGGCACGCAGGGCCTATGCCAGCGCGCGGCTCGACCTGGTGGCCGTCCGACTGTTCCTCGATCGCCATTTCCGTCGGCGCGATCGGGAGGTGCCGAAGTCCGACTCACCCGACGGTTGAGTCCGCTAACGGTCGGTGCGGTCAGTCGGCTTGTATGGCAATCCGAAACGGCACCACCGGCAGGCCGGAGCGCGCATAGAGGTTGATCGGCGGGCTGCCCTGCCAAGCATAGCGTATTTCGCTCGCCGGGCGGCCATCGTCTGGGATCAGCACGGCCTGTCCCCGCACGGTGGCGCGGGCGAAGCGGCACGCGCCGGCGGCGTCGCACAGCTCGAACCCGGCCGGTTCGGCCGCGCCCATCACGGCAAGTCCCTCGGCCGAGCGCAGCGCAATCTCGATCCCGTCGCGGGTGCGCGTTGCGCTGACCGGCTGGGGCGCGGTGGGGCGGGCGATGCCATGGGCGACGCGCAGTGCCTCCTGTCCCATGCGCACGCCGACCTCGTCCTTGTGCGCGGGGTGGATGTCGGTCGCGATGCCGAGGTCGATCGCGACCGCAAGCCCCGTCGCGGCGTCCTCATTGGCGACGATGCGCTGCGCCTCGCGTAGCTGCGCCCAAGGCGCGTCGACCGGGCGGGGGCTGCGCGGGCCATAGCCGGGCAGTTGCACGACGACGACCGGCAGCGCGGCGTCGTTGAAGTGCGCACGCCACGATGTCCGCCATGCCCGCAGGGCGCCGGCATAGTCCGCCGCGCGGCTGGTGTTCGATTCACCCTGATACCAGGCGATGCCGCGCAGGCCGGTGCCGGCCAGCGGCGCGATCATGCCGTTCCACGCCATGGTCAGTCCACGCGGCATGCTCCAGGGAATCGCAGGCGGCGCGGCCTTCCACGCGCTGTCGGCGGACCCGCGGCGATAGCGCCACGATCCGGCAAGCGGCTTGCGCGCCCCGCCGGGCAGCACCAGCGCGAGTGCGTCGGCCGGGCTGCTGAAGCCGCCGCCGCCCATTTCGTCGATGACGCGCGCCGCGATGCTGTTGCGACCCGCCTTCAGCACGCCCGCCGGGATGCGATAGCTGCGCGCTTCGGCGGCGACGAGCTGCGCCCCGACCGGCACGCCGTTGATCCACACGCGATCCCGCTCGTCGATCCGACCGAGTTCGAGCACGACGCCCTGGCCCTCGCCCAGCTCGGCCGCTGTCAGGTCGATGCCCGTGCGGAACCACATGACGCCGTCATAGCCGCCAAGCCCGGTGACGCCCGATCGCTCCCACTGGCCCGGCACCGCGATCGGGTCCCAGCCGCTGTCATCAAATCCGGGCGCGGCCCATGCGGCCCCCGCTGAGCCGGGGTCGGCCTGTTCCGCCCAGCGGTCAGTCGTGGCCACCGCTGCGGCGAGCGCTGCCACCGGATCGGCCGCATAGCGCTCGAGCCAGCCGAGCTGCTCGGCCGGCGCGCCGGCCGTGCGCAGCGCCGCCGGGGACATCCAGTCCTCGATCGTCGATCCGCCCCAGGCGGCGTGGATCAGGCCGAGCGGGGTCTTCGGATCGTGGCGCAGGATTTCGCGCGCCATGTGCCAGCAGGCCGCGGAAAAGCCGCTGACCGAGTCGGGCGCGGCGCGCGACCAAGCGCGTTCCGGCACGATGTCGCGCGCAGGCTTTGCCTCGGCCACGCGCTTCACCTTGAGCAGTCGGATCGGCAGCCCGGCGCTCTCACGCGCGGTGCGTTCGGGATTGGCGCTGCCCGATACCGGCAGGTCCATATTCGACTGGCCCGAACACAGCCAGACATCGCCGGTGACGACATCGTCGAGTTGCAGCGACGCGCCGCTGGCCGACCGGATCAGGACCGCGCCGCTCTGGCCGCGGGGCAGGGCGGGCAGGATGACCTGCCAGTCCCCCTTCGCATCGGCGCGCGTGCGCGCGGTGACCGCGCCGAAGCTGGCCATGACCTCCTCACCCGGCTGCGCCCCACCGCCGCGGATCGGGGCAGGCTTGCCGTGCTGCAGCACCATGTGGCTCGACAGATGCGGGGCAATGGTGAGCGGACCGGCCAGCGCGGGCAGGGGGCTGAGCAGCAGGGCGATCAGGGCAAGGCGCTTCATGGTCATTCCCGATCGGTCAACGGGGATAGGGGATCAGCCAGCCGGCATCGGCTGCAGGGACTTCCGGCGGCATCAGTCGCGCGTCGCGGAATCCCCAGGCGGCGAGCGTCAGCATCGTGTCGCTCTCGACCAGTGCACGGGAGCGGCGACCGGCATCTGCCAGATCTATATCCTTGAACGGCCAGGCGTCGAGCTTGGCGCGATAGCCAGCGAGGTAATCGACCCCCCGTCGCAGCGGATTGGCCTTTGCATCGCCTTGCCATAGATCAAAACCGACGCATTCGCCCAGCATCGCCATCTGGACCCCGGCGCGGAGCGTGAAGGCCGAATAATGCCAGCTGCGCGTGCGCGCGGTTTCGGCGGGAAGGGTGCCGGCTGTGTCAATTTGCGGGCCGAGACGGCGGGTCAGAAAATCCTGCGTCAGCCGCTGCGTTACTGTGTCCATCCGCGCGAACAGCGCGAACTGGCCGAGCAGCGCGTCGTAATAGACGCCGTGATTGTTCTTGGCCGCGCGCTGCCCCTTGCCGTTCGGGCTGGTCGCCATCCAAGTTGCGAAGTCGCCGAACCAGCTTTCGATCGCGCGCTGGTCCGCCGCGCTGATCGCCTTGCTGGGACCAAGCACGCCGATTGCCTCGATCACCGGGACCAGCCGTGTCGCTTCGATGATTCCCTCAGGACGCCCCGCCGACGCACCCGGCACGGCCTGCGCATAATCGAGATTGGGGTTCATGCGCGTCGCCGGGGTGACGAACCAGGCGCGCAGAAGCTTTGCCGCATGTTCGGCATAGCGCGCATCGCCGGTCGCGTGCCACGCCAGAGCCAGCGTCTCAACATCGCGGCTGAACGCGCCGAGCCGCTGGACGTCGAACCGGCCGCCATTGCGTTCCGGGTTCACTTCGCCGTCGCGGCGGCGATACGGTTCGCCATCGGGCTTGGACGCGTCGGGCCACCAATAGGGGCCGATCGACAGATAATCGCGCTTGTCCCCGCTGCCTGCCGCGCGAGGCTTGTCGGTTACGCTGTAGGGCCCACGCCGCAGCGCTGCATCGGCGCCGCGGATCAAGCGTTGGCGCAGCGCGGCGTCGCTGGCGGCGGCGGCACGCTGCGCAGCCAGCCATTCGGGCCGCCACAGAAAGGTGCGCTGGCCGCTGGCGAGATAGCCGTCAGCCCCCTTGCACTGGGCCAGCGCGGGCGCTGCAGCCGCGGGCGCTGCTGCAAGCAGCAATCCTGCGAGTGCGACGCTCCGCATCAGAACTTCACCGTCACGCTGAGCGCCCCTGTCCGGCCATCGAAATCGGCAACGCGGTTGAGGCGCGGGTCGCCCTCATATTCCTCGCGCCGCGAATTGGTGATGTTGTACACCTCCAGCCGCAGTTCGAGCCATTTGCTCGGCTTGAGCGCGCCCGAAAAGTCGAGCTGTCCGCGCGGTCGCACGCGGCTGGCGCTGCCGGTAAAGGTCGATCCGCCGGCCAGCTCGATTTCCGACGCATGATTGTACGCCATGCGCAGCTGGACGAGCCGGTCCTCATAATAGCCGATGATGTTGTAGGTATCGTTCGCGACATTGTAGAGCTTGGTGCCATTGGCCCCGCCCGAGCGGACACGGGTATAGTTGAACACGCCGCCGGTGTTGCGCAGGAAGCCGGGCAGGAAGTCGAACCGCTGCTGGATCTGGAATTCCAGGCCGTTGACCGTGATCGCGTCGGGGTTGTTCACAATCTGGTTGATCGTGATGCGCTGGTTCGCGGTTTCGATCGGATTGCCCTGATTGATCCGGCACCGGCCCGAGCCGTCAATGAACAGCGGGCCGAAGGTCTGCCCCTCAATCGTGAAGCTTTGTCCCGCGGGGCAGAAATTATTGAGGGTGAGGATGTCGTTCGTCACCCGCTTGTTGAAATAGCCGAGCGCGATCACGCTGCCTGGGCGGTTGTACCAGGAGATGCCGAGATCGAACGCGCGCGAGCTGCGCGGTTGCAGGCCGAAGCGGTTGACGTCGATCCGCACCGCGCTGACCGTGTCGCCGGCTTCCGGATCGACATCCTCGAGGATGCGGGTCGGGGCGGGGCTGAATTCGACGAGATCGAACGCCTCGAAGGTTTCGTAATAGGCCGCGCGGGCCACCAGCTTGGGCGTGATCTCATAGACCAGGTTCGCCGACGGCAGCCACGCGCTGTACTTGCCCGTCGCGGGTTCGGGCGGGAGGAAATAGCCCGGCCGGAAATCGGCCTGGGTAAAGCCGAGCGCGGTATAGAATTCGAGCGCCTGGTCGCGCGTGACGCCCGACAGGTTCGACCGGACATAGCGCATGCCGATATTGCCGCGCAGCGGGATCCCCTTCCACTGCTCCAGGTCGAATTTGGTCATCGCGAACAGCTCGAGATTGTCGCGTTCGGAATTGAAGTTCTGGCCTTCCACCCGGTTCAGCGGGAAGCGCTGGATGAACCCGGTCAGCGAGTTGCGCGGCGCGAGCGCGAGGATGTTGGCATAAGTGATCCGGCTGCGCGCTGCCGGAGTCAGCTCGGGAAAGAATGCCGCCAACTGCGCCGCGGTCGGTGCGAAGGTGACGCCGGGCGGCACGGTGCTGATGACCGGGTAGATCGCGGCTTCGATATTGCGGATGTTGAGCGAATAGAAATTGCCGAACTCCGCCCCCGGCGCCCCGCCGCCGAAGAAGGTGCCGCCCGAGGTGACGGCGTCGTTCAGGCGGAAGATGTTGTTGGTCAGATTGTTGAGCTGCGTGCCGATATTGGCATTTTCCTGGAAGGTCTGATCCGCGGTTTCACGCTGATAATAGGCGCCGACCTTGACGCTGGTGAACGGGCCGAAATCGACAAAGCGCTCGACCTTGAAGTCGGCGGCGAGCATGTCGCGCTTCACCCGCACGCCATTGCCGCTGGCGGTGAAGACGACATTTTGCGGGCGGGTCGAGTTGCGCGCCTGGATCGCGTTGCCCGCGCTGACCGAATAGGTGCCGTTGCCGACATCGAGCAGGGCGCTCGGGACAGTCAGGTCGAACAGGAAGTTGCCATAATTGCCGAGGCCGGTGTCGATGACCGCATAGGCGCCGTTGGTGCCGTCATCGATCCCGTCGCCATTGATGTCGGCGCGACCGGTATTGGGCTGGATCCGCTGCTCGTACAGGAATTCGCGCTTGTCGCCGACCGCCTTGGACCAGGTGCCGACGAAATCGACCGCCCAATCGTCGTTGCGGAAATTGACCTGCGGGTAGATCGCCCAGCTCTGGTCGATCGAGGGGAAGTTGCGGTTGCCGATCGGGATCGCAAAGTCGCTCGCGGCGATACGGTTGACGACATAGACATTCTCGACCGACCCGTTGGAGCCGCGATCGAACGTGCCCAGCGAGACGGGGGCGGACAGCGGGGTGACGATGCCGGTGGCATCCTGCGGAAAGGCGATCAGCAGGTCGAGATTCGCGTCGGACAGGTCGCGGCGGGTGTAGATGCCGTCGACGCGCGCCTTCAGCGTGTCCGTAATCTCCCACTCCATCCCCGCGCCGCCGGACAGGCGATAGCCCTGGTTGGTCTGTGAAATCTGGCGCACTTCCGACGGGAAGACGACATCGTTGGGCACGCCGCCGGCATCGGTCGCGGGAATCGCGAAAGCGGGGTTGGTCGCCGCCAGCTGGTTAAGGCGGGCCTGGGTGAAGGAGGTGTAGGAATTGACCCGGATCGTGTCGCGGCGAAAGCTCTGCTTGGCGTAGGAGCCGGTGGCATAGACCGCGAAATTGGGCGTGATGCGCTTGACCGCCGACAGGAAGTAACCGGGATTGGCGTCCTCGGTCGTCTCTTCATATTGCAGCTCGGCGCGCGCGACGAACCCCTCCTTGCGCGACAGGGCCGAGCGCAGGCGCAGGTCGACGTTGGAGGCGAGGCCGCCCGCCGGGATCTCGGCGGTGAACGACTTGATAACATCCGCGCCGCTGAAGATCGCCGCGTCGAAGATGCCGAACGGGTTGCCGTTGCCGCGCGTGCCGAAGGTCGGCGTGGCGATGCTCTGCCCCATCACGGTCGTCTTGGTGTACTGGCTGGGAAGCCCACGCACGCTGATCGACGCGTCCCGCCGGTCGGCGGAGCGGTTGATCTGGACGCCCGGAATACGCTGCAGCGCTTCGCCGAGATTGAGGTCGGGGGTGCTGCCGATATCGTCGGCGGAAATGCCGTCGAGGATCACGTCGGCCTTGCGACGGATATCGAGCGCATTTTCGAGCGAGGTGCGGATGCCGGTGACGACGACTTCTTCCTCCGCCTCCGGTTCATCGGCAGGCGTCGCCTCGGTCTGGGCATAGGCCAATGGGGCCAGCGCAATGGCGAGCCATGCTGTCGAACTGACCGCGGCAATACGAGCCGCTCGTGCGAAGTTGGTCATCTGGTCTCTCCCCAATTCTCTGTACTTCTTGATACCGGTGTCATCTGGCGGTGCAGGAAGCGACCCTGCGCCCTCCCGCTATTCGTCGATATTTTTGCGGAACGTTTCGGGCAGGAAGAGCAGACCCACGATCAGGGTCAGCCCGGCGACCACGATCGGATACCACAGGCCGTAATAGATATCCCCGGTCGCCGCGACCATCGCGAAGGCGGTGGTCGGCAGGAAGCCGCCGAACCAGCCATTGCCGATATGATAGGGCAGCGACATCGACGTATAGCGGATCTTGGTCGGGAACAGCTCCACCAGCATCGCCGCGATCGGGCCATAGACCATCGTCACCAGCAGCACGAGCCAGGTGAGGATCGCCACCACTAGCGGCTTGTTGATCGCCGCCGGATCGGCCTTGGACGGATAGCCCGCCGTCGTCAGCGCAGCCTTCAGCTCGCCCTGGAACGCGGTGATCGCGGCCTTGCGATCGGCACCGGTCACCCGCGCCGGATCGGGCGCGGTAAAGGTTGCTTCGCCGATCTTCACCTGCGCGATCGTGCCCGCCGGTGCTTCGACCGAGCTATAGCTGATCGCATTCTTGGCGAGGAACGCCTTGGCGATGTCGCAGCTCTTGCTGTCGAACTTGTTGCCGCCGACCGGATCGAATTGCAGCGAGCAGTCGGCATCGTTGGTCACCACGGTGACCGGTGCGGTCGCCGCGGCGCGGGCCAGTGCCGGGTTGGCCGCCGACGACAGCGCGTGGAACGCCGGGAAATAGGTCAGCACCGCGAGCGCGCAGCCCGCCATGATGATCGGCTTGCGCCCGACCTTGTCCGACAGCCAGCCGAAGAAGATGAAGAATGGCGTCCCGATGGCGAGCGCGATAGCAATCAGGATGTTGGTGGTCGCACCATCGACCATCAGCATCTTTTCAAGGAAGAACATCGCGTAGAACTGGCCAGTGTACCAGACCACGGCCTGCCCCGCGACCGCGCCGAGCAACGCGATCAGCACCCATTTGAGGTTGCCCCATTTGCCGAACGCTTCGGTCAGCGGTGCCTTCGACGTCTTGCCCTCTTCCTTCATCTTCTTGAAGACCGGGCTCTCTTCGAGCTGCATCCGGATCCATAGCGAGACGCCCAGTAGGATGATCGAGACGAGGAACGGCACGCGCCAGCCCCAATCCTTGAACGCCTCTTCGCCGACGATGGTGCGGGTGCCGATCACGACGAGCAATGCCGCGAACAGGCCGAGCGTCGCGGTCGTCTGGATGAAGCTGGTGTAAAGGCCGCGCTTGTTGTTCGGCGCATGCTCGGCAACGTAGGTCGCAGCGCCGCCATATTCACCGCCCAGTGCCAAGCCCTGGATCAACCGCATCAGGATCAGCAGCACCGGCGCCGCCACGCCGATCGTGGCGTAAGACGGGAGCAGACCGACGACGAAGGTCGCAAAGCCCATCAGGCCCATGGTGACGAGGAAGGTGTTCTTGCGTCCCACGAGATCGCCGATCCGTCCGAACACCAGCGCGCCGAACGGACGCACTGCGAACCCGGCGGCGAAGGCGGCGAGGGCGAAAATGAAGCCCGTCGTCTCATTCACGCCCGAAAAGAATTGCGCCGAGATGATCGTCGCGAGCAGCCCGTAGAGGTAGAAATCATACCATTCGAACACCGTGCCCAGCGACGAAGCGGTGATGACCAGCTTCTCACTCTGGGTCGCCTTGTGGTGCTTGGGCAAGTCCGGGGCCTGGGTCGCCATGCGCGCTCAACTCTCCTGATCGATCCGCCTTCTATCCCGCAGGCGCGGTTCGAGGCGGGGATGATCATGGCCGCGGTGGCGCGGAATGTCATTACGACATAGGTCGTAGATGTATGACATCATGCCGTACCGAATTGCCGCGCGGGGAGGCGCGATTGTCCGGGAAAATGTGCCGGATTGCGTGACTTGTCGACTGTTCGGCATTAGGTCTTCGCGCTGTGGAGGGAAGCAGGCGTGACGCAATCCGTTCTCATCGCTGACGACCATCCCCTGTTTCGCCAGGCATTGCGCCTGGCCGTGCACCATGTCCTGCCCGAGGCGGTCATCCATGAAGCCGGCACGCTGGACGCCGCTGCCACCGCCGCGGCACACGCTCAGGGGCTGACGCTGATCCTGCTCGATCTGAAAATGCCCGGCGCGATCGGCTATTCGGGCATCGCCTTGCTCCATGCCGAGCGTCCGGAGGTGCCGATCCTGGTCGTGTCGAGCTCCGGCCCCGAGGCAGCGGCACAGGCGCGTGCGTTCGGCGCGATCGGCTATCTCGACAAGGGCAGCGATCTCGATGCGATCGAGGCGGCGATCGCCACCGCGCTTGCCGGTCCGGTCCCGTCGCCGACCGCCGCACCGGACCAGCCGGTCGATCAGGTCCGCGCAACCGTCGCGAGCTTCACACCGATGCAGCTCAAGGTGCTGCTGGCGGTGCTCGATGGACAGCTCAACAAACAGATCGCCCACCGCCTCGACATCAGCGAGGCGACGGTCAAGGTTCATATGACCGCGATCATGCGCAAGCTCGATGTGCGGACGCGGACTCAAGCGGCGCTGGTCGCGCGCTCACTCGGCATCGACCTGCGCGGCTGAGACCTGGCGCAGAAAGGCCTCGATCGCGGCCGGGTCGGCCGGCTTGGCAATCACATCGACGCCCAGCGCCGCCGCCTCCGCCCGGACCTCAGACCCGGTTTCGGCCGTCAGGAGCAGCGCCGCGAGCCCGGCGCGACGCGTGCGGAGCTGTGCAATCAGGCCAAGCCCGGTCATCTCCGCGCCCAGCTGATAATCGACCAGTGCGGCATCGATCGGATCGACCACTGACAGCGCCTGAGGCACGCTGACGACTCCGATGGCGCGATGGCCGAGCGCTTCGAGCAACGCGACACTGGCCGCGACGATGCGCGGATCATCGTCGACGACCAGCACGCGCAGCGATCTGGCGGGTGCGTCCGGTTCGGTCGGCACCGGCGGTGTCGCCACGACCGCATCATGGGCGGGGAGCGACAGGCTGAAGCAGCTGCCATGACCGGGGCGCGAGCGGACATCGAGCTGTCCGCCGATCAGCGGGACGATCCGGCGCACCAGCGCAAGCCCCAATCCCAGCCCTTCGGTTTCGACCGTGCCGAGCCGCGTGAACTCGGCAAAGATGTCCGACAGCTGCGACGGCGCGATCCCGACGCCGGTATCGACGATATCGATCCGCCAGAACGCCCCGCGCCGCCGCACGCCGATCAGGACGCCACCCGCGACCGTGTAGCGCAATGCGTTGCCGACGATGTTCTGCAGCACCGAACGCAACAGCCCCGCGTCGCACCGTACCGCCCCGCGCAACTGGGCGAGGCGCAGTGCCAGCCCCTTGTCGGCCGCCATCGGGCGAAAGCTGTCGGCCAGTTCGGTCAGGAATGGACCGAGCGCGATCGGCACCGGGTCGGGCGTCACCCCGCCGGCATCGAACTTGCTGATGTCGAGCAGCGACCGCAGCAAATCCTCGGCAGCGAGCAGCGCAGCATCGACCTGGTTCAGCAAGCCCGACTGCCCCGGCGTCGCGTCGCGGGACAGGGCGCGGGTGAAGAGCCGTGCTGCGTGGAGCGGTTGTAGCAGATCATGGCTCGCCGCGGCGAGGAAACGCGTCTTGTCGCGATCCGCCTCGGCCAGTCGCGCATTGGCTTGGCGCAGTTCGCCGGTGCGCTGCTCGACCCGGCGCTCCAGCTCGTTCAGCGTCGTGCGCAGCGCCGCGCGCATCCGCGCTTCCTCGCTGATGTCGGTGAACGACATCACATAGCCGCCGCCGGGCATTGGGCCGCCGACGGTCTTGATCGTCTTGCCATCGTGCCGCAGCCGTTCAAATTGATGCGGCTGACCGTTGCGCAGATGCGCGAGCCGCTTGCGTACATGCATCTCGATGTCGCCATCGCCGAAGTCGCCATGCCGCGCATTGTGCCGGATCAGGTCGGCGACGGGCGCGCCGACATAGACCATGCCGGGCGGATAATCGAACAGGTCGAGATAGCGGCTGTTCCACGCGACCAGGTTGAGGTCGGCATCGACGACGCTGATGCCCGCCTCGACATTCTCGAAGGTCGAGGCGAGCAATTTGCGGGAGAATTGCAGGCTCGCGCCGCCTTCGTCGAGCAGGCGCGCCACATCGTGGACGCTGAGCTTGCCCCCCGCCAGTGCCGATGCGACCAGTGCGCGTGCCGATGACGCGCCGACGACCTGCGCGATCAGCGCGCGCGCACGCCCGGCCGAGCGCCGATCGACCGCAGCCGCCGGGTCGATGTCGCTGAACGCGCGCTCTGCCTGTTCGTGCCCGACGAAACTGCCGGTCAGCTGGACCAGGTCGCGCTGGTTGCTGATCAGCCTTTCCCCGCCAAACATGCGCGGAAAGGTGGGGCGGTTCAGCCCGCGCGCCGCAATCACGCCGAACACCAGCAGATTGGCGCCCACGCTCCAGATCACGCCATGGGTGAGCGGCGTCGCAGCGCCGATGCCGAGCAGATTGGTCGGATCGGCAACGCTGCCTTTGAGCGCCACCATCACCCCGTCGGGCAGCACCGGCGGTAGCGCCAGCGTGTAAAGCCAGACGATCAGCCCGGTGGTCAGGCTCGCCCGCGCCGCCAGCGCGTCGCGGCCCTTGCCGGTTGCGGCGAGGATGAAGTGCGGTACGAACTGCGCCATTGCGGCAAAGGCAATCAGCCCGATCGACGCCAGCGAATCCTGCGACGACACCAGCAACGCCCAGGCGAGGCCGAGCAGCATGATGCCAAGGATGGTCGCGCGCCGCAGCACCAGCATCCGCTGCCCCATCGCACCCGATGCGTTGGCGCTCGACAGCATGCGTCGGCGCACGAGGGTCGGGAAAAGCAGGTCGTTCGACACCATCGTCGCCAGTGCGGTCGAATCGACGATCGCCATCGACGCGGCGGCGCTGACCCCGCCGAGCAAAGCCGCGGCGAGCACCAGGCTGTGCCCCTGCGCGGCAGGCAGCTCGAGCACATAAACATCGGGCGAGACGCCCGGGTCGAGCAGCATCGTCCCCGCCAGCGCGATCGGCAGGATGACCACGGCCATCACCGCCAGATATCCAGCCAGGCCGAAGCGCGCGCGCACCAGATCGTCCGGATGGCGCGCCTCGACCAGCCCCATATAGAATTGGCGGGGCAGCACGAGGATGGCGGGCATGGCGATCAGGAAGATGATCGCGACTTCCAGCGACATGCGATCCGCGCGGAAGCTCTGCTGGAACCGCGCCAGCCCGGCCTGCATCGCTGCAGCGTCGGCATTGGCGATAACAAGGACGGCAATTGCGGCGACGAGCAGCAGCGCCAGCAGCTTGATCGCGGATTCGAGCGCGATCGCATAGACCAGCCCTTCGCTGCGCCCAGCAAGCTCGAACCGGCGCGCGCCGAACAAGGCGGCAAATATGGCGAGCAGGGGGGCGGCAACCAGCATGGCGGGCACGCTGACATCCGCGCCGGAGACGATCGACAGCGCTGCGCCGATCGACCGCAGTTGCAGCGCGATATAGGGGATGGTGCCGAGCAGCGCGATCGTCGTCACCAGCCGCGCGACCACGATGTCATGTCCGAAGCGCGCGGCGATGAAGTCGGACACGGTGGTCGCACGCTCTTCGGCGACGGCTTCGGCGAGCCGGCGCAGGAAGCGCGGCGCGGCGAGCAACAGGATGATCGGCGCTGCATAGATGGGGAGATAGCTCCACCCGTCGCGCACCGCGCTGCCGACCGCGCCGTAAAAGGTCCAGCTGGTGCAATAGACGCCGAGCGCCAGCGTATAGGCCCGGAGGCGCAGCCGCGCATCGGCAGAACCAGCGGCATTGCGCTCGACGATCGCCGCGACCGCGAACATCACGACGATCAGCGCCAGAGCGACCAGAGACGCGACATGGAGGCTCATGCTGCCATGCATAGCATGATCCGCCCGGCGCTCGCCAACCCCGTCACATGCAGCAGCGGATCAGGGCTGCGCGTTGTTCCGCAGCGCCTGCCCCAATGCAGCGAGCTTGGTGTTGAGGCCTTGCAGCTCCTCCGGCCGCATTCCGGTCGCCGCCAGGATTTCCGAGGGGATACATCCGATTGCTTCATCGATCAGCGCTGCGCCGGCATCGGTCAGGGCGAGCCGAACCACCCGCTCGTCCTGCTTGTCGCGCGTCCGCGTCACCAGTCCGGCTGCCTCGAGCCGCTTGATCAGCGGCGTCAGCGTGTTCGATTCAAGGTGCAGCTGCGCGCCCAGCGTGCTCACCGTTTGCCCGGCGCGGCCGCGCAACGCCACCAGTGCGAGATATTGAGGGTAGGTGATGCCGAACCGGTCCAGCAGCGGCTTGTAGACGCGATTGAAGGCCAGCCCGGCGGCATAAACCGAGAAGCACAGAAACTGGTCGAGCGGGTCGCCCTGGTCGGCGGGATGGGGAGTGTCGGTCATGCGCCACTGATAAATCGCACGCGATTTAATCGCAAGAGTTGACAGGGCGAACGGTGCGGCTATTTAGATCGTACACGATTTAATCGTGATCGATATACAAAGGACCATTGATCATGCGCACCATGCCTCGTCTCGCTGCTCTTGCTTCCACCGCATTGCTGGCCCTGTCGTCGGCACACGCCTCGGCACAGACGCTCGAGCCTTCGGCCAATGCCTTTGCCAAGACCGCCGCAGCCGGAAAGCCGATTTACGAACTGCCCTATGCTGACGCCCGCGCGGTCCTTGCGACCGTTCAGGCCGATAAGGTCGCGGCATCGGCCGCAACGTCCACCCAGGATCTGATATGGAAAATCGGCCCGACCGGGCAGGTGCGCGTGCGCATCGTGCGTCCGGCCGATGCCACGGGTGCGCTGCCCGCTGTGCTCTATTATCACGGCGGCGGCTGGGTGACGGGCGACCGCAACACCCATGACCATTTGATCCGCGAACTGGCGGTGCAGGCGCGCGCTGCGGTCGTGTTCGTCGAATATGATAATGCGCCGGAAGTCCGGTATCCGGTCAACAATGAGCAGGCCTATGCCGCGCTCGATCATGTCGCCAAACATGGCGCGGCGCTCGGCATCGATCCGACGCGGCTCGCGGTGGCGGGCGACAGCGCCGGCGGCAATATGGCGATCGCGGTCACGATGATGGCCAAGGATCGTGCCGGTCCCAAGATCAGCCATCAGCTGCTCTTCTATCCGGTGACCGACGATGTGTCGGACAATGCGTCGTACCGCGCATTCGGCAACGGCCCGTTCCTGACCCGGCGTGCGATGGATTATTTCCTAGAGGCAAATTATCCCGTCGAGCGCCGCAGGGATGTGCTGGCCTTCCCGCTGCGGGCCACGCGCGACCAGCTCGCCGGGCTGCCCAGTGCCACGGTGATCGTCGCCGAGAACGACCTGCTGCGCGACGAGGGGGAGGCCTATGGCCGCCGCCTGCTCGATGCCGGCGTGCCGGTCGTAGTCACGCGCTACAACGGCACGATCCATGACTTTGTGATGCTCAACGCGCTGGCGGGCAGCGAACCGGCGCGCGCCGCGATCGCCCAGGGCGCGCAGCGGCTGCGCGGCAGCTTCGCGAACTGATCCTCGAACCCACGAAAGGAAGACTGACATGACGAAGATCCTCTATTCCACCCGCGCCACCGCCACCGGCGGTCGCGACGGCACGGCGCGGACCGATGACGGCGCACTCGAAGTGGCGCTCGCCACGCCGAAGGAGCTGGGCGGCAATGGCCAGGGCAACAACCCCGAACAGCTGTTCGCCGCCGGCTATGCCGCGTGCTTTCTCAGCGCGATGAAGTTCGTCGGGACGCAGGGGCAGCACGCTCGCCTGCCCAACGATGCTAGCGTCAGCGCAACGGTCGGCATCGGGCCGCGCGCGGACAAGGGCTTCGGCCTGACCGTGACGCTCGACATCGCACTGCCCGGCCTCGATCGGGCCGCGGCCGAGGCGCTGGTGGCCGAAGCCGACACGGTGTGCCCCTATTCGCACGCCGTGCGCGGCAACATCCTGGTCAACCTGGTCATCGCGCACGGCGCCTGACCCCATGGCAACGGCCCGGACGAAACAGACACCGTTCGGGCCGTTGTGCTGCAGATAGCGCGCATCGCGCCCGCGCGCACCGAAACGCCTTCCCGTCGCGGCCTAAGCTTTGTAGCGTGGCGGTATGGGAGGCGCGCATGGGTATTTTTGATTTTCTGTCCAAGCAGTTCGTCGATGTCATCGATTGGGTGGACGAGCCGGGCGTGCTGGCGATCCGCTACCCGATGCAGGACCGCGAGATCCAGAATGGCGCGCAGCTGACCGTGCGCAGCGGCCAGACCGCGATGTTCTATAATGAAGGCGTGCTCGCCGACGCCTTTCTGCCCGGGCTGCACACGCTCGAAACCGCCAACCTCCCGGTGCTCACGTCGCTGCTGAACTGGGACAAGGGCTTTTCCGCGCCATTCAAGTCCGACGTCTATTTCTTCTCGCAGAAGGAGCAGACCGGCCTCAAATGGGGGACGCAGCAGCCGATTACGGTGCGCGACACGGAATTCGGCCCGCTGCGCGTGCGCGCGTTCGGCAGCTACAGCTTCCGCGTCGAGGATGTCGCGGTGTTCGCGGTCAAGATGATGGGCTCGCTCGACAAGCTCACCGCCGCCGATCTGGAGCCGCAGCTGCGCGCCGCCATCGCCACCGCGCTTGCCACCGGGCTGGGCGGGGGCGAGATCGCCTTTCTCGACCTCGCCGCCAATCAGGCCGCGCTGTCGGGCAAGCTGCGCGCCGCGGTCGAACCGGCGTTCGCGCAATGGGGACTGACCTGCACCAGCTTCTTCGTCGAGAGCCTGTCCTTGCCCGAAGACGTTCAGGCGATGCTCGACAAGTCGAGTTCGATGCGCGTCGTCGGCGACCTCGACCGCTTCGTGCGGTTCCAGAGCGCGCAGGCAATCGAAATGGCGGCGGGCCAGTCGGGCGGCGTCGCCGGGGCTGGGGCGGGCGCAGCGGCGGGCTTTGCCATCGGGCAGCAGATGGCGGCGGGGATGACCGGTGCCCCCGCTGGCACCGGACCGGCGGGCGGTGAGGATGCGTTCGCGCAGATCGAGAAGCTGCACAAATTGCTCACCATCGGCGCGATCAGCCAGGCCGAGTTCGATACCAAGAAGGCCGAACTGCTCGGGCGCATCCGCTAGTCTGTCATGGGCCTGACGATCGCCTGTCCCAATTGCGGTGCCGACGCCGTGTTCCGCTCGGCGGCGCTGCCGTGCCGCATCTGCGACTATTGCCAGACGATGCTGGTGCGCAGCGATGATGGCGTGCGGGCGGTGGGGGCGGCGGCGGTGCTGCCGTTCGACGTCAGCCCGGTGACGATCGGCCTGCGCGGCATGGCCGACGGCATCGGCTTTCAGGTGATCGGTCGAGTCCGCTGGGCCTGGACCGATGGCGCGTGGAACGAATGGCTGATGCTGTTCGACGATGGCAGTCATGGCTGGCTCGGCGAGGCGATGGGCCAGTTTATGCTACTGCGCGAGGCCCCGCTCAAAACGGCGCGCGCAAAGGTGTTGCGCGATGCGATCAACGGCGGCGAAGCCGTGCCCGGCTCGGCGGCCGAGATTGGCGGGGTCAAGATGCAGGTCGCCGACGCGCGCGACGTGCTGTGCATCGCAGCGGAGGGCGAGCTCCCCTTCACCGCCCCGCCCGGCTGGCGGGTGTACAGCGTCGATCTGAAGGGGCCGGGCGGCGAATGCGCATCGCTGCAGCGCGACGGCGCGAGCGCGACCTTCTACACCGGGCACTATGTGACGCTGGCCGAGCTGGCCCCGCGCGGGTTGCGCCGGTTCGATGGATGGAGCCTGCCCGACTATGCCGGCTGAGCTCGAGACGATCACTGCACCGCCCGCGCCGGCGGTCCGCGCGCTCAATTGCCCGGCGTGCGGATCGGCGGTGACGCTGCGCGCGGCGGGCTATTCGGTCACGGCGGGCTGTCCCTCGTGCGGCAGCATCCTCGATGTCGCCGATCCGCTCGTGAAGTTGGTCACGCGCTATGCCGAAATGACGCGCGCGCTCGATATCCCGCTCGGCACGCGCGGCACGCTCGACGGGATCGAGTGGGAGGCGATCGGCTGGCTCGCCCGGTCGATGAACGGCGATTATCCGTGGGAAGAATATCTGCTGTTCAACCCCTATCACGGCTATCGCTGGCTGATCTTCGACGGGCAGAGCTGGAGCCTGGGTGAACAGCTCACCGCGACCCCGGATTTCGTGACCTATGACACGCTGAGCGCCGGGGGCCGCCATTATCGGCGCTTCTTCAAGGAGCGCGAGGCGCGGGTCGATGCGGTGCTCGGCGAATTCTACTGGCGCGTAGCGATCGGGGAGCAGGTGATCACCTCCGAATGGGCCGCGCCCGGCTGGACCCTGTCGCGCGAAGCCAATGCCCGGGAGGTCAGCTGGTCGGTCGCGCGCCTGCTCGCCCCGCGCGAGATCGAGGCGGCGTTCGGGGTAGAGGCGGAACGCCAACCCTGGCCGCCGCCACCGCACATGGTGTCGCCGCATGCCGGCTGGCTGTCGACCTGCGTCAAGCTGGGGTTGGCGGCGATGGCGTTCCTACTGGTCATATCGATCTTCATGGGCGGCGGGCGCTGGAACGATATCGGCGTGTTGCCGGTCGCACGCGACGGCTCCGCCCAGTCGGTGACGGTCGGATCGGTGACCTTCGACCAGCCCTGGCAGCGGGTCGAAATCCGCGCGCGCGTGCCGCGGCTCGAAAATGGCTGGGTCGATCTCGATTATGCGCTGGTCGATCGCACCACCCAGCGCGTCTATGAAGCCTATGGCGTCGCCGAACGCTATTCGGGCCGCGATGACGAAGGCGATTGGGCCGAAGGATCGCGCGAGTCCGAAATCTCGATCGCCAGCGTTCCGCGCGGTACTTATGATCTGGTGATCGATTATCGCGGCAATCGCTGGATCGCCAACAATCCGGGCGGCTGGGGCCAGACCGACTGGCTCGCCGCCAGCGATGCGCCCGAAGTGGTGGTCGAGGTGCGACGGGGCGGCGTCTATGCCTCCAACCTGATCATCGCGCTGCTGTTCATCCTGATCCCGCTGGGCTGGGGCTTTGCCCGCCATGTCCGGTTCGAACAGGCGCGGCAGGCGGAGAGCGATTACGATCCCGTCGGGGTCGCCGCCCTGTTCAAGGAAAGTGAATGACCCGCGGCAGCTTCTTCTTTGGCCTGTGGTGCCTGTTCGTCACGGCGCTGTTCATCGTCACCGCCATTTTCGGCTATTCGCCCTTCGCACAGGGTGGGCGCAGCGCCGCGCGTGCCGGTGCCTATGGCCCCACTCATAAATAGGAGACGCTCATGGTCACCACCCTTCCCGCATTTCTCGCCACCGTCCTCTACGCCGCTGTCGGCATCGTCGTGTTCGTGGTCGGCTTCGTGATCCTCGACCTGCTTACGCCCGGAAAATTGTGGGAAGAGATCGAGAAGAAGCAGAATGTCGCGGTCGCGATCTTTGCCGGCGCGGTCGCGATCGGGCTGGCGATCATCGTCGCCGCCGCCATTCATGGCTGAGGGCGACCCGTCACCCCAGTTGCGCAAGCCTACCGCGCCCGGCGCGGCGCTGCTCGCATCGGCGTTCGTCGTCGCGACCTGTGGCCTGATCTATGAACTGCTAGCGAGCACGCTGGCGAGCTATCTGCTCGGTGACAGCGTCACGCAATTTTCGACGGTCATCGGCAGCTATCTGTTCGCGATGGGGATCGGCAGCTGGTGTTCGCGTTATGTGAAGCGCGACGAACTGCGCCTGTTCGTGCGGGTCGAGTTGCTGATCGCGATCCTGGGCGGCTTTTCGGCGGCGGCGCTGTTCCTGCTGTTCCCGCTGGTCGATCATTTCCGCGTCGCGCTGTACAGCATCGTGCTCGCAATCGGTTTTCTCGTCGGGCTCGAAATCCCGCTGCTGATCCGCATCCTGCGCGGCTATGATTTCCGGGAGGTGGTGTCGAACGTCCTGACCTTCGACTATGTCGGCGCACTCGCGGCGTCCTTGCTGTTCCCGCTGGTGCTGATGCCGCATCTCGGCATGATCCGCACCGGCTTCCTGTTTGGCTTTGCCAATGCCGCGGTCGCGCTGGCGCTGCTGCTGACGCTCCCGCGCGCTGCCCGGTTGGGGCTGGAAAAGGCGGTGGCGGTCGTGATCCTGATCGCGCTCGCCGCCGGCTTCGCGGGGGCGGAGCGGCTCCAGAAATGGGCCGAGGTGGCGAGCTATGCCGAGCCGGTGATCTACGCCGAATCGAGCCGGTTCCAGCGCATCGTGCTGACCCGCCGCGACGATGACCTGCGCCTCTATCTCAACGGCAACCTGCAATTCTCGTCGCGCGACGAATATCGCTATCACGAGGCGCTGGTGCATCCGGCGATGGGGCGGGTCGCCAGCCCGCGCAACGTGCTGATCCTGGGCGGCGGCGACGGGCTCGCCGCGCGGGAGGTGCTGCGTTACCCCATGGTCGAGCGCGTGACCCTGGTCGATCTCGACCCCGCGATGACCAAGCTGTTCGCACGCAGCGGCTTTCTGACCCGGCTCAACGGCGGCGCGCTCACCGACAAACGCCTGACCGTGGTCAATGCCGACGGCTTTCGCTGGGTGCGCGAAGCCACCGGGCGGTATGACGCGGTGATCGTCGACTTTCCCGATCCGGTCGATTTCTCGGTCGGCAAGCTCTACACCGAAACCTTCTACCGCAGCCTCGTCCGCCTGCTCGCTCCGGGCGCGATGGTCACGGTGCAGAGCACATCGCCGCTGGTGGCGCCGCAAGCCTATTGGACCGTCGCCGCCACGATGGAGGCGGCGGGGCTGACCACGCGGCCCTATCACGCCTATGTGCCGAGCTTCGGCGAATGGGGGTTCATCCTCGCCTCGGCGGGCACGATCCCTGCCGAGGGGCGCTTTCCGTGCGGCCGGTTCCTGACCCCGGCGGTCGAGCGCCAACTGTTCGCTTTCCCGCCCGACATGGCGCGGCGTCCGGCGGAGGTGAACCGGCTCGACAACCAGATTCTGGTGCGCGAGTTCGGCAAGGCATGGGCGCGCTATGAAAGCTGATCGCCGCACGCTGCTGGGGGCAGGCGCGGTGGCGGCCTGCGCCGCCGGAGGGGCGTTTGCGCTGACCCGTTCTCCGCCGCTTCCGCCCGGTGATCTGGATGGCGCGGATCTGGCGCGCGGGCACCGGCTGCGCGACGGCGGCTTCCCACCGCCTGTGCGCGAAGAACAGGTCGACCTGCTGATCGCGGGCGGCGGGGTGGCGGGGCTGGCCGCCGGATGGCGGCTGATGGACGCCGGGTTCGATCGCTTCACGCTGGTCGAGCTGGAGGATCGGGTCGGCGGCAATGCCCGCGCCGGGCGCAACACCGTCTCCGCCTATCCGCTCGGCGCGCATTACCTTCCGGTCCCCAATCGCGAGGCCGGTGCGCTGCAGAAAATGCTGCGCGAATTCGGCATGATCACCGGCGATCGCGATGGCGTGCCGGTCTATGACCCGACCCAGCTCTGCGCCGATTTGCAGGAGCGTATCTTCTGGCAAGGGCGCTGGCATGAAGGTCTCATCCCGCGCACCGGCCTGACGCCGCAGGACGAAGCGGACCTGCGCGCGTTCGAGGCGGCGATGGCAGATTATTCGCGCCGCATGGGGAATGACGGCAACCCCGCCTTCGCCGTGCCGATGGCTTATAGCTCGACCGACCCCGAACTGCGCGCGCTCGACGGGCAGAGCTTCGCCGCCTGGCTGGACGCGCGCGGCTGGCGCTCGCCGGTGCTGCGCGGCCATGTTCGCTACGCGATGCGCGACGATTACGGGACTGAGCCGGGCGAAGTCTCCGCCTGGGCCGGCATCCATTATTTCGCGAGCCGTCGCGGCTGGGCGGCGGACGGCGCCGGCGGTAACGAACTGACCTGGCCCGAGGGGAACGCTCGGCTGACCCAAGGGATGGCGCGGCGCTGTGGCAAGCGCATTCGGGCCGGCATGATCGTCCACCGCGTCGCGCGGCGCGGGGAGGGGATCGAAGCCGATTGTTTCGACGCGGCGGCGGCTGAGACCATCCGCTTCAAGGCCCGCGCCGCGATCCTCGCCATGCCGCACTTCGTCGCCGCGCGGATATGCCACGATATCGCGCCCGATTCAGCGCTGAGCTATGCCCCATGGCTGGTCGCCAATGTCACGGTCGAACGTCTGCCGACAGGGCGCGGCGTGCCGCTCGCGTGGGACAATGTCTCGGCCATCAGCCAGTCGCTCGGCTATGTCGTGGCAACGCATCAGGGCCCGGCGGCCATTTCGGGCGCGAGTGTGCTGACCTGGTATCTGCCGCTGTCGGACATGGCCCCGTCGGCGGCGCGGCGCTTGCTGCTCGACCGCCCGGCGGAGGACTGGAAGCGCATCGTGCGCGACGATCTGCTCGCCACCAATCCCGAGCTCGACGGCGCGATCCGCCGCATCGACCTGTGGCGCTGGGGACATGCGATGGCGCGGCCCACTCCCGGCTTTCTGCGCCGCGCCGGGGGCGGGGACGCTGCGCCGTTCTGGTCGGCGCATAGCGACCTCAGCGGCCTCTCACTGTTCGAAGAGGCGCATTATCACGGCGTCCGCGCGGCCGAGGCTGCGATGACCCATCTCGGCCATCGCCATGCGAGCCTGTTATGACCGGCATGCAACCCGGCGAGGGCTGGCACCTCATCGCGGACTTAGCCGACGGCGCGCAGCTCGACGATGCCGACCGGATCGCACGCATCCTGACCGATGCGGCGGCCGCCGCGGGTGCGACCTTGCTCGAGCTGCGGCTGCACAAGTTCGGCGCGGGTTTCGGCGTCACCGGCGTCGCGCTGCTCGCCGAATCGCACATCTCGATCCACACCTGGCCCGAATATGGCACCGCCTGTGTCGACATCTTCATGTGCGGCCGCACGAATGACCTCGACGCCGCGCTGGCCGCGATCGTCGCCGGGCTGGCGGCGCGGGTGGAGCGGCAGGCGATCCATAGACGCGTGTTTGGGAAGACGAATGCGGCGGCGGGTAGCGGGGGCGGGGTTGGCGCGTAATCGTGCCTAGTCCCGTTCAGCGCGTCTTGAGGTTGATCAATTGCCGCGTCGCTACCTCCACCGCGCGTTGATAACCGATATGGGATCCTTCGCTGACCGCGCGCTCCAGGATCTTCTGCGCATTGCGAGCGTCTCCCCGTAATCGATAGACTTGGCCCGTCACGACCCGCAACCAGATCCGACGCAGCGTCATGCCATATTGCGCCGCTTTGGCCGCTGCCCGCGACACGTCGCGTGACGCCGCCTCAATGTCTCCGAAATTCAGGTGAACCAGGCCGCGCGCCGTCAGCGCCTCGACGGTCACGCGGTGCATTTCGAGCGACAGGCCATAGTCGATCGCTTCGCCCAGCGTCGCGAGCACTTCGGCGGCGCTGCTCGGGTCGGCAAAAAACTGGTTATGTGCCTTGGCGATACGCAGCCGGTACAGAATGTCCGTATGCCGCCCGCCCGTGGCTGCAGCAATCCCGCGTTGCAATGCTGCCGCAGCGTCGATCTCGCGGCCGGGGATCTGCCGCAGCAGTGCGCAGCGATGATGCTCGAAGATGGCGATTGCGCGTTGCTGACGCATCGCGCTGAACGCGGAAATCGCCGTTTCATACTGCGATTCCGCCTCTTCCATCATGCCAAACAGATGGTGGCACAGACCGATATAGCCGTCGCAGAGCGCGGCAATCAGCCGGCCCTCATTGGTAGCCGATCCGATGGCATCGGCGTCGCGGTCGAGATGCTGGCGAAGCGTTTCCAGCTCGCGCCGGGCGTCGGCAATGCGCCCGCGCTCGATCCACAGAAAGGCGCGGTTGATCGTCAGACGTGCACGATTGGGGTGAAACCGGTCGGCCTCGATCTTCCGGTTGGCATCGAACGCCAGCTCGAACGTGGTGGCAGCGGTGTAGAGATCGCCCTGTGCCATCGCGAGCATGGCACGTTCGTTGAGCAACCAGACGATCTCGCCATCGAAGAAGGGGTGAATCTGTTTGTCGGCAACCTCGGGCTTTTTGCCGTTGCCCCGCGTTTCAGCCTCGCTCCCCTCTTCGGGCTTGCTGACCTTGCCGGCTTGGGGTTCGGGTTCTTCAAGCTCTAGCAGGCTGCGCAACCCGGTGACCCTGACCGTTCCGTCTTCGGCAGCCGCTATGGTCTCCCGGAACGTCTCGACGGCTTTCGGCTGCGGGCGCCGCCATGGTTTGGGGATGTGGCTATCTGTGCACAGCAGAGAAATGTCTTTCTGAGTCCCCAGCGTCTGGAGCGAGCCGTCTTGGCCCTTGTCGTCCGTCACGATCCCCGACACGTGATCAAGCGTCTTCATCAGCGTTTGGAACGGTGCCTTTTCCGCTCCCCATATCTGCGCTTCGATCGTCAAGTTGAGCAGCGCGCGGATACGCTGCTTGTGTTCGCTGATCGCGCTGATCTTGCCCGGTGCGCGGCGCTGATCTCCTACATCGAGACCGAACAGGTTCACTGCGGAATAATAGCCGCGGATGACACCCCCCGCTGCGCGCAGCCCCATGACGGGGAGGGGACTGGCGAAGCTGAGCCGCCGCCGCATGTTGCGCAGGGTTTCGAGATAGTGGAGCGAGAGGTCGTGATCATAGTTTTCGGTGAGGCCCCTGCGGGCCGCACGAAAGGCTGCTCGCAGGTCAATGGTCCCGCTTGCTGCTTCGAGGGAAAGATCGGTCTCTTTCCAAGAATGCATCAGATAATCGATCAGGTCTTCGAGTTCGCCGGTAACCCGTGGCTCGGGGACCGAGGCATCGTCGGGCTGCACGGCGTAGAGCGACAGATTATAGCTGTCGGACAAGACGCCAGCATTGTTCGGCACGCCGAACCGGTCCTTCAAAACCTTCGCCGTCAATCGATGGACGACGAGCCGGTATCCGTTCTTGATCGCCCGGTTGGCGAGTTCCTGGCACCAATTCCAGTCTTTCGGGCGAGCATCCTTCTTACCTTCTTGGGTGGCCTGCTCTTTCTCCGCCTGCTTTTCAGACGCTTCATTGGTCTCGCCAAATGGCTCGATCAGGCTGACCAGACCGAGCTGCAGGGCGCGCGCGAGCGCATCGCGGATCGCGAAGGCCTCTGTCTTCGCGCGGTCTGGTCCTGCTTCGGGCGTCTCTCGGCCATCCGTCTTGTCGGACGGCTTCTGGAGGCCAGGCATCTCGCGCAGGCGAGCCCGGATCGCAGGCACCGACGGGAGAATGTCGGCCTCGAACGGCAGGCCGATGAACGCGCATGCTTTAACGATCTCAATGGCCAGCTGATCGTCGGCCGTGCAGTCGGGAAAGCGGGCCCTGCCGGTTTCGAGAGTCGTCAGCCAGTCGCCGATCAGACGATCCGCCTCACGTGCGCCATGCGCCATCTGGAGGCGCGTGGTGCGATCGGTGCCGTTAAAATGCGGCTGGTGCGCTTGAGCGGCGATCTGGTCCAGCTTGGCCCTCAATCCGAACCCGTTTTGTGCGGTGCCCGCGCCGTCCGGCCTATTTTGTGCGCTGTCCGCGTCGTCCGGCTTGATCAGCCACAGCTTGGCCGGGCGCGTCTGTGACGCATGGCCGCCGGAACCCGGTGCCTTTGGATCCGGCTGCTGTGCGTTAAGCCGGCTGCTGAAGAAGCTCAGGCAGCGCAATTCACCCGTGATCAGCAGGGAGATGTTTCGTTCGGGATCGAGCAGCTGATCGAGCAACCATTCGAACTCAACCGACATCGGCATGCCGTCCGTCCCGAAGAGGCGATCGACGCCGCCCAGAACGATCAGCGGCGGGGTTGTCTTCGGCACGGTCCTGTTCGCCAGAATCCGCTGGCGGCGCGACAGGGCATCGCCCGACTGGTCGGCCGATGGCGATCCCAGAAACTGGTCGATGATCGACACGATCGAGTCGATTTCCTGACCATAGCAGCAGTTGATGAACAGCCGCCGCGGTTCGTGCCCCGATGCGCCGCCGTTCGTTGTCGTGCCGAGTTGTTCTGTGACAAGCTGGGCGAGCAGTCTGCCCTTACCAATTCCGCGCGGACCAAGGATGATCGTTCGCTCGCAACTGGTGCTGGGCAGGAGCAGCGCGCCCAAGCGATTGATAACGGTGAAATTGGGCGCAGTGTCACCGGCCAGATTCGGTGCCAGTTGGGCAATATAGCGCGACTGCGCGTTCTCGGATTTCAAAGGCGTTGGCAGCGCAAGCGTCGAAATCTGGCTAATATGGCGGGTCACGAGTTCGCTGTCATGCGCCGCGGACGATTTGCGCGCGATGATCGGCGTCGCACGCTCGCGATAATGTTCGACCGCCTCATGCCCGATCTGGCGCAATTCATGCCGAAGCGCTGCGGAAACGAGTTTCTGGGCGAGCATATTGAGATAATCGGCGATTAGGCGGTCGGCTCCATTGTAATCGTCGCGTTTAATGTTTCCGGGAATGCACTGAATAAGCCATGCAACGATCGTTCGATCATAATCCAGATCATGTAAGAGCCGAAATCTGCCGCCAATTTTGGAACTTAAATAATTTATGCCAGAAAATTATGCTGTTTGAATTTGAAAAAATCCACGTCACCGAAGTCTGTATTATTTGTATAAAAACGGTACGGGGGATTTTCGAACGGTTTCCCGTCTGCGGACTTCCGCTCCACCAAGTCATACTTCCAGGCGATATAGTCCACCAGCAACAGGTGATCGCGTAACGTATAGGCGGCGCCGCGCCGCGCGTGCCCGGTATAAACGACGCGTACCCCTAATTTGGTCGCCAATTGCGTCTGTTCGAGCAGGAGTTCGCGTTGCGGCTTGATTGCTTCGCGCAACACGATCGACGGTGCGGCACGGAGCAAATCGGGGTTGCTGACATTGGCCCGAAGCACGCGGTTCAGATCGGCTTCTGTCAGGCCGGAGCCGACAAACAGGATCGGATTGCCGACAATCAACGTGTCATAGGCGTGATCGAACGCCGTCCGCGCAATGCCCTCGGACCGGTAGAGCCGGTTATACTCGCTATCCGCCGCGATCATGGTTTCGGGCCGGTCGACGCGCCCATGCAGGTGATAGATGTGGACCGTGTTATCGACGCCGCCCAGCGCGAAATCGAACAGGGGTGCCACATGCAGCCCGTCGTTCACGTCGCTGCGGACGACCCGCCCGTCGCGGTGTTGGCAGGTAAGGGCGTGGTCGTCGTCCGCAATCTCGATCTTGTGCCGCTTGAGGCTGTCGGGGGTCAGCGGGGGGGCGTCCCGTGCGACCATATGCTGGTCTTCGAGACCCAGATCATAATTGGTCGACAGATAACGCCGCAGCCCGAGCCATTCGTCGAGTTCGCGCAGCGGATCGAGCAGTGGGCGGGGGGGGGGTTGGG
>NZ_LSJM01000240.1 GCF_001557215.1 Sphingomonas sp. CCH9-E2 | reverse complement strand
CATGAAGGAGGCGCGCGCCAGCATGGAGCGTGCTGGCGACCGCGCAGGCGCGGAGAAATTGGGCAAGCGCATGGAGGGCATCGCGGGCGGGTTGCACCGCGACCCGCAGCTCGAATCCGTGTTGCGCGCCCGCGCCCCCGAGCTGGCGTTAAGCATGGAGCGGGGCCGGTCGATCAGGCAGGAGCTGGCGCAGTCGATCCAGCCTAGCCGCGACCGCGATCATGGCATGAGCCGGTAGGATGAGCATGGACGACGATCAGGGCAACATGGATGGCGACGCCGCAGCGGAAGCGTTCGAGGCGATGCGCGGCGAGCTGGCGTTGCTACGCCGTGCCGTGGAAGGGTTGGCGGCCGAGCGCGGCGCGATTGACGTGCCGGATTACAGCGAGACGTTAGGCGCGCTTCAGCAGGGCGTGGATACCGCGACCGGGCGGATCAACGCGATCGGCCAGATACTTGCCAAATCGCCGGCGCTGGCGATCACGCCTGAGCAGATGACGCAGCGGATCGCCGCAGCAGGCAGCGCCGCGCGGCGTGAGGATAAGGCGGCGCTCGACAAGGCCGGCGAGGACAAGGCCCGCGTCATGGCCGAGCTTCGCGCCATTGCCGGGTCCGCATGGACGCGGGCCGACCAGAAGAACCGGCAGCTATGGTTCGCCCTGGGCGGGGTAGCGGCCGGCATCCTCGTATGGGCGATTGTGCCGGGCCTTGTCGCGCGCGAGATCGCGCCGGCGAGCTGGCAATGGCCGGAGCGCATGGCGGCGCGGACGCTCGACCTTCCCCGCTGGACCGCCGGACAGCACATGATGCAGAGCGCCGACCCGGCGCAGTTCCGTGCGATCGTCGCGGCCGACAGAATCGTGACGGCTAATCGCGAAGCGATTGAAAGGTGCGTAGAAGCTGCTGCGAAAGCCCGTGAGACG
>NZ_LSJM01000239.1 GCF_001557215.1 Sphingomonas sp. CCH9-E2 | reverse complement strand
GCGATGAGGCGGGCCGCCGCGCGGCGCTCGACAAATTGCTGCCCGAACAACGCGCCGATTTCATCGAGATTTTCGAAGTGATGGCGGGCCTGCCCTGCACCATCCGCCTGCTCGATCCGCCGCTGCACGAATTCCTGCCGCATGAGGAATCGGAGTTCGAGGAAGTGGCGAAGGCCGCCGGGCTCGACGTCGAAACGCTGCGCCGCCGCGCGGCGGAGCTGCACGAGTTCAACCCGATGCTCGGCCATCGCGGCTGTCGCCTCGGCGTCACCTATCCCGAAATCTACGAGATGCAGGCGCGCGCGATCTTCGAGGCCGCATGCGCCGTGGCGGACAAGTCGGGCGCAGCACCGGTGCCGGAAGTGATGATCCCGCTGGTCGGCACCAAGCGTGAGCTGGAGCTGATGAAGACCGTCGTCGATCGCGCCGCGCAGGCGGTGTTCGCGCAGCAGGGGCGGACGATCGACTATCTCGTCGGCACGATGATCGAACTGCCCCGCGCCGCATTGCGCGCGGGGGAGATTGCCGAGGCGGGCGCGTTCTTCAGTTTCGGCACCAATGACCTCACCCAAACGACTTTGGGCGTCAGCCGCGACGATGCCGGGCGGTTCCTGACCACTTATGTCGAAAAGGGCATCTACGCCCGCGACCCGTTCGTGAGCCTGGATGTCGAGGGCGTGGGCGAGCTGATCGAGATCGCCGCCGAACGCGGTCGCGCGACCCGACCGGACATCAAGCTCGGCATCTGTGGCGAGCATGGCGGTGACCCGGCGTCGATCGCCTTCTGCGAGCAGACCGGCCTCGATTACGTCTCCGCCTCACCCTATCGCGTGCCGATCGCACGGCTGGCGGCGGCGCAGGCTGCGCTCAAGGCACGGTGAGCGGAATGGCGCTGGCCGCGATCCTGATCGAGGCCGTCGCCGCCGCGCAGATGACGCCGGTCGAGCGCCTGAATACGGAGCTGTTGGCCGCGCGCACCGCGACCAGCGTGCTGGAGGCGCGCTGCGCCGCGTTGGGCCTTGCCGATCCGCCGCGCGTGCGGGCGGAGGTGCAGCGCGGCCGCGTTGTCGCCAGCGCCTCGCCCGCACGCACGCGGCTCAAGGTCGGCAAAAGCGAGATGCTCGGCTATCGCCGCGTGCGGCTGATGTGCGGGACGCATGTCCTGTCCGAAGCCGTCAACTGGTATGTCGCCAGCCGCCTGACCCCGGAAATGAACGCCGCGCTGGAGGGTAGCGATGTGCCGTTTGGCCGGGTGATCCTGCCCTTGTCGCCGCGCCGGGAAACCTATGCGACGTGGCAGGTCCGCCCGGGCCGGGTGCCGCCGGGCGGTGTCGTCCTGCGCCACCGCGCGGTTGTGCTGGACGGCGAGGGGCGTCCCCTCGCCGCCGTAGTCGAGCAGTATCAGCAGGTACTGCTGGGCGACAACTGACCCGCAGCTTCAGGCCTGCGGCGCCGTGTCCGCCCGGACGTGCGGCGGGAGCCACTCGCTACTCACGCTTCCTGCTGGCTCGCCTTGATCATCCGTTCCCGGCGCAGCTGAATCCGCTCCGCCCTCAGCTGCCGGCGCTGTGCCCTCTGCCGCTGGAAAGGTGGCCACCGGGGAAGCGGGGGCGACCTCCTCCTGCACGGGGGCAGGCGCTGGGGTGGGATCGACCGGCTGCGCCTCGACCGTGCCC
>NZ_LSJM01000238.1 GCF_001557215.1 Sphingomonas sp. CCH9-E2 | reverse complement strand
GGGAGGGGGACCGCTCGCGCAGCGAGTGGTGGAGGGGCGGCCGCGCAGACGGCCGTAAACAGTTCGCCAAAATTCCGCCCTCTGCGGGGCGGCCCCTCCGTCAGCGCTGCGCGCTGCCACCTCCCCTGCGATGCAGGGGAGGAATGAAACCCATCCCGCATTGACCTGATATAAAGATATCTTTATATCTCTATACCTATGAACACGGCGCTCGAATCCTTCCGCGCACTCGCGGATTCGACGCGGCTGCGCATTCTTGCGCTGCTGCGGCTGATGGAGCTGTCGGTGGGTGAGCTGGCGCAGGTGCTGGGGCAGAGCCAGCCGCGCGTGAGCCGCCATGTGAAAATCCTGTGCGATGCGGGCCTGGCCGAGCGGCGCAAGGAGGGCAGCTGGGTGTTCGTCGCGCTGGGCGATGCGAAGCGGACCGGCCCGATCCTGGCCGCGATCGATGCGTGGCGGAGCGAGAGCGAGGATCACTGGGCGGTGGCGGACAGCGCGCGGCTCGCCGCGGTGCGCGCCGATCGCGCGGCGGCAGCGGCCGAGTGGTTCGAAGCCCATGCCGGCGAATGGGATGCGATCCGCTCGCTGCACGTGGCGGAGGAGCAGGTCGAGGCGGCGATGGTCGCGGCCTTGGGCGAGGCGCGGATCGCGCGATTGATCGATATCGGCACCGGCACCGGGCGCATGCTCGAGCTGTTCGCGCCGCATGCCGACAGCGCGCTGGGGATCGACCGGTCGTCGGAAATGCTGCGGCTGGCGCGGGCGAAACTGTCGGAACAGGGCGTCGCCAATGCCGAGCTGCGCCAGGCGGATCTGTACGCGCTACCGATGAGCGACGGTGAAGCGGATGCCGCGATCCTGCACCATGTGCTGCACTTCGCGCAGCAGCCGGGAGCGGCGATCGGGGAGGCGGCGCGGGTGCTGTCGCCAAGCGGGCGACTGCTGATCGTCGATTTCGCGCCGCATGACCGCGAAGAGTTGCGCACGCGCGAAGGCCATGTGCGCCTGGGCTTTTCGGACGAGCAGATGCTCGGCTGGTTCGCCAAGGCGGGGCTGGCGCCGGTCCAGACCCAGACGCTGGAGGGCGGCGCGCTGACCGTGAAATTATGGCTGGGCCGCAAGGCGGGGCAGCCGGGTGAACAACTGCCAGTGAATGAGGTGAAGGCAGCATGAGTATCGATCGGGATCCGTCCTCTCCGCCGCTGTTCGCGGACGTTGCCGGGGACATCGACGTCAGCTTCGAATTCTTTCCGCCCAAGACCGAGGCGATGGAAAAGACGCTGTGGGAGTCGGTCGAGACGCTGAGCCCGTTCGATCCGCGTTTCGTGTCGGTGACCTATGGCGCGGGCGGGACGACGCGCGAGCGGACGCACAACACGGTCGCCCGGATCGCGCGCGAAACCCCGATCGCGGTCGCCGCGCACCTCACCTGCGTCGACGCGACCAAGGCCGAGATCGACGCGGTGGCCGAGGAATATTGGGCAGCAGGCGTGCGCCACATCGTCGCGCTGCGTGGCGATCCGCCGCGTGCGGGGGAGAAGTACGCGACGCATCCGGGCGGCTATGAGAATGCCGCCGATCTGGTCGCTGGCCTGCGCAAGCTGCACCCGTTCGAGATTTCGGTTGCCGCCTATCCCGAATGCCACCCGGATTCGCCCGATGCGGCGCATGATCTGGATAACCTCAAGCGCAAGATCGACGCGGGCGCGAACCGCGCGATCACGCAGTTCTTCTTCGAGGCCGATACCTTCCTGCGCTTCCGCGACGCGGCGGCGGCGGCGGGGATCGATGCGGAGATCGTGCCTGGGATCATGCCGGTGATGAGCTTTGCCGCGGTCCAGAAGATGTCGGCGATGTGCGGGACGGCGGTGCCGGGCTGGATGGAGCGGCTGTTCGAGGGGCTCGACGACCACCCGGCGGCGCGCCAGCTCGTTTCGGCCACGCTGGCGGCGGAACTGTGCCGCAACCTTTATGCGGGCGGCGTGCGGCAGTTCCACTTCTACACGCTCAACCGGGCGGAGCTGTCCTATGCGATCTGCCATTTGCTCGGCGTGCGCCCGCGCGGTGCGGCGGCGAGTGTCGCGGCGTAAATCACAAAGCCCCTCCCCTTCAGGGGAGGGGTTGGGGGT
>NZ_LSJM01000237.1 GCF_001557215.1 Sphingomonas sp. CCH9-E2 | reverse complement strand
TCCCCCGCCAGGGGGAGGTGGCGCCGAAGGCGACGGAGGGGGAGGACGGCTGTGTGCTGTCGCCTTGGGCGCCTCGGTTCCTCCCCCTCCGTCAGCTAAGCTGACACCTCCCCCTGGCGGGGGAGGATTAGCAAGGGCATCTCACCCCAGCTTGGCCATCACCTCGTCCGAGACTTCGTAATTGCCCCAGACGGTCTGGACGTCGTCGTCGTCGTCGAGCGCGTCGATCAGCTTGAACAAAGTCGCGGCATCGTCCTCGCTTACCTCGACCATCGTCTGCGGCTTCCACGCGAGCTTCGCGCCCTCGGCCTCGCCGAGCACGGGTTCGAGCGCCTTGGCGACCTCGTGCAGGTCGGCGCTGGCGGTCCAGATTTCGTGGCCGTCGTCGGACGAGGTGACGTCCTCTGCACCGGCTTCGAGTGCGGCCTCGAACACCTTTTCGGCGTCGCCGACGCTCGCGGGATAGGTGATCAGCCCGACGCGGTCGAAGGCATGGCTGACCGATCCGGATGCGCCGAGATTACCCCCATTCTTGGACACCGCGGTGCGGACATTGGTGGCGGTGCGGTTGCGGTTGTCGCTCAGCGCCTCGATGATCAGCGATACACCGCCGGGGCCGAAGCCCTCATAGCGGATTTCCTCGTAATTCTCCGCGTCGCCCTTGCTCGCCTTGTCGATCGCGCGCTGGATATTGTCCTTGGGCATCGACTGCGCCTTGGCCGCGTTGACCGCAGCGCGCAGGCGCGGGTTCATGTCGGGATCGGGCAGGCCCATCTTGGCCGCGACGGTGATTTCGCGGCTGAGCTTGCTGAACATGCCCGAGCGCTTCTTATCCTGCGCGCCCTTGCGGTGCATGATGTTCTTGAACTTGGAATGGCCTGCCATGGATCGCTCTTCTGGAATCTGGTGCGGGCGTCTCTAGGGCAAGGGCGGGTTTGGGTGCAACCGGGGGTTTTGCACTGGCTTTCGTCACCCGGCCTCGTGCCGGGGTCCACCGGGAGGCAAGCGCGGAGCAGGAGGCTTGAGCGCCGGACGCGCGGAAGAGTGGACCCCGGCACAAGGCCGGGGTGACGAGTCAGGAGGGACGCGCCTCAAACCCCGCTGAGCGTCACCGCGGTGCCCGAGGCGGAGACCATCAGCATCGAGCCGTTCTTGCCGATCACTTCATAATCGAAATCGATGCCGATCACGCCGTTCGCGCCCAGCGCGCGGGCTTCGTCGCGCAGTTCGTCGAGCGCGGTCTTGCGCGCGTCCTTGAGCGGGCGCTCATAGCTGCCCGATCGGCCGCCGACGATGTCGCGGATCCCGGCGAACAGGTCGCGGAAGATGTTCGCGCCGATGATCACTTCGGCGGTGACGATGCCGTGATAGCGGGTGGCGGCGTGACCATCGACGCTGCTGGTGGTGGTGAGAATCATGCGGGTCTCCTGTTGGGAGGGGGCATTTTAGGGCGGCGGGGTGTGCGGCGGCAATGCCCCGCCCGCCACACCGTCGCCCCGGGCTTGACCCGGGGCCGGGCTCCCCTTCTTCGGCGGAGGAAGAAGTAGCCCTGTCCCGGATCCAGCCCGGGACGACGAGAAAGTGGGTTGTGCGCTTACTGCATCCCCAGCGCGGCGCGGTAGGTTTCGAGCAGCGCGTCCTGCTCGTCGAGCTGGTGCTTCTCCATCTTCCGCAGGCGGATGATGGTGCGCATGATCTTGGCGTCGAAACCGGTCGCCTTGGCCTCGCCATAGACGTCCTTGATGTCGTCGCTGATGCCCTTCTTTTCTTCTTCCAGCCGCTCGATCCGCTCGATCAGAAGGCGCAGCTGCTCGGCCGAAATCGAGTCGCTCATGTCCCGCTCCATAACTGTGGTGAACGGGCGCGTTTAGCGGCTGTGCCGGGGGGTGCAAGGGGGCGGCGCCACCCGGCTGTGGATAGCGCCGGCCGTTGCGACCGGTTCAGCGCTTGGCGGGCCCGCGGCGTACCATCGGCCCCTTGGGCATGTGCGATGCCGACAGCGCCTCGGCCTGCGCGGCGGGCACGCCTTCGCGGGTCAGCGCTTCGTAGAGCGCGCGTTCGGGGGCAACCGCGATGTCGGGCTTCACCCCCACCTGCTCCCAGCTCTCGCCGCCGGGGAAATAGCTGCGTCCGACCGGAATAAACGCCGAATAGCCGCCGCCGAGCGGCGCGGTGCCGCCATAATGGCCCGCCCCGGCGGTGGTTTCGCCGATCAGCGTCGCGCGCTTCGTGCCCTTGAACACCGACGCGAGATGCTCGGCAGCCGACGCGGTGCGCGGCGAGGTGAGATAATAGATTTTGGTCTTGGCCCAAGGACTTGCCGGGCTGAGCGGGGTGACGCGATGCTCGGTCCGCGCGAGTTCGGCGGGGGCATCGACCTTGACCAGCGAACGGAACGGCAACGGCCCGGCCTGGGCGGCGAAGGACGCGCGCGTGTCCATGATCATCACCGCCTGCGGCTTATCGAAGATGCGCGGGAAGAGCACGTCCATCTCGTCCAGGCCGCCCCCGCGATGCGTGCGCGCGTCGATGATCAGCGTCTTTGCGCCGGCATGCTGGTCGAGAAAGGCGGTGAACGCCTTGAGCGTTTCCGCCTCGCCGAAAAAGCCGTTGAAGCGGACATAGGCGATGCCGGGCGCGATCATCCCGGCCTGTTCCATCGCAGGCGGGGGCAGCGGGGCGTTGCCGATCTGCTGCTGGGTCGAGGGTTGGCCGACGCGCTGCGACTGCGGGCCGCCGGGCGCGAACATGGCGAGATGGCCGTCGGGGGCGATCGCCTGGAGATCGGCGGTGACTGCGGTGGCGAGCGCATAGCCGTCGGTCAGGCCGTCATAGCCGCCCGCTGCGAGCTTTGTGCGCAGCGCTGCGGCGTAGCGCTTGGCGGTGTCGGGGAAGACGAAATTCTTCTCCAGCTCGTCGGCCAGCGTCGCCACCGCCGCCTTTGCCGCCGCCGCGTCATAGGCGGGCGCGGTCGCCGACGCTGGGGCGTCGCTCTGTGCCATCGCCGCCGGCGCCAGGGTCGCCAGGATCGCCGCTGCCATCACTTGCTTACGCATCACATCTCTCCGTCGCATTTCACGGGGAGTGTTATACTTGACCAACACGCCTTTTGCAGCCGATGGTGGCACACTATGTGCCGAAAATCGGCATCGGGGAGTGGATGTGCGCCGGATATGAGCAAGCTCGACGCGTTCGATATTCAACTTCTCAACCTGCTGCAGCGCGATTCGCTGGCGACTGCCGAGACGCTGGCGCGGGCTGTACCACTGTCGGCATCGGCAGTGACACGGCGCGTGCGGCGGCTGCGCAGCGAGGGATTGGTCGCGGCCGATGTGGCGATGCTGGCGCCGAAGCTGACCGCACGGCGGCTGCGCGCGCTGGTGCGGGTGCAGGTGCACGAACATGCCGAGGCGCGCGGGATCGCGGCGCTGCGCGCATCGCTCGCCGCCGAGGATGCCGTGCAGATGATCCTCGATGTCGCGGGGGCGGACGACCTGGCGGTACTGGTCTGCGTGCGCGACATGGCGGATTACAACGCGCTGGCCGAGCGGCTGTTTCAGAACGACCCGGCGGTGCGGCGCTATGAGACGAGCTTCATCAAGCGCGTGCACAAGCAGAGCGCGCTGGTGCCGCTGACGATCGGTGATGTAGAGTGAGGGGGCGGGCCACCCGATAGGGGGTGGCGCGAGTGACGGGGCTCGAACCCGCGACCTCCGGCGTGACAGGCCGGCGCTCTAACCAACTGAGCTACACCCGCATGACCCTGGCGCCGAAGCGCAGTCCCTTGCGAGAGCGCGGCACCTAACCGGGCGGTCCGGGGCTGTCAACACCGCTTTCGCGCATAATTTGCGGGCGCGGCGCGGCGGGGTTTCCGCGCGCGACCAGCGTGCCGTGTTCGAACAGGAATCCGGCGATGTCGGGCTTGCCCGCAGCGTTGAGCACGGTCTGGATGATGATCAGCAGCGGCACCGCCAGCAGCGCCCCAGGCGTGCCCCATACCCAGCCCCAGAAGGACAGCGAAATCAGGATCATGATCGGATTGATCGTCAGCCGCCGCCCGACCACCAGCGGGGTGATCAGATTCGCCTCGATCGTGTGCAGCCCGATCATGATCGCGGCCGGCAGCAAGGCATTCCACACGTCCTGAAAGGTCATCAGCCCACCGACCGCAAGGAAACCGGCGGCAAAGATCGGGCCGAGATAGGGAATGTAATTGAGCAACGCGACGATGCCGCCCCACATCAGCGGCGTCGGCATGCCGATCAGCCACAGCGCACCCGCCACCGTCAGCCCCAGCCCGACATTGATCATCGTGATCGTGCCGAGATAGGCCGAGGTGTCGTCGACCACGTCCTGAATCACCCGCGCGGTGGCCATCGCGCCGCCGAAGCTGGTGCGGCTGGTGATCGCATTGCGCCGCAGCCGGGTCCAGCCCGACAGGAAGAAATAGATGACAAGCACCGCGAAGAACATTTCGATCAGCGCGGTCGGCGCGCTGGTCGCGGCAAGTTCGAGGATCGAGCGCGGCGGCGCCTGCCCCGCAGTCTCGACCGGCTGCATCGGGCGCGACTGGGCGAGGTCCTGGATCGTCTTGTTCACGAAGTTTTCGAAGTTCGAGTAAAAGTCGATCAGCGGCTTCACGTTCGACTGGATATTGTCGATCCGCTCGGGAAGGATCGACAGCCAACCCCAGGCGGGGACGACGATCGACGCGAGCGCGGCGTTCGCGGCGGTCAGGAACAGCAACAGGCAGATCAGCGCGGCAAGCGGCGCGGGCACGCGATGCCGCTCCAGCCATTCGAGGATCGGCACAAGGGCGATGGCGATCACGATCGCGGCGGTGAGCGGCAGGAAGAAGGGCGACCCGGCCTTGAGCGCGAACGGGATGGCGAGGACGAGGCCGATCCCGGCCATCAGCGTCAGCCCGGCGAGCAGGCGGTCGCGGCGATTTTCCGCCTCGGTCTCATGGTCGGCGGGCGGGACGACGGGCACGAAATGTGACGGCGAGTCGGGCGTACCGCCCTCCCCTTCGCTGCGCCGATCATTGCCAAAAGCTTCGTCCACGCGTTTTACCTCTCAAGCGAATCCTAGCGCGATTTGCGCGGGATGTAATCCCGGCTAACCTATCAATATGGGAGAGATTCTGCTGGTCATCGACGAGGGGACGACCTCAACCCGCGCGATGCTATTCGCCCCGGACGGTCGCTGTCTCGACAGCATCGCCGTTCCCCTGACCCAATCCTATCCACGGCCCGGCTGGGTCGAGCATGACGCCGAGCAGATCTGGGCCGAATCCGCCAATTGCGCGATGACCATGATCGAACGCGCGGGCGGAGCCGACGCGATCGCGGCGATCGGCATCACCAACCAGCGCGAGACCATCGTGTTCTGGGACCGCGAGACTGGCCAGCCGCTCGCCCCCGCAATCGTGTGGCAGGACCGGCGCAGCGCCGATCTGTGCCGCGACCTCAAGGAACGCGGCGAGGAACCCGGCGTGCAGGCGCGCACCGGATTGCTGCTCGACCCCTATTTCAGCGGGACCAAGATCGCCTGGGCGATGGCGAACTGGCCGCAGCTGCGCGACGCGGGCGAGCGGCTGGCAATCGGGACGGTCGACAGCTGGCTGGTGTGGAAGCTGACGGCCAATGAAAATGGGGGGGGCTTGCACGTCACCGACGCGACCAACGCGTCGCGCACCTTGCTGATGGGCCTGGGCAGCGGCGGGTGGAGCGACGGACTGCTCGACCTGTTCGATTGCCCGCGTGGGGCGCTGCCCGAGATTGTCGATTGCGCGGGGCGGTTCGGGGAGACGACGCTGTTCGGCGGGCGTATCCCGATCTGTGGCCTTGCGGGCGACCAGCAGGCGGCGACGATCGGGCAGGCGTGCCTGGCGCCGGGCGAGACCAAGGCGACCTATGGCACCGGCGCGTTCGTGCTGACCAATGCCGGGGAGCGCCAGCCGACCTCACGCCACCGGCTGTTGTCGACGGTGTTGTGCCAGCTCGGCGGCAAGCGGACCTATGCGATCGAGGGGTCGGTGTTCGTCGCGGGGAGCGTGGTCAAATGGCTGCGCGATTCGCTCGGCCTGATTGCCGACGCGCGCGAGACCGAGGCGCTGGCGCGCAGCGTCGCGGACAATGGCGGGGTGTATTTCGTGCCGGCCTTGTCGGGGCTTGGCGCACCATATTGGGAACCCGAAGCGCGCGGGGCGATCAGTGGGCTGAGCCTCGCCAGCGGCAAGGCGCATGTCGTGCGCGCCGCGCTGGAGGCGATGGCGCACCAGAGCCATGACCTCAAGGCCGCCTTTGCCGCCGATGGCTGCGACTGGTCGCGGCTGCGGATCGATGGCGGCATGGTCGCCAATGACTGGATCGCGCAGGATCTGGCCGATGTGCTGGGCGTGACGGTCGAGCGGCCGGCGTTCACCGAGACGACGGCGCTGGGCGCGGCGATGCTGGCGGGGGTCGGTTGCGGGCTGTTTGCCGGGCTGGAGGAAGCGGCGGCGATGCGCGGCCGGGTCGAGATGTTCGAACCGGCGATGGATGCCGATGCGCGGGCGGCGCGGCTGGACGGGTGGGCGAAGGCGGTGGCGGGGGTTCTCGCCTGACCCTCCCCCCGTCGCCCCGATGCGGCGTGTGAGCAGCATTGCGCCACCTTCCGCTCACCGTTATGGTAACACAATACACTACCGAGTCTGTGGGGGAATTTGTCCATGAGGATCAATGTTTTCGCGCGCCTGACGCTGGGTGTTGCCGCACTCGCGCTGACCGCGCCGGCGCTGTCGCAGAGCGCGGGGCCGCGCTACGGCTCCGTCGGCTTGGAGCTGAGCGGGCAGGACAAGAGCGTCAAGCCGGGCGATGACTTCTGGTCCTATGTCAATGGCGGCTGGGCCAAGTCGGTCGAGATCGCGGCGGATCGCGCGTCGGCGGGCTATGGCGTCAAGCTGACCGACGAAGCCGAAGTGTCGGTGCGGGCGATCCTCGACGATATGGCCAAGAATCCCGGCCAGTTCGGCGCCAAGGGCCAGCAGATCGGCGACCTCTATGCCAGCTGGATGGACGAGGCCGGGATCGAGGCGCGCGGCACCGCCCCGCTCAAGCCCTATCTGGCGAAGATCGCCGCGGCGAACGATCGCGCCAAGCTGCAGACGCTGTTCGCCAGCGTCGGCTATGCCAGCCCGGTCGAAATCGGGATCATCCCCGACCTGGCCGACCCGACCCAGTACACCGCCTTCGCCAGCCAGGGCACGCTGGGCATGGCGCGCGACTATTATCTGCTGGAAGGCGAGAAATACGACAAGTTCCGCGCCGCCTATCGCGCCTATGTCGAGCAGGTGCTGACGCTCGCCGGGATCGCCGATGCCGCCAAGAAGGCCGATACCATCGTCGCGTTCGAAACCGCGATGGCCAAGGTTCACTGGAGCCCCGAGCAGAACCGCAACGTCATGGCGCTGTACAAGCCGATGGACCGGGCGGGGATGGCGAAGCTGGCACCCGAGTTCGACTGGCCGGCGATGATGGACACTGCGGGTGTCGCGGCGATGCCCAAGATGATCATGGGCAACGACACCGCGCTGACGGCTTTGGGCAAGATGTTCGCCGAGGTGCCGGTATCGACCTGGCAGGACTGGATGACGTTCCACTTCATCTCGTCCAACGCGGCGTACCTGCCCAAGGCGTTCGACGATGCCTCGTTCAACTTCTACGCCAAGACACTGTCGGGCACCCCGCAGAAGCGCGAGCGGTGGAAGCGCGGCATTCAGCTGGTCAACGGCGCGCTGGGCGAGGCGGTCGGCGAGATTTACGTCGCGCGCCACTATCCGCCCGAGAGCTCGGCCAAGATGAACGAGCTGATCGTCGACCTGCGCGCGAGCCTTGAGGAGCGGCTGAAGGCCAATCAGTGGATGGACGCCGCAACCAAGGAAAAGGCGCTGGCCAAGCTCGCCGCGTTCGACCCGCGCGTCGGCCACCCGGAAAAGTGGATCGACTATTCGAGCATGAAGATCAGCCGCGGCGACCTGCTCGGCAACATGGTGGCGGCACGCGAATGGGGGCAGCAATATCAGCTGTCGAAGCTGGGCAAGCCGGTCGACCGCGCGGCGTGGGACATGACGCCGCAGACGGTGAACGCATACTACAACCCGCTGATGAACCAGATCACCTTCCCTGCCGCGATCCTGCAGGCACCCTATTTCGATGCCAAGGCGGACCCGGCGGTCAACTATGGCGCGATCGGCGCGATCATCGGGCACGAGATCGGCCATGGCTTTGACGATCAGGGCAGCCAGTTCGGCCCCGACGGCAAGTTCGCCAACTGGTGGACGCCCGAAGCCAAGGCCGCCTTCGGCAAGCGCACTGCCGCGCTGGTCGAGCAGTTCAACGCCTATGAGCCGATCCCCGGCACCAAGATCAACGGCAAGCTGACTTTGGGCGAGAATATCGGCGATCTGGGCGGCATCGAAATGGCCTATGGCGCGTATCAGCGTTACCAGGCCAAGCATGGCAAGGCGCCGGTGATCGGCGGCCTGACCGGCGACCAGCGCTTCTTCCTGTCCTATGCCCAGGCCTGGCAGGCCAAGGTGCGCGAGGACGCCGAGCGCCAGCGCCTGCTGACCGACCCGCACAGCCCGGCCAAGTATCGCGTCAACGGCATCGTCCGCAATGTCGACGCGTGGTACGTCGCGTTCAACGTGAAGCCGGGCGACGCGCTGTACCTGCCGCCCGAGCAGCGGGTGAAGATTTGGTGAGGTAGCGGGCTGAACTGCGCATGCGGGGGTGATGGAGAAATCTAACCGTCACCCCCGCGAAAGCGGGGGCCCATCTCCCGGACGCGCCTCAGGTGGAGACGGTCGTTGGGCGGATATGTCTACATCGTCACCAACCGTAAGAACGGGGTCCTCTACACTGGGGTGACCGCCGATATCGCTAAACGGGTCGCCCAGCATCGCGACGGCACCGGCAGCAGCTTTGCCGCTGAGCATCGGGCGATGCATCTCGTCTACGCGGAATTTCACGAGGACATTCACGCCGCTATCGTTCGCGAAAAGCGGATCAAGAAGTGGCGGCGTGAATGGAAAATCGCGCTGATCGAGGAGATGAATCCCGACTGGCGGGATTTGTGGTTCGATTCGAACCGCTGATGGCACCCTCACCGTCCAGCGTTTGGAGAGTTCCGGAGATGGGCTCCGGGTTAAGCCCGGGGTGACGAGAGGGGGACGCGTGTCCCGGCGATCATAAGGTCGAGGATTGACTGGCCCGGTCAGCGCCACGATCCTGACGAAATGTCGCCGATCCTTGCGCTTCTTCTTCTTCAAACTGTCCCAAACTCGCCGATGGTCGCGCGTGTGGATCGCAGCGGCCCCTCGCGTATCGCGACCTGTCAGATCGATCGCGGTCCGCAGTCGCGGTGTGTATTCACCCCGCTATTCGGGGATGGGAGCTTTCAGGTCGATCTCGACGGAACTGATGCCCGCTCACTGAGGGTTGTGCTCGACGGCCACAAACCACGTGTCTTTGAAGTCTTCGGACCTGCGAAGTTCGTTGCAATGCTCTGGACATATCACCGTGACTCAACCCGCCCGGCGTGCTGGATCACGGATACGAAGGACGTCGAACCCCAGTCGATCTGTGCGTTCTAAGCCACCCCCTCCTCGACAAACAACGCCTTCAGATCCTTCTTCAAGATCTTCCCGTTCGCGTTCCTCGGCAGCGTTTCCGCGACGAACTTGATCGCGACCGGGGTCTTGAAGATCGCCAGCCGTTCGCGGACCCAGGCCTGCAGCTCGGCCTCGGTCGCTTCCATCCCGGGTGCGAGGTGGACCACCGCAGCGGGCTCCTCGCCCAGCGTCTTGTGCGGGATGCCGATCAGGGCACAGTCGGTGACGGCGGGGTGGGCGTAGAGCACGTCCTCCACCTCGGACGAGTAGATATTCTCGCCGCCGCGGATGATCATGTCCTTGGCGCGGTCGACGATGTAGAGGAAGCCTTCCTCGTCCAGCTTCGCCAGATCGCCGGTGCGGACCCAGCCGTCGCGGAAGCATTCGGCAGTCGCTTCGGGCTTGTTCCAATAGCCCTTCACGATCATCGGACCCTTGGCCCATAGCTCGCCGACTTCGCCCACGGGGAGTTCGTTGACGCCGTCCGCGTCCATGATCTTGAGGTCGGCGACCGGCACGGGTGGGCCGGCGCTGGTCGGGCGGTTCAAATAATCCTCACTCGAATGGCTGGTCACCGTCGCCATCGTCTCGGTCATCCCCCAGCCATTGCCGGGCAGCGCGCCGAACTCGGTGAAGATGCGCTTGACCAGCTCCGGCGCCGAGGGTGCGCCGCCATAGGCGATCGCCTCGAGGCTGGAGAGGTCGTATTTGTGGCGGTCGGGATGCTCCAGGATTTGCCAGGCGATGGTCGGCACGCCGCCGGTCAGGTTCACCTTCTCGCGCTGGATGATCTCCATCGCCTCGACCACGTCCCATTTGCGCATGAAGATCGCGGTGTTGCCCGACGCGAGCGTGCCCATCAGGCTGGCCGAGCAGGCGGTGACGTGGAACAGCGGGATGACCAGCAGGCCGACCTTGGGCTGCGGCTCGGGCGGCATTTCGCCCCGGCGCAGGTACGAGCGCGCGGCGGCGTACCCGCCCGACATGATGTTGGTGCAGAGGTTGCGGTGGGTGCCAAGCGCGCCCTTGGGCGAGCCGGTGGTGCCGCTGGTGTAGAAGATCGTCGCGTCGTCCTCCGGCCCCAAGGTCGGTTCGGCGGGGAGCGGGACGTCGGGCAACGATGCCCAGTCGTTGGGCGCGCCGATCAGGTCTTCGAGCTTGTCGACGCCCTCGGGCAGATCGGCGTCCCAGCGGCTGACGATGGTACGCTGCAGGTCGGGCAGGTCGGGCAGCCGCTTTTGCAGCCGGGCGAAGCGTTCGCCGTCGAGGAACAACACCTTCGATCCCGAATCGCGCAGGCCGTAATCGAGCTCCCCGCCGGTCCACCACGCGTTGAGCGGGACGAGGATCGCACCGATGCTGACCGCGGCGAAGAAGATCACCGGCCATTCGGGCGTGTTGCGCATCGCCAGCGCGACGCGGTCGCCCTTCACCACCCCCATTTCGCGCAATTTGGTGGCGAGGTGCGCGGTCGCGCGGAAATTCGCTTCGAAGCTGACGCGCTCATCTTCATGGATGGTGAAGATACGCTCGCCATGGGTGCGTGACAGGTGGAGCAGCGCGGCGAGGTGCGGCGGGGCGTTCTTCCACACCCGCGTCTTGATGCCGCGAATCTCGATTTCTTCCATTTCCAGCTTCTGGCCGGGCGCAGTCATCAGCGCCTGAGCTTGCGCCAGCGTCATCTTCGGCCAGGACGGGTCGAGCGGGATGAGCGGTTCGGGGGCCAAGGCGGGTCTCTCCAAAATTCGTTGTTGAATGTCCGGTTTGGCGATTCCGCTGACCGGCTTCACACTTCATTCTTGATTCATTAGCCGCTCAACGCAATAGGGAAGCGACACAAAGGCGAACACCCCGGAACGAGGATTCGAATTAGAGGTATGGACTCAACCGCCCTCGCTACCGCTACGGAAAGCGGCTTCGACGCCGATCGGCTCGCCCGCATCGATGCGTTCGTCAAGGCGCGCTACCTCGACTCGGGGAAACTGCCCAACGCCCAGTTGCTGATCGCCCGCGACGGCAAGATCGCGCATTTCAGCCATCAGGGTGCGGCGCGGGAGGGCGGCGCCGCGGTGGACGAGACATCCATCTACCGCATCGCGTCGATGACCAAGCCGGTGACGTCGATCGCGTTCATGCAATTGGTCGAGCAAGGGACGGTCGCGCTCGACACCCCGGTCCATCACGTCCTGCCCGAGTTCAAGGGGCTGGGCGTCTATAACGGTGGCGGCGGCGGGGTGCCGTTCGTGACAAAGCCGACGACCGAGCCGATGCGGATGATCGATCTGCTGCGGCATACATCGGGCCTCACCTATGGCTTTCAGAATCGCGGCAATGTCGATGCGGCCTATCGCGAGGGGCGGATCGAGAATTGGCACGGCCATCTCGATCTGGACGGGTTCGTCGCGGCGCTGGGCAAGCTGCCGCTCGAATTCTCGCCGGGCGAGGCGTGGAATTATTCGGTCGCGACCGATGTACTGGGTGCGGTGGTCGAGCGGGTGTCGGGGCAGAAGCTCGACGCCTATTTCCAGGATCACATCTTCGCGCCGCTCGGCATGCACGACACCGGCTTCTGGGTGCCGGAGGACAAGGCCGACCGGCTGACCGATTGCTACACGTTCAAGGCCGGCGAAGGCCGGGTGATGTATGATCGGGGCGCCCAATCGGCGTGGAGCCGCAAGCCGACTTTGTTGTCGGGCGGCGGCGGGCTGGTTTCGACCGCGCTCGATTATCACCGCTTCTGCACGATGCTGCTCAATGGCGGGACGCTGGACGGCGCGCGGATCATCGGGCGCAAGACGCTCGACCTGATGGTGATGAACCACCTGCCCGGCGGCAGGGATTTGTCGAGCCTGTCGCGGTCGCTGTTCAGCGAGACGCAGAATGCCGGCACCGGCTTTGGCCTGGGCTTTGCGATGAACATCGACGTCGCGCGATCGATGATCCCGGGCAGCGTCGGGGAATTCTACTGGGGCGGGATGTTTTCGACCGCCTTCTTCGTCGATCCGGTCGAGCGGATCACGATGGTGTTCATGACCCAGCTGTCGCCGTCGGGTCTCTACCCGATCCGGCGCGAGCTGAAGACGATGATCTATTCGGCTTTGACATGATGCGCGGGGCCGAAACCCATTTCATCGTCACCGCCGCGAAAGCGGGGGCCCATCTCCTGACTGTTCCGCTGGGTGCAGCGGCGGGAGATGGGTCCCCGCTTTCGCGGGGATGACGATTTTGATTGCAGGAGAGCGTTACATGACTTCCCCCATCACCACCGAAAAGCAGGGCGATATCCTCGTCATCACCTCGAACAACCCGCCGGTGAACGCGCTGGGCGCGGCGGTGCGGCAGGGGCTGGACGCGGCGATCAAGGAGCTGAACAGCGACGACAGCCTGAAGGCCGCGGTGATCCGCTGCGACGGGCGCACCTTCTTTGCCGGGGCCGACATCACCGAATTCGGCAAGCCGATGCAGGAGCCGGGGCTGCCGACCGTGGTCGACACGATCGAGGCAAGCGAGAAGCCCGTCGTCGCGGCGGTTCACGGCACTGCGCTGGGCGGCGGGTGCGAGGTTGCGCTGGCGTGCCATTACCGGATCGCCGTGCCCTCGGCGAAGTTCGGTCTGCCCGAAGTGAAGCTCGGCATCCTGCCGGGCGCGGGCGGCACGCAGCGGCTGCCGCGCGTCGCGGGCGTCGAGTTCGCGCTCGAGCTGGCGGCAAAGGGCGATCCGGTCCCGGCCAAGGTCGCGCAGGCTGCTGGCCTGGTCGATCGCATGGCGGGTGAGGACAGCCTGACCGCCGACGCCATCGCCTATGCCAAGGAAGTGGCCGATGCCCGCCCCCTGCCCCGCGCCAGCGAAAAGCCGGTCAGCGTCGAGGCGGGCGTGTTCGACGCGTTCCGCAAGACCAACGCCAAGCGTTTCCGCGGCTTCGACGCGCCCGAAGAGATCATCAAGGTGATCGAGGAAACCGTCGACAAGCCCTATGCCGAGGGCGTGGTGCGTGAGCGCAACGGCTTCATGAAGCTGATCATGGGCACGCAGTCGGCCGCGATGCGCCACATCTTCTTCGCCGAGCGCAAGGCTGCGAAGATCGACGACGTGCCGGAAGATACGCAGCTGCGCCCGATCAAGAAGGTCGGCGTGATCGGCGCCGGTACGATGGGCGGCGGCATTTCGATGAACTTCCTGTCGGCCGGAATCCCGGTGACGATCGTCGAGATGCAGCAGGAAGCGCTCGACCGCGGCACCGGCGTGATGCGCAAGAATTACGAGGGCAGCGCCGCCAAGGGCCGGATCAAGCCCGAGCAGGTCGAAGCGGCGATGGGTCTGCTGACCCCGACGCTGAGCATGGACGACCTCGCCGACTGCGACCTGGTGATCGAGGCCGTCTATGAGAATATGGACGTCAAGAAGGACATTTTCGGCAAGCTCAGCACGATCTGCAAGCCGGGCGCGATCCTGGCGTCCAACACCAGCTACCTCAACATCGACGAGATTGCGGCATCGACCAGCCGTCCCGGCGATGTCGTCGGCATGCACTTCTTCTCGCCCGCCAATGTCATGAAGCTGCTGGAAATCGTGCGCGGCGCGAAGACCGACAAGGACGTGCTGGCGACCGTCATGGACGTCGCCAAGAAGATCAAGAAGGTCGCGGTGGTCGCGGGCGTGTGCCACGGCTTTATCGGCAACCGCATGCTGATGCCGCGTCAGGTCGAGGCGATGAAGCTGCTGATGGAAGGCGCGACCCCGGAACAGGTCGACCGCGTCCATGTCGAATTCGGCATGCCGATGGGCCCGTTCCAGATGAGCGATCTGGCCGGTGTCGACATTGGCTGGCACCGCGACCCGACCCGGATCGAGAGCATCCGCGACGCGCTCGCCGCCGAAGGCCGCTGGGGCCAGAAGAAGCAGGCCGGCTTCTACGACTATGACGACAAGCGGAACCCCTCGCCGTCCCCGCGCGTCGCCGAGATCATCGAGGATTTCCGCAAGAAGACCGGCGCGGTGCAGCATGACGTGACCGCCGAGGAGATCATCGAGCGCACGCTGTACACGATGGTCAACGAAGGCGCGCTGATCCTGCAGGAAGGCATGGCGCAGCGCGCGTCGGACATCGATGTCGTGTGGATCTATGGCTATGGCTGGCCGGTCTATCGCGGCGGTCCGATGTTCTGGGCGGACACGGTCGGCCTCAAGACCATCGTCGCGGGGCTGGAGAAGCATGGCTTCCCGGTCGCGCAGCTGCTGAAGGACAAGGCCGAGAAGGGCGAGCGCTTCAATGGCTGATGCCGCAGCGACCGGCGTGGAGACGGGCGCGGTGGAGGCGCTGCGCTTCCGCCTCGGCTTCTTCAAGCTGGTCGTGCGGGATCTTGCCGCGATGGAGCGGTTCTACTGCGACACCTTTGGCTTCGCGGTGAGCAATCGCGTGGTGCTGCCCGGGCTGGAGGAGTCGATGCTCAACCTGCCCGGCCAGCCCTTTACGCTGGTGTTGTTCCACCACAGCGACGGGCGGGAGGTGACGGTCGGCAACGGGCATGGCCCGGTCGGCCTGACCACCGCCGATCTGGATGCGGCAGCGGCGCGCGCGATCGCGCATGGCGCGCGTCCGCTGCACGGCCCGCACGAATTGCCCGGCGCGCGGCTGACCTTCCTGCTCGACCCCGAGGGGCATGAGATCGAGCTGATCCAGCGGACGGGCGCACCGGGATGACCTTGGCGCGCGCGTCCGCGATCGACATCGCCACCGCAATCGCGGCGGGCGAGACGAGCGCGCGTGCGGAATGCGAAGCCGCGATCGCGCGGATCGAGGCCGGGGACGGTGCGATCAACGCGGTAGTGGTGCGCGATTTCGACCGGGCGCTGGCGGCGGCGGACGAGGCCGATGCGGCGGTAGCGCGCGGCGAGCGCCGTCCGCTGCTGGGGGTGCCGATGACAGTCAAGGAGGCGTTCGACGTCGCTGGGCTCCCGACCAGCTGGGGCTTTAGCCACGCGGCTGGCAACATCGCCACCAGCGATGCGGTCGCGGTGCAGCGGCTCAAAGCGGCGGGCGCGGTCATTCTCGGCAAGACCAATGTGCCCAAGGCGCTGGGCGACTGGCAGAGCGTCAATTCAATCTATGGCCGCACCAGCAATCCGCACGACCCGAGCCGCACCTGCGGCGGCAGCTCGGGCGGCGCAGCGGCGGCGCTGGCGGCCGGCTACGTCCCGATCGAGCTGGGCAGCGACATTGGCGGGTCGATCCGGGTGCCGTCGCATTTCTGCGGCGTGTGGGGGCATAAGCCGAGCTATGGCGCGCTGAACGGCTATGGCCACCGCTTCCCCGGCAGCGATGGTGCGGATGCCGTGCTGGGCGTCATCGGGCCGATGGCGCGGCACGGGGGCGATCTGCCGTTGCTGCTCGACCTGCTCGCCGACCTGCCCCTGCCGCGCGCGGCAGCGCCAGCCCGGCGCGTGCTGGCGCTGACCGCGCATCCGGCGACGGCGACCGCTGCTGCCGTGGTCAAGGGGGTCGAGCGCGCGGCCGAGGCGCTGGCGCGCGATGGGGTCGAAGTCATCCGCGCCCACCCTGCCCTGCCCGACCTGATGGCGCAGCATGACGCGTACACCGCGCTGCTCGGCACGGTGTTCGCGCGGTCCGATCCGACACTGCACGACACGCTGCCGCGCCTGCTCCCCTATTTGTCGATGCTCGATGCGCAGGCGCGCAACACGCGCGCATGGGCAACGCTGTTTGCCGAGGTGGATGCGGTGATCGCCCCGCCCGCCGCGACCCAGGCCTTTCCGCACGATCCGCGCCCGCAGGTGGAGCGGACGCTCGACATTGATGGCGTGGAAAGCGGTTATGACGCGCACCTCGCCTGGGCGGGGCTCGTCACCTATCCGGGGCTGCCCGCCACCACCTTCCCGGCCGGGACCGCCAACGGCCTGCCGACCGGGGTGCAGGTGCTGACCGACCTCAATCACGACCATCTTGCGATCGCGACCGCGCGCCGCATCGCCGCTTTGCTGGACGAGGAGCCATCATGACCGATCTCGACACATTCCGCGCGGAGACCCGCGCCTGGCTGGAGGCCAATGTCCCGGCGTCAATGCGCCAGCCGATGCGCGGCGAGGGCGACGCCAATTGGGGCGGGCGCAAGGCCGATTACAGCAAGAACCCCGACCAGAAGCTGTACATGGACCGCATGGCCGCGCGCGGCTGGACCGTGCCCGACTGGCCCAAGGAATATGGCGGCGGTGGACTGTCGCCGGCGGAGACCAAGATCCTGCGCGAGGAAATGGCGGCGCTCAACTGCCGCAACCCGCTGAACAGCTTCGGCATCTCGATGCTCGGCCCGGCGCTGCTGAAATACGGGACCGAGGAGCAGAAGCTGGAGCATCTGCCCCGAATCGCGCGCGGCGAGATCCGCTGGTGCCAGGGCTATTCCGAGCCGAATGCGGGAAGCGACCTGGCTGGCCTCGCCACCAGCGCGGTCAGCGATGGCGACGATTACATCGTCAACGGGCAGAAGGTGTGGACCAGCTATGCCGACAAGGCCGACTGGATCTTCTGCCTGGTGCGCACCAGCAAGGAGAGCAAGCAGGGCGGGATCAGCTTCCTGCTGTTCGACATGGAGTCGCCCGGCGTATCGACCAAGCCGATCCTGCTGATCAGCGGTTACTCGCCCTTTTGCGAGACGTTCTTCGACAATGTCCGTGTGCCCAAGAAGAATCGCGTCCACGACGAGAACAAGGGCTGGGACGTCGCCAAATATCTGCTCGGCCACGAGCGCGAGATGATCAGCGGTATGGGCCTCGCCTCCCCCGGCGGCAACCCGCTGATCGAGGGGGCGATCGCTACCATCGGGCTAGACGCGCAGGGCCGCCTCGCCGACCCGATCCTGCGCGCGCAGCTGGCACTGTTCGAGGTGCGGTCCAAGGCATTCTCGGCAATGTCGGAGCGGTTCATCGACCAGCTGAAGGCCGGACAGGCGCACCCCGCCCAGCCGTCGATGATGAAATATTATGGCACCGAGCTGAACAAGGACCGCCACGAGCTGATCATGGCGAGCGGCGGGTCTGATACGCTGGAATGGGAAAGCGAACGCTCCAACGGCGGCGCGAAGCCGCGTGCGTGGCTGCGGACCAAGGCCAATTCGATCGAGGGCGGGACGAGCGAGGTCCAGCTCAACATCGTTGCCAAGCGGATCCTGGAGCTGCCGGCGTGACAGCATAACGCCTCTCCCGCTTTCGCGGGAGAGGCAGCGAGACTTGGCAGCTTGCTGCCTAGTCGCAGCGGTGAGGGTCTTCTTCTTCGAGCAGTCGGAAGAAAGAAGAAGACCCTCACCCCGACCCTCTCCCGCGAAGGCGGGAGAGGGAGAAGGAAAGAAGAAAATGCCACTCTACCTCAACGACGAACAGACCATGCTCCGCGAGAGCGCACAGCAATTTGTGAGCGAAGCAGCGCCGGTCAGCCATATGCGCGCGCTGCGCGACGCCAACGACGCGACCGGCTTTTCCCGCGACCTGTGGAAGCAGTTCGCCGAGATGGGCTTTACCGGCATCCTGATCCCGGAGGCCGATGGCGGCCTTGGCCTCGGCCATGTCGAGGCTGGGGTGGTGCTGGAGGAGATCGGGCGCAACCTGTCCCCCTCCCCCTTCCTCACCACCGCGGTCGCAGCGGTCGCGGCGCTGAACGGCACTGCGCAGCGTGAACGCTGGTTCCCCGGCATCCTTTCGGGCGAGACCGTCGCCGCGCTGGCGATCGACGAGCGCGCCAAGCATGGCGATGCGATCGGCATGAAGGCCGAGCGCTCGGGCAATGGCTTCAAGCTGACCGGGGCGAAGCAGTTCGTCGCGCATGGCCATGTCGCCGACCTGCTGATCGTCGCCGCGCGCACCGCTGGCGCTCCCGAGGATGCCGATGGCGTGACGCTGTTCGCGGTTCCCAAGGACGCGGCGAACCTCACCGCCGATCCGCAGCGGCTCGCCGACGCGAGCCTCGCCGCGCGCATGACGTTCGACGGGGTCGAGGTCGATGCCGATGCGGTGATCGGTGAGGTCGATGGCGGCCGCGCGGTGCTCAACGCGCTGCTCGGCGCCGGGCGTACGGGCGCGGCGGCGGAGATGCTGGGCGTCGGCGGCGGCGCGATGGACATGACCGTCCAGTATCTGAAAGAACGCAAGCAGTTCGGCGTGCTGATCGGCAGCTTCCAGGCGCTGCAGCATCGCGCGGCGCATCTCTATTCGGAGCTGGAGGTCGCCCGCGCGGCAGTGCTCAAGGCTCAGCAATTGCTCGATGCCGGCGACGCCCGGGCGGACGAGGCGGTGTCGGTCGCCAAGGCAATGGCCGGCATGGCCTCGACGCTGGCGGTGCAGGAGGGCGTCCAGATGCATGGCGGCATCGGCATGACCGACGAATATGATATCGGCTTCTACATGAAGCGCGGGCGCGTGCTGGCGGAGCTGTTCGGCGATACCAACTATCACGCCGACGCGCTGGCGCGGGCGGCTGGATATTGACCTTCTCTAGCCCCTCCCCTTCAGGGGAGGGGTTGGGG
>NZ_LSJM01000236.1 GCF_001557215.1 Sphingomonas sp. CCH9-E2 | reverse complement strand
CCGGCGGGTTGGCCGCGATTGCCGACCCGCCCTTGGCGAGCAGCAGCCAGAGCGCGAGCAGGATCACCGCAACCAGCGGGACGAGCTTCGTCACCGTCGTCACCAGCTGGATTCGCCCGGCCAGCACCACGCCGCGCATGTTGACCGCGACCAAGGTCCAGACGAGCAGCAGCGCCGTGAAGAAGGCCGGCGGCCCGCTCGCGATGTCCGGAAACGGCACGCTGAGTGCGCTCACCACTGCGATCGCCAGCGCGCCATTGCCCGCCCAGATCAGGATCCAGTAGCTCCACGCAACCGCGAAGCCGACGACCGGCCCGAATGCCGCATCGGCAAAGGCATAGGGGCCGCCCGCGCAGGGCAGCTTTGCCGCGAGCCGGGCGAACACGAACGCCAGCGTCATCGCCCCGGCAATCGTCGCGCCCCAGCCGATCAGCGCGTTGGTCCCCAGCGGCGCGAGCGTAGCGGGCAGCAAATAGATGCCCGATCCGATCATGTTGCCGACCACCAGCGCCAGCGTCGGCCAGAAGCCGAGCGCGCGACGTGGCGGTGGCGGGGCAGCATCGGCCATGCAATGTTGTCGCGAGCGCAGCGGCGTTCGTCCAGCACGAAAAATACGGACGGCGCTTGATCGCTGCGCCGCGGCATGATCATCATGCGCGATGACCGCGACGCGCTTCTCACCCGATCTCATGGACGCGGCGCTGGCGCTGCACGACAACCGCCTGTCCGAAGCCGAGCGCGGGCTGAAGGCCTATCTCAAGCGCGACCCGTTCGACGCCCGCGCGATCCGCATGCTTGCCGAACTCGCGGGCCGGATCGGGCGGCTCAAGGATGCCGAGAATTTGCTGCGTCGGGCGGTCGAGTTGGCACCGGCCTTCACCGCCGCGCGCGCCAACCTGGCGCTGGTGCTGTACCGCCAGAACCGCGCGGAAGAGGCGCTGGCCGAACTCGACGCGCTAATCGATGCCGAGCCCGATCATCCCGGTCACGCAAATCTCAAGGCCGCCGCGCTGGGCCGGCTCGGTGCGTTCGGGGAGGCGATCACGCTGTACGAGCGCGTGCTGGCCGAGGCGCCCGAGCAGCCCAAATTGTGGATGAGCTATGGCCATATGCTCAAGACCGTCGGGCGGCAGTCGGACGGCATCGCCGCCTATCGCCGTGCAATCGCGCTGCGGCCGGACCTGGGTGAGGCGTGGTGGAGCCTCGCAAACCTCAAGACGGTGCGGTTCGACGACGCCGACATTGCGGCGATGGAGGCCGCCCGCGCCGCCCCTGACCTGGGCGACGAGGACCGGTTCCATCTCGATTTCGCGCTGGGCAAGGCGTGCGAGGATCGCGGGGAAGCGGACCGCGCCTTTGGCCATTACGCGGCGGGAAATGCGCTGCGCCGAACGCAGCTTGTCTATGACGCCGACGAGACCGAGCGGTTCGTCGACGACTGCATTGCGCTGGCGACCCCTGGCTTCTTCGCCGAGCGCGCGGGCTGGGGATCCGACGCGCGCGATCCGATCTTCATTCTCGGCATGCCGCGCGCAGGGTCGACGCTGATCGAGCAGATTCTGGCCAGCCACAGCGCGATCGAGGGCACGACCGAATTGCCCGACCTGCCCGCGCTGGCGCGGCGCATTTCCGACTATCCGCATGGTCTGTCCACGCTGACCGCCGGGCGCGCAGGCGAACTGGGCGCGGAGTATCTGCGCCGCACTGCCGTCCAGCGTCGGACCGACCGGCCGCGCTTCATCGACAAGCTGCCCAACAACTGGGCGCATGTCGTGCTGATCCGCCTGATCCTGCCCAATGCCGTAATCATCGACGCCCGCCGCGAGCCGCGCGCCTGTTGCTTCTCCAACTTCAAGCAGCATTTCGCCCGGGGCCAGGCATTCAGCTACGCGCTCGACGATATGGGCCGCTACTATCGCGATTATGTGCGGCTGATGGCGCATCTCGACCGTGTCCAGCCTGGCCGCGTCCACCGCGTGATCCATGAGGCGCTGGTGGCGGATACCGAAACGGAAGTGCGCCGCTTGCTCGATGCCTGCGGTGTCGCGTTCGAACCCGCCTGCCTCGCCTTTCACGAGACCGAGCGCGCGGTGCGCACCGCGAGTTCGGAACAGGTGCGCCAGCCGATCTTTACCGGCGGCGACCGCGCCTGGCGGCCATTTGCCCGGCATCTCGCCCCGCTCGCCGCGGCGCTGGGCGACGTCACCGATTGCTACCCGGACGCCCCCGCAAATCTGTAACGTTGCAGAAACGTCACAATTGCCGAAGATTTTCAGCGCTGCCTATCGCCCCAATTGACCTTTGTTGCGCCGCACCACAGTCTCGCGTGACAAAGCAATAAAATGGGGGCCGATATGGTCATTTCAGTGCGTCGTGCCGTGTTATCCGGGCTGCTCGCGTCGACGGCGCTGATCCTGCCCACCACTGCCCAGGCCCAGGACCGACCTGCCCCCGACTTGCCCCCCGATCAGGACGAGATCGTCGTCACCGCGCAGAAGCGCGACGAAAATATCCAGTCGGTTCCGATCAGCATCCAGGCGATCGGCACGCGCAAGCTCGATCAGCTCAACATCTCGAACTTCAACGAATATACCCAGCTTCTGCCCTCGGTCGCGTTCCAGACGTCGCAGCCGGGCTCCACCACCGTCTATATGCGCGGCGTCGCGTCCGGCGGTGACGGCAACCATTCGGGTTCGCTCCCTTCGGTCGGCAGCTATCTGGACGAGCAGCCGGTGACGACGATCGGCGGCACGCTCGACGTGCATATCTACGACATCGCGCGCATCGAGAGCCTCTCCGGCCCACAGGGCACGCTCTATGGCGCGTCGAGTCAGGCGGGCACGATCCGCATCATCACGAACAAGCCGGACACCGCGGGTTTCGATGCGCGGATCGATGCGGAGGTGAACACCGTCGCGCATGGCGGGCAGGGCGGCAAGATCGAGGGCATGGTCAACACGCCGCTTGCCGAAAGCATCGCGCTGCGCGTCGTCGGCTTCTACCAGCGTGACGCGGGCTATATCGACAATGTGCCGGGGACGCGCAGCTTCCTGCCGACCCCGGGCGGCATCACCGTCAACAACAACGCGTTCGTCGAGGACAATTATAACGACACCGACATCTGGGGCGGCCGCGCCGCGCTGAAGGTCGATCTCGACGAGGATTGGACCGTCACGCCGACCGTGCTGTACCAGGAGATGCGCGCGCATGGCACCTATGCTTATGACCCGCGCGTCGGCGACCTTCAGGTGCAGCATTTCTACCCCGAATATCGCCGCGACCGCTTCATCCAGGGCGCGCTGACGATCGAGGGCAAGATCGGCAACTGGGACGTGACCTATGCCGGTGCCTATCTCGACCGCAAGACTGCCTCGTCGAGCGATTACACCGATTATTCGGAGGCGTATGACAATCTCTACGCCTCGGTCGGCGGGCTGGCCGGCTATTTCTACTATCTGGACAATGCCGGCAACACGATCGACCCGCGTCAGGTCGTCATCGGCAGCGACCACTTCAAGAAAACCAGCCAGGAGCTCCGCGTTGCCTCCCCGGCCACGGATCGTTTCCGCGTCGTCGCGGGCCTGTTCTATCAGCGCCAGTCCAACTTCATCCATCAGGACTATCAGATCCCGGGTCTTGGCAGCGCTGTTTCCGTGAATGGGTCGCCGGGCACCTTGTGGCTGACCCAGCAGCATCGCGTCGACAAGGATTATGCGATGTTTGGTGAGGCGAGTTTCGACCTCACGCCGGAACTGACCTTCACGGCCGGTGCGCGCGGTTACATCTACGATAACTCGCTGATCGGTTTCTTCGGCTTTGGCCGCAATCCCGGGGTCGATCCGGGCGACGGGCGCCCGTACACCGCGTCGCCGTTCAACGCGGCGGGCAGTTCGCGCACGGGCGTCGCGGGCTGCTATCTCACCAACGGGCAAACGCTGCGCGACGCCTATCTTTCGGGCGCCCCCACCAACACGCTGCTTCCGGCAAGTGTCGCCGGCAGTCCGTGCACCAATCTCGCGACGTACGCCAGCGGTCGGCTGCTGCCCAAGAAGACCGAGGGGCAGGGCATTACCTATCGCTTCAACATGACGTGGAAGCCGCAGGACGGGCTGCTCTTCTATGCCTCCGCCTCCAGCGGTTTCCGCCCCGGCGGCATCAACCGGCGTGGCGATGTTGCGCCCTATTCCGCCGACAAGCTCTACAATTACGAGCTAGGCTGGAAGACGACGCCGATCGATGGCGTGCGCTTCAACGGCGCGGTCTATATGCAGGAGTGGAAGGCCTTCCAGTTCTCGTTCCTCGGCCCGAACAGCTTCACGATCATCCAGAACGGCCCGGATGCGCGCATCTATGGCGTGGAGATGGATGCCAACGCCACGTTTGGCGGGCTCAACCTGACCGTGTCGGGCGCGTTCACCGATGCCAAGACGCGGCAGGACCTGTGTGCGACCCAGATTTGTAGCGGGACCGGCACCGATGTGCTGGCGCCAAAGGGGACCCGCCTGCCGGTCACGCCGCGCGTCAAACTGGCGGGCACCGCGCGCTACTCGGTGCCGATGGGGTCGGGACGCGGCTATGTGCAGGGGCTGATCGCTTACCAGAGCGCGGCGTCATCGGACATTCGCGTTGCCAAGGCGGCCGCGCTCGGGAGGCTCGAACCCTATACCACCGGGAACCTCGCCTTCGGCTACGAACTCTCGAGCTACAGCTTCGAGCTGTTCGCGCAGAATATCTGGGATGAACGCGGTCAGATCACCCGCTTCCAACAATGCGGTGCCTGCGATCAGCGACCCTATATCGTGCCGATCACCCCGCGCACGATCGGGCTGCGGTTCGGCGCACGGTTCTAGGGGCGGGTCGGCTTTCCCGGTCGCGATGGGTAACGTCGCGGCCGGGTATCAGCCCGCGTCTGCGGCCAGCGGTGTGGACGGCAATCGGGCCGATGGGTGCCAGCATCCGTAATCGACCCGGTCGAGCCACATCACACAGGTCGGCGCGGCGATCAGGGCAAGTTCGTGCATCACCCGCCAGCTTGGATCCAGGAAATAGAGCGCGCCGCGCGCGCGGGTGCGCGCCCTGCGCGACGAGAATTGCGATGCGCCGACCACGATCTCGCGATCGCTCACGGCAAGACCGCGCGTCATCATCGCGGTGATCCGCTGGCCGCGGCCGTCGAGCGCGATCAACTCCCCCGCGGGCGACCCGCACGCAAGCAGCGTCCCGTCGGGCAGGCACGCGAGATCGTGGCATCCGCCATGGGGCAAGTCCCACGCGCCTATGCGACGCCAGTTCCGATCGAGCACCAGGATCTGGCTCGATCGGTCGCCGCGTTCGACGCCGTTATGCAGCATGAGCAGGATCCGGTCGTCGACCGCCAGGATCGCGTTCGCGTGATGATAGCCGCGCTGCCACGCACCGTGTTCGGCTGCGGCGAGCGGCTGGGGAATGTCGACGGGCGTGCCATCTTCGGTAAAGGTCAGAATGCGCTGATTATAGGTGTCGAGGACGCACAATTGGTCGCCGACGAAATCGATCTGGTGACAGCCATTGTCGAGCCCCTCGGCGAAGACATCGCGCTCGACGATCGTTCCGCCGCGCCGACGCAGCCGGATGATCCGGCCAAGGTTGGTGCGCGCATAGGGAAGATCACAGGATTCGAAGGCGTAGATCAGGTCGTCGCGCAGCGTGATGCCGAAGAACAGGCCATTCGCGATCAGCTTGGCCTGTCGGCGATCGGCGACGAACAGGCCCTGGCGCGATGCAACCAGCAGCGGCATGTCGCTCAGGTCGGACTCGACCAGCCGCACTTCGCGCCGCGCATAGGCTTGCCGCGCGAGCGCGAGCGAGATCCGTTCCTGCGCCGCTTCATCGAACATCGGGCGGCGTCGATCCCTGGTTTCGGTCTTGCATCGCTTGCGCATATCAAGATCAGGGGTGAATTCCAGCCCGGCTTGTGGGGACGATGTCCCCCGCATTGTCGTCGTGCTGCGAGTTGGAGGCGCAACGGGATGGATGAGAGTCATTGGGGCAAGGGTTATGGCCTCATCTTCCATTCCGACATTGCGGTCCCCGGTATGACGCCATGCCCGCCGCAGCCCAGGGCGCTGAGCATGTGCTGCGACCGTCGGAGCGGGCCGCGATCTGCGGTCGTCCGCTCTGGCACGACCGGCTGCTGTTCAGCGCCAAGGCGCCATGTTCAAGGCCCAGCATCGGTTGAGCGGGGGCTTTCCCGAATTTCATGAGGTCGAGATCAGCTTCGACCGGAACGGTCGGGATTTTCACGCAGCGCTGTGCGTGGATGTGGGCCCGCTGGGGCAGGGAACGCGCTTCACCGGCACCGTCTGCATCGCCGACGACTGGATCGCGACCTTCGCTTGGCGCTGCGCGTAGATGGCCATGATGGATTCCGCCCGACAGACCTAGGACGATGCGCGTGCAGTCTCTTTGAAAAGTTGCCCGGCCATGCAAAGTCGCAATATGGACGGCGGCCAGACGCTGCGCCTGACTCAGCTTGCGCGCCGCGCTGGCCACGCTCTCCACACACGGTGGTTGAAATCCGACATCCCGTCTGATGCTGGCAGCGCACTGTGGCGGCGTGCCTAGAGCGCGGCAATACCCTCTGCCAGGACGCGCGCGCCAGCGGGGGTGAAGTGTGCGCCATCGAAATGGAACGGGGTCCCATCTGGGGTAAGCGGACGACAGCGACCGCCAGGGCACTCGATATCGATCAATGAGATGTACCGCGCGCCGGCCGCCTCGACACGCGGGCGCAGCAGCCGTTCCACCTTGACCGGCCTGTCGCGCCGATGCCGCTGGATCGCCGCGGGATCGCCGCCGCGGATCGCCGTGGAGAGCAGGCGGGGCACCTCGCCATCATATTTGTTGACCGGGCCGATAACGGTCACCGCGACCCCCTTTGCGCGGAGGGCGCGGATCGTGGATTCGAGCCGTTCGATATCCCCGACCTGCCAGCTTGCCGCGAGGACCACCCGTGAAACCCGGGCATCCGTGGCAAGGCCGTCGAGCATATTCTCGATCAGCCGCGTGCAGTAACGCGCACCGCGCGTGCCAACGACCGGCGGGCATGTTGTCGCACTGGCCTGCATCAGATTGATTTCAGGAAAGCGCTCGGCCAACGCGCGCCAGAGATGCGCGGCATAGCTGTCGCCGAGCAGCAGCACGTTGGATCGGTCGCCGCGCAGCGCAACGCATTCGGGATGCAGTGTCTGATCGGGCGCGTCGATGAAGCAGCTGCCAGTGCGGAACTGGGCGCGATGCGCGTCGCTGCCCATATAGTCGAGCCACGCCGCCACGCGGGCGGCCGGATCGCTCGGCCGCGCGCGTGTGGCGATGAAGGCGCTGCCAAGCGCGATCGTGACGGTGAGCG
>NZ_LSJM01000235.1 GCF_001557215.1 Sphingomonas sp. CCH9-E2 | reverse complement strand
GGCTGGGTCAGGTCGAACTCGACCCGGAAATGACGATTGGGACGGCGGAGTTCATAGGCGAAGCGCGTCGGCGTCACTTCCACCGCCCAGACATTGGTGACCGACACCGCGCGATCATTGGCGCGGAACAGCGCGATCGACTCGGAGTCGACCGGGAAGTCCTGCCGCTCCTCCGTGCCGGGGGTGGCAGTGTCGCCGCCGTACATGGTGAGGACGTCGCTGGTGCCATCCTGATGCCGATGGTCGTGCTTCAGGCGTATTCCGGTCGCGGTGCGGGTGAGCACCCAGGTGCGCGAGCGATCGTCCCCGACATGGAAGGGGATGCGGATGCGGTCCGGCTCGCATGCGGCGACGTGCATCACCAGCGGCTTGCCGGCAAAGCTCGCATCCGCCGCATCGGTGGTGACGACGCGCCCGGCATAGGCCTTGCCGCACTGCGCGGCGACCGCCTGCATGAAGCGATCCTGCGGGTCGGATGCCCTGCCCTGCCCCGCGCAGCCGGTCAGCGCGAGCCCGGCGGTGGCGAGGAGGGCGGCCTTCACTTGCCCCCGCGCGCCTGTTTGCGCATCGACCCGCGCATGAAGCGCGACGCGAACCACATGCGGCGCGCGGTCTTGCCGACCAGGGTATGGAGCTGATCGCCATGCACGGCTTCCCAGGCGAGCCGGGCGGCCTCTTCGACCGGCGTGAACTCCAGCCGCGCCGCCTTCACGCGTTCGCGCATCGTCGAATTGCTGCCCACGGGCAGCCCGTCGAGGATCGCGGTGTCGATGAAGCTGGGCAGCAGCGCGCGGACGCGAATGCCGTCGGCGACCCATTCGGCGTCGAGCGATTCGGTAAAGCCGCGCACCGCGAATTTGGTCGCCGAATAGATCGCGACCCCGCCCGTGCCATAGATGCCCGCCGCCGACGCGGTGTTAAGCAGGCAGCCGCCCGACACCTTGAGGTAGCGATGCCCGGCATGCGCGCCCCACACCACGCCCATCAGATTGATGTCGACGCAGCGCTGCAGCTCCTCGACCGGCGTGTCGGCGAACACGCCGCCGACGCCGATTCCGGCATTGTTGAACAGCACGTCGATCCGCCCGGCGACCGCAGCAAACTCCGCCAGCGCGACGTCCCAGGCCGCGCGGTCGCGCACGTCGAGCATATGCGTCGAGACCGGCGCGTCGCCGAGCAATGCGGCGGTTTCGGCCATCCCCGTTTCGCTGATATCGGCAAGCCCGACGCGCCAGCCGCGCGCGGAAAAGTAGCACGCGACCGCGCGACCGATCCCCGAGCCGCCCCCGGTGATGAAGATCGCCTGCATGGCCCCCTCCTGTATGTTTTGACCTAGAGTGGATCATTCCTCACAATGCGCTGCGATGCCAGCACAAACCGGCCCCGCCATCGCCCTGAGCGACGTTTCCAAGGCATTTGGCGCGACGATCGCGCTCGATGGCGTGTCGCTGACCATCGCGGCGGGCAGTTTCGTCGCGCTGGTCGGGCAGTCCGGATCCGGAAAATCCACGCTTCTCAAGACGATAAACCGGCTCATCGCGCCCGACCGGGGCAGCGTGACGATCGATGACGCGCCGGTCGATGGCGCAGCACCGCATCTGCTTCGCCGCCGAATCGGATATGTATTTCAGTCCGTTGGACTGTTTCCGCACATGAGCGTCGCCGAAAACATCGCGATCGGCCTGCGCATCGCGGGCCAGCGGGACACGGGCGCGCGAGTCGCGGAGCTGCTGACGCTGGTCGATCTGCCGGGCGATGTCGCGGCGCGGATGCCGGATCAGCTGTCGGGCGGGCAGCGCCAGCGGGTCGGGGTGGCGCGGGCGCTGGCGACGGCGCCGGGGTGCCTGTTGATGGACGAACCGTTCGGCGCGCTCGATCCGGTCACCCGCGACGAATTGGGCCGGGCGGTGCGCGCGCTGCACGACCGGCTCGCGTTGACCACGGTGATGGTGACGCATGACATGGCCGAGGCGCTGCTGCTCGCCGATCGCGTGCTGGTGATGCAGGGCGGGCGGATCGTCGCCGACGCGACCCCGGCGGCACTCGCACGGGGCGAAGGCGGGCCGGAGGCGCAGGCGCTGATCGCCGTGCCGATGCGCCAGGCCGATGCGCTGGAGGCGCTGAAGGGATGAGCACCGCCTTTGCCCGCGTGCCCGAATTGATGGCGAGCCATTTGCTGCTGGCCATGGCGGCGATGGCGCTTGGCCTTGTCATCAGCCTGCCGCTGGCGGTGGCGGCGGCGCGCAACGCGATGTTGGGACGGATCGTGCTGGGCGCGGCAAGCCTGATCCAGACGATCCCGTCGCTGGCGCTGCTCGCCTTGTTTTATCCAATGCTGCTGGCGTTGCGCGGACTGGTCGGGGCGTGGGTGCCAGCGCTCGGCTTCCTCCCCGCGCTGCTCGCGCTGACGCTCTATGCGATCCTGCCGGTGTTGCGGAATGCAACGACCGCGCTGGTGACGCTCGATCCGGCGTTGCGCGAAGCGGCGGACGGCGTGGGCATGACCGCGTGGCAGAAATTGCGGCTGGTCGAGGCACCGATCGCCGCGCCGGTAGTGATGGCGGGCATCCGTACGGCGGCGGTGTGGACCATCGGTGCGGCGACCCTGTCCACCACCGTGGGGCAGCCGAGCCTGGGCGACCTGATCTTTGCCGGATTGCAGACGCAGAATTGGGCGCTGGTGCTGGCCGGGTGCATCGGCGCGGCGGGGCTGGCGCTGGGGGTCGACCTGATCCTGAGCGTCACCGAAGGCGGAATCCGCGCGCGCAAGCCGATGCTGGTGCGGATGAGCGCGGGGACGTTGCTCGCCGCGATCTGTGCCGCCGCCTTTGCGCTGGCCCCGGTGGTGGGCGGACAGACGGTGGTGGTGGGCGCCAAGGGCTTTTCGGAGCAGTTCATCCTCGCCCGGCTGATCGGCCAGCGGCTGGAGGCGGCCGGCTATCGCGTCGAATATCGCGAGGGGCTGGGCTCGGCGGTGGCGTTCGGGGCGCTGACCGCCGGCGATATCGATGTGTCGGTCGATTATTCGGGCACGATCTGGACCAACCAGATGCAGCGCAGCGACGTGCCGCCGCGCGAGGCAATCGTCGCGGCGGTCGGGGCGTGGGTGAGCCGCACCCATGGCGTGACGATGCTGGGGTCGCTGGGGTTCGAGAACGCCTATGCCTTTGCCATGCGCGGCGAGGATGCGCAGCGGCGCGGGATTGCGTCGCTGGCCGATCTGGCAGCGCAGGCGCCGCAGCTCGACCTGGCGACCGATGTCGAGTTTCTCGAGCGCCCGGAGTGGCGAGCGGTGCGCGATGCCTATGGCCTGCGCTTCAAGTCGGCGCGACCCTATCAGCCGACCTTCATGTACCGCGCACTGGCGAGCGGGAGCGCGGACGTGATCCCGGCCTTTTCTTCGGATGGACGGATCGCGGCGGACCGGCTGGTGGTGCTGACCGACCCCAAGGGCGCGATCCCCGGCTATGACGCCATCCTGATGATCGCGCCGGACCGCGCGCAGGATGCGCGGTTCCAGGCGGCGCTGCGCCCTCTGATCGGCAAGATCCCGGTGGAGGCGATGCGCGAGGCGAATCTGATGGTCGACAGGGACGTGGACAAGCGCACGCCGGACGAAGCGGCGCGGTGGCTGGCCGCGAAGGTCGGGCTTTAGTCGACCAGCGCGTCGATCGCGCGGGCCATGTCGATATCGCGGCCCGACAGGCCGCCGGCGTCGTGGGTGGTCAGCAGGATGTCCACGCGGTTCCACACGTTCGACCATTCGGGGTGGTGGTCGGCCTTTTCGGCGAGCAGCGCGACCTGCGTCATGAACGCGAAGGCCTGGCTGAAATCGTCGAAGGTGAAGCTGCGCGTGATCGCGTCGCGGCCGGTGTCGTGATCCCATTCGGGCAGCCCTTCGAGCGCGTCGTCGCGTTCCGCCTGGCTCAGTTGTTCGACCATTCTTCCCCTCCGGAGCTGCGTGCGGCATAGCCGGGGCCATGACCGCTGTGACCGAGACCTTTGCACCGAGTGCCGAACAGATGGAAGCGCTCGCGCGCGCGGCGCTGGCGCGGATTCCAGAACCGTTCGCCAGCCATCTGCCCGACATCGTGCTGATCGTCGAAGACTTTGCCGATGACGAGACGCTGCGCGAGATGGGGATGGAGGATCCGTTCGAGCTGACCGGCCTCTATTCGGGGCGGCCCGTGGGCGAGAAAGAGGGATTCGCGATCGGCGAGATCGCGCAGCCCGACACGATCCACCTCTACCGCGTCCCGCTGCTCGCCGAATGGGTCGAGACGGGCGTGAGCCTGGAGGCGCTGGTCACGCATGTCGTTGTGCATGAGGTGGGGCATCATTTCGGGCTGTCGGACGCGGATATGCACGCGCTGGAAGACAGCGTCGCGTGAGCGATTGCAGCATCCGGCTGGAGGGCGTGGCGTGTGCGCGCGGCGGGCGGATGCTGTTCGAGGGACTCGATCTGAACCTTGAGCCGGGTGGCGCGGTGCTGGTGACCGGGCCGAACGGAGCGGGCAAGTCGAGTTTGATCCGGATCATCGCAGGGTTGCTCAAGGCGAGCGCGGGGCGGGTTTCGGTGGCGGGCGAAAAGGCGCTGCTGGCCGAGGCGGCGGGGCTGGACCCGGAATTGCCGGTGGGTGAGACGCTGCGCTTCTGGGCCGGGTTGGATGGGCGGCGCGATGCCGTTGAGGGGGCGCTGGAGGCGGTCGGACTGCTGCACCTCTACCCCGTGCCGGTGCGGATGCTGTCGACCGGGCAACGCAAGCGCGTCGGGATTGCGCGGGTGGTGGCGAGCGGGGCACCGATCTGGCTGCTCGACGAGCCGGCGAACGGGCTCGACCATGGCGCGATCGGGGTGCTGGGCGGGCTGATTGCGGCACACCGCGCGGCGGGCGGGATCGCGGTTGTGGCGACGCATCTGCCGATCCGGATGCAGGGCGCGGGCGAGATCGTGATCGGGGCGCTGCCTCAATGACGATCACCCTGACCCTTCCCACTCGCTACGCTCGCGGGCCCTTCCCTCTCCCAATGGGAGAGGGAGGGAGGCGCGTAGCGCCGGAAGGGTGAG
>NZ_LSJM01000234.1 GCF_001557215.1 Sphingomonas sp. CCH9-E2 | reverse complement strand
GGGGGGGGGGTTGGGTCGGATGTCTTGGCCGTTTTTAAGGTGTTCAACACCTCTTCTCGCGAACCTTGGCAATGCGCCAGGAATACGGCTAGCGCACTGCGTCGGTCGATCGGTAAAGCGCGATCAAGCTTGTTTTCATCGGGCTTTCCAAATCGGTTGGGTTCTTCACGGAGCAGCTTTGCAAGCAGCTTAAGGTTTAAGTTGCCACTGATGATCGCCAACTGTTCGAACGTGCGGGTATTGTAGATGGACGCCAGATCGCGGTTCTTTGCGAATAGGCTGATCAGTTCACGTTGCTCATCCGTGAGGCCCGCCTCTTTGAGCCGCCTGGACAACAAGGCTTCTGCAACGGCATTGAAGGTAAAGAGCGACTGCAAATCGCGCCGATATAGCTCCTTGTCCGACGCCGCGTCCGAACGAAGTTCGATCTGTGCATAAGCCCGGCGGATCAGCTCGAGCGTGACCAGGCCGTCGCTATCCTCGATTGCCGTGATATTCGCCATCGCCCGCATCCGCCCGGCTTCGGCAGGCGACAATTTGCCGTCCTTCGCGGCATCTTCGATCGCAGCTTCCAGCTTGGCGCGCAGGCTTTTGATGAATTCGCGCCAGGTCGGCTGGCCATAAACCAGCGACAGGCCCGACCCGACAAACGCGACTAAACGGCCGGTATTGACCGCCTCATGCAAAATCTCGCGACCACTACGAACCAGCCGTTCGGGTGCCAGAAGCTCCTTGTCGCGAATCATACGCGCTCCCCCTCTGTACGCCCAAGTGTCTGGTGTCGCCCTTGAAGCTTCAAGTAAAAATTTCGGCGCGGCAGTATTCGAAGCGTCCGATTATCAGTCAGAATGTAGCTGCTGTTCGAGCGGAAAGGCGCTGCCGAATTGAGGGTCGAAGATCGCCATGCAATAGTGGGCCGCGGTCCCGCCAATTCTTGCAGGTCCGACCAGGCCCGGTGAGAGCGCGCTCCGCTTGAGCAGACGTGATTCCATAACTGCTCCGAATCAGCGCAAACTGTTTGCTTTACAAAGGGTTTTGTATTCCAAAGCCGGTGCGGATGAAATGTAATCGCGGGCGCTTCTCTGTGCTGTGAGGTGATCTACGGGCGATCCCCAAAATGCGGCGGCCGATAAGTCATTGACCATCGACCACTTCCCGGCGATGAAGTGACCCATGGTGCTCTCGACCGCCCGCAATGAACTCCTCGCCCACGCGCCCATCTGCGCGGCATCGAACCTGCGCGCCGTCAATTCCTACCCGCACGCCTGCGCTGCGCCATAGTCGGACCCACTTCCCACCACCCGACCATGACCGCAGCCCCGCCGAGCCTTCGACGGGGCTTTTTTCTTATCTGGATCATCCCATGCTTCTGACGATCACCACGACGCATCAGCCCGCAACCGATCTCGGCTTCTTGCTGATGAAGCACCCGGACAATGTGCATGCGGTCGCGCTGAGCTTCGGCACGGCGACCCTGTTCTACCCTGAGGCGACCGAGGCGCGCTGCACGGCGGCGATCACGCTCGACGTGGACGCGGTCGAGCTGGTGCGCGGCAAGGGCAGCATCGAGGATCAATATGTCAACGATCGGCCCTATGCGGCGTCGTCGCTGCTGTCGGTGGCGCTGGGGCGGTTGCTCAACACCGCGATGGGCGGGCGTTCGAAACTGCGGCAGGAACTGGCGGATCAGGCGATCCCGCTTGAGGCGATGATCACGCCATTGCCTGCGCGCGGCGGACTGGACCTGCTGGAGCGTATGTTTGCGCCGCTCGGCTATGCGGTCGAGGTCGAGGCGATCGCACTCGATCCCGCGCACCCCGACTGGGGCAACAGCCCCTATGTCACGCTCAAGCTGAGCGGTCAGGTGCGTCTTGGTCTGCCCCCACCGAGTGGACCGATTGGTTTGTTAGTGCATTAAGCTCATCG
>NZ_LSJM01000024.1 GCF_001557215.1 Sphingomonas sp. CCH9-E2 | reverse complement strand
TCCCCCGACCCCTCCCGCAAGCGGGAGGGGAGTGACGGTCGGCGCATGCTGCCGAAACGTGCGTATTGCGAGTGATTCTCACCGGTTTCCGCCCTTGATGCCCCCCTGCCATCGGCCTAAAGCGACCCCAAGATTCCGCAATTGCGAGGGCCGTCTTGGTCGACCTAATCGAATATCTGCCGATCCTGCTCTTCCTGGGCGTGGCGCTGGTGCTGTCGAGCGCCTTTGTCTTCCTGCCCATGATCGCGGCCCGCTTCACCGGCGCGCATCAGCCGACGCCCGAGAAGCTCACCGAATATGAATGCGGCTTCCCCGCGTTCGAGGATTCGCGCAGCCAGTTCGACGTGCGCTTCTACCTCGTCGCGATCCTCTTCATCATCTTCGATCTGGAAGCGGCGTTCCTGTTCCCCTGGGCGGTCACGGTGTTCGACCTGGGCTGGGCCGCGTGGATCAGCATGATGATCTTCATCGCCGAACTCGCGCTGGGCCTTGCCTATGCGTGGAAGGTCGGCGCGCTGGATTGGGAATGAGCCAGATGAATACGACCTCTCCGATCCTCAATGCCCAGGGTCAGCCGATGGGCGCGAACCCGGTGATCCAGCCCGACCAGTCGTTCTTCAACGACCTGAATGGCGAGCTGAACGACAAGGGTTTCCTTGTCACCTCGACCGAGGAGCTGTTCCAGTGGGCGCGCACGGGTTCGCTGTGGTGGATGACATTCGGCCTCGCCTGCTGCGCGGTCGAGATGATCCACGTCAACATGCCGCGCTATGACATGGAGCGGTTCGGTGCCGCCCCGCGCGCGTCCCCGCGCCAGTCGGACGTGATGATCGTCGCGGGTACCTTGTGCAACAAGATGGCCCCGGCGCTGCGCCGCGTGTACGACCAGATGTCCGAGCCGAAATACGTCATCTCGATGGGCAGCTGCGCCAATGGCGGCGGCTATTACCATTACAGCTACAGCGTCGTGCGCGGCTGCGACCGGATCGTGCCGGTGGACATCTATGTCCCCGGCTGTCCTCCGACTGCCGAGGCGCTGCTGTACGGCGTGATGCAGCTTCAGCGTAAGATCCGCCGGATCGGGACGGTGACGCGGTGAAGGCTCCGGCTCCCAAATATGCCGCCAATGACGGCGTGATCGCGGCGGCGCAGGCTGCGCTGGGCGATATGCTGATCGACGCGACCGATCTGGTCGGTGAGGTCAATCTGACCGTCGATCGCGCGCGTCTGCCCGAAGCGATGATCGCGCTGCGCGACGGCCCGGGCCTGCAGTATCAGGCGCTGATGGAAATCGCCGGGGTGGATTATCCCGAGCGCGCCGAGCGGTTCGATGTCTGCTACATGCTGCTCAGCTACACCCGCAACCACCGCGTCCGCGTCCGCGTGACGACGGATGAGGTTCGGCCGGTGCCGTCGGTGACGTCGATCTGGCCGGTCGCCGGCTGGCTCGAGCGCGAAGTGTACGACATGTACGGCGTGCTGTTCGAGGGGAATAGCGACCTTCGCCGCATCCTGACCGACTATGGCTTCCGCGGTCATCCGCAGCGCAAGGACTTCCCGCTCTCCGGGTTCGTCGAGCTGCGTTATTCCGAGGCCGACAAGCGTGTGGTCTATGAGCCGGTGCAGCTGGCGCAGGACTTCCGCAATTTCGACTTCATGAGCCCGTGGGAAGGCGCGCAGTACGTGCTTCCGGGCGACGAGAAGGTCGCAGGGCCGGGCCCGGGCGACACGCCGCAGGGCAAATCGCCGCCAGCTCCACCTCCGCCGCCGGCTGCCGCGCCAGCAGTGGCGGAAGCAAAGGGCGCGCCGACGCCTGCGACGGCCGATGAGGTTGTGAAGGCTGACGACAAGGCGACCAAGACCGTCAAGCCGCGCGCCAAAACCGCCAAGACCACCGACTCGACCGCGCAGACCGGCGCGGGCGAGCCGCATCCCGGCAACAAGCGCAAGTCGAAGCCCAAGGACCCTGACGTGGTTCCGACCAAGGGCAAGGGGCAGAACCAGTGACCGATACCGTCGAACAGCTGATGCACGGCGCGATTCCGGATGCCCCCACTGCGGACAATACCGAAATCGCCAATTACACGATCAACTTCGGCCCGCAGCACCCGGCGGCGCACGGCGTGCTGCGCCTCGTCACCGAGCTGGACGGCGAGATTATCGAGCGGATCGACCCGCATGTCGGCCTGCTCCACCGCGGCACCGAAAAGCTGATCGAGTACAAGACCTACACCCAGGCGCTCCCGTACATGGATCGCCTCGATTACTGCTCGCCGCTGGCGATGGAGCACAGCTTCGTGCTCGCGGTGGAAAAGCTGCTCGACCTCGAAGTGCCGGTGCGTGCGCAATATCTGCGCGTGTTCTTCGCCGAGCTGACCCGCATCTGCAACCACATGCTCAACCTCGGCGCGCACGTCATGGACGTCGGCGCGATGACGCCGAACCTGTGGATGTTCGAACTGCGCGAGGATTGCCTCAACTTCTTTGAGCGCATGTCCGGCGCGCGCATGCACCACAATTATCTGCGCCCCGGCGGCGTGCATCAGGACGTGCCGCTCAAGCTGCTCACCGACATCGGCGACTGGCTCGACACGCGCCTGCCGCAGCTGTTCGGTGACGCGATCAGCCTGGTTGCTGAAAACCGCATCTTCAAGCAGCGCAATGTCGACATCGCGATCGTCAACCGCGACGACGCGGTGAAATGGGGCTTTTCCGGCCCGATGATCCGCGCCGCCGGCATTCCGTGGGACCTGCGCAAGTCGCAGCCCTATGACGTGTATGACCGCATGGATTTCGAGATTCCGGTGGGCACGCGCGGCGACTGCTATGACCGCTTCATGGTCCGCGTCGAGGAAGTCTACCAGTCCGCGCGCATCATGAAGCAGTGCCTGAACGAGATGCCGTCGGGCCCGATCGCGTCGCTCGACCGCAAGGTGGTGCCGCCCAAGCGCGCCGAGATGAAGCAGTCGATGGAAGCGCTGATCCATCACTTCAAACTCTATACCGAGGGCTTCCACGTCCCCGCCGGCGAAGTGTACGTCGCGACCGAAAGCCCCAAGGGCGAGTTCGGCATCTACATGGTCAGCGACGGGTCGAACAAACCCTATCGCTGCAAGATCCGCCCGACCGCGTTCAGCCATCTTCAGGCGATGGACTTCATGTCGCGCGGCCACATGCTGGCGGACATCACCGCGATTCTGGGCGCGATGGATATCGTGTTCGGGGAGTGTGACCGGTGAGCTTGTTTCGGGCCACGGCCGCATTGGTTGCCATGCTGGCGATCACCAGCTTGCTTGATCGTTTTGGCGTGATCGCGTTACCTGAAATGCTCGCAGAGGCTCTGCGAGCCGCCTTCCTGATTTTCGGGGTGATCGCGCTTTTCAGTTGGTTCAGTGGCTATGGAAATCGCGACGCTCTTGGCGCGGCCGATGCGATTAAGAGTGAAGTGAATGGCTGACACCCTGACCCTCCAGGATGCCCCCGTGAGCACCCGCATCGCCACCGCGCACGCAATGATCGCGCATTACAATGCGCAGGATGCCGACGCCTATGTCGCGCTGATGACCGACGATGCCTGTGAAGCGGGCTATCGCGGCGCGGTGCTGCGTGAGGGCAAGGAAGGCGTTCGCGCGGGGCTGAAGGCGATGTTCGCCCAGTTCCCGCACAACCGCGCCGACATCCTCGCCAGCTATGAGCTGGGGGAGACGGTGCTGCTCCACGAAACGGTCTCGCGCGCGCCCGATGGCGAGCAGTTCGAGGTCATGTCCATCTACACCTTCAGCGGCGACCGAGTGAGCCGCGTGGAGTTCATCCGCTAATGGCTGACGCAAACGCAATCGAAGACACGCCGGAACTCCGCGCACGTTGGGGCAATTTCGCCTGGACGCCGGAGAATGCCGCCAAGGCCGCGACCATCCGTGCGCGCTATCCCGAGGGGCGGCAGATGAGCTGCACCATCCCCTATCTCGACCTGGCGCAGCGTCAGGTCGGGGCGGAGACGGATACGCAGGGGTGGCTGCCGATCCCGGTGATCGAATTCGTCGCGCGCGAGCTCGACATGGCGGTGATCCGCGTGCTGGAGGTCGCGACCTTCTACACGATGTTCAACCTGCACCCGGTCGGCAAATATCATGTGCAGGTGTGCGGCACGACGCCGTGCTGGCTGCGCGGATCGGACGAGGTGTTCGCTGCGTGCAAGAACCGCGGCATGGCCAAGGGCAAGACCACGCCCGACGGCCTGTTCACGCTGACCGAGGTCGAGTGCATGGGCAATTGCGCCTCCGCGCCGATGGTCCAGATCAACGACGATAATTTCGAGGATCTGAACTACGACCGCACCGTCGCGATCCTCGACGCGCTGGCGCAGGGCAAGAGCCCCAAGGCGGGAACGCAGGAACCCGGCCGCCACACCGTCGAGCCGCTGGGCGGCCCGACCAGCCTGACCGCGATGGTGTCCGACAACCACGACTACAGGAGCGAATGGTGAGCAAGAACACGATCTTCACGATCCTCGCCATCATCGGTGGCATCGTCGTCGCGATCTGGGCGCTGAAGCTCGCCGCGAAGCTGTTCGTGCCGCTGCTCGTCATCGGCGCTGGCGTCGCGATCTACCTCGCGGTCAAGGACAACAAGCGTATCGGGGGGCCGCGTTAACATGCTCGCGGACAAGGACCGGATTTTCACCAATCTCTACGGCTATCAGCCGTGGACCCTCGACGCTGCGATCAAGCGCGGCGCGTGGGACAATACCAAGAAGCTGCTCGAGCTCGGCCCCGACACGATCATCGAAAAGATCAAGGCGTCGGGCCTGCGCGGGCGCGGCGGGGCGGGGTTCCCGACCGGCATGAAGTGGAGCTTCATGCCCAAGAACCCGACGCCCGAACGGCCCAGCTTCCTGGTCATCAATGCCGACGAATCCGAACCGGGGTCGTGCAAGGATCGCGAGATCATCCGCCACGACCCGCATCTGCTGCTCGAAGGCGCGCTGGTCGCGGGCTTCGCGATGCGCGCGCGTGCGGCCTATATCTACATCCGCGGCGAATATATCCGTGAGGCCGAGACGCTGTTCGCGGCGATCGAGGAAGCCTACGCCAAGGGCTTGCTTGGCAAGAATGCCTGCGGCTCGGGCTATGATTTCGACGTCTTCTGCCATCGCGGCGCGGGCGCGTACATCTGCGGCGAAGAAACCGCGATGATCGAGAGCCTGGAGGGCAAGAAGGGCCAGCCGCGCCTCAAGCCACCCTTCCCGGCGGGTGCCGGCCTCTATGGCTGCCCGACCACGGTCAACAATGTCGAATCGATCGCGGTTGCGCCCACGATCCTGCGCCGCAGCCCCGAATGGTTCGCCAGCTTTGGCCGGGAGAATAACAAGGGCACCAAGCTGTTCCAGATCAGCGGGCACGTCGAAAAGCCGTGCGTGGTCGAGGAAAGCATGTCGATCCCGTTCCGCGAGCTAATCGAAAAGCATTGCGGCGGCATTCGCGGCGGCTGGGACAACCTGCTCGCCGTGATCCCCGGCGGATCGTCGGTGCCTTTGGTCCCGGCGGCGGAGATCATGGACGCGCCGATGGACTTCGACGGCCTGCGCGCGCTTGGCTCGGGCCTTGGCACGGCTGCGGTGATCGTGATGGACAAGTCCACCGACATCGTCGCCGCGATCAGCCGCATCAGCTATTTCTACAAGCATGAGAGCTGCGGCCAGTGCACCCCGTGCCGTGAAGGCACCGGCTGGATGTGGCGCGTGATGGAGCGCATGCGCACCGGCGACGCCGACATCAGCGAGATCGACACGCTGTTCAACGTCACCAAGCAGGTCGAAGGCCACACCATCTGCGCGCTCGGCGACGCGGCGGCATGGCCGATCCAGGGCCTGATCAAGCATTTCCGGCCCGAAATGGAGCGCCGGATCATCGAAAAGCAGGGCGGGGGACTCTCGCCAATGCAAGAGGCGGCGGAATAATGCCCAAGCTAACCGTTGACGGGATCGAAGTCGAAGTCCCCGCCGGCGCCACCGTGCTCCAGGCGTGCGAGGCTGCGGGCAAGGAAATCCCGCGTTTCTGCTATCATGAACGGCTGAGCATCGCCGGCAATTGCCGCATGTGCCTGGTCGAGGTGAAGCCCGGGCCGCCCAAGCCGCAGGCGTCGTGCGCGCTGCCCGCCGCTGATAATCAGGACGTCCGCACCGACAGCGCGATGGTGAAGGCCGCGCGCGAAGGCGTGATGGAGTTCCTGCTGATCAACCATCCGCTCGATTGCCCGATCTGCGATCAGGGCGGCGAGTGCGATCTGCAGGACCAGTCGGTCGCCTATGGTCGTGGCCATTCGCGCTACACCGAAAACAAGCGCGCGGTGACCGAGAAATATATGGGTCCCATCGTCAAGACGGTGATGACCCGCTGCATCCAGTGCACCCGCTGCGTCCGCTTTGCCGAAGAGGTTGCGGGCGTTGAGGAAATCGGCGCGATCTATCGCGGCGAGAATATGCAGATCACCAGCTATCTCGAACAGGCGGTGACGTCCGAACTGTCGGGCAATGTCGTCGACCTGTGCCCGGTCGGCGCGCTGACGTCGAAGCCCTATGCGTTCGAAGCGCGGCCGTGGGAGCTCAAGAAGACGCTGGCGATCGACGTGATGGACGCGGTCGGCACCAACATCCGCATCGACAGCCGTGGGCGCGGCGTGCTGCGCGTGCTGCCGCGCATCAACGAAGACGTGAACGAGGAATGGGCGCACGACAAGACGCGCCACCATGTCGACGGCCTCAGCTTCCGCCGGCTCGACAAGCCCTATGTCCGCAAGGACGGCAAGCTGGTCGAGGCGACGTGGGACGAGGCGTTCGCCGCCATCGCCGTCGCGGCCAAGGGCGCGGGGGACAAGGTCGCCGCGATCCATGGCGACCTGCTCGATTGCGAGACGATCTTTGCCGCCAAGAAGCTGGTCCAGTCGTTCGGCTCGACCCTGCTCGAAGGGCGTCAAACCGGCATGGCCTATGACACGTCGTCGCTGTCGGCGGTGAATTTCAACACCACCATCGCGGGCGTCGAGACGGCGGACGTGATCCTGCTCGTCGGCACGAACCTGCGCTGGGAAGCGCCGCTGGTGAACACCCGCGTGCGCAAGGCGATCAAGCGCGGCGCCAAGGTGTTCGCGATCGGGCCGGAAGTCGATCTGACCTACAAGACCACCTGGCTCGGCAACGACCTCGGCTTGCTCGGCAAGTTGCCGCAGGCGGCGGCGGATGCGTTCAAGGATGCCGCGCGCCCGATGGTGATCGTCGGCGGCGCGGCGCTCAAGAACGGGCATGGCGCGGCGCTGGCGCTGGCGAAGAAGCTCGATCTGGTGCGTGAGGGCTGGAACGGCTTCAACGTCCTGCACATGGCGGCGAGCCGCATGGGCGGTCTGATGCTCGGTTTCGCGTCGAAGGGCGGCATTGCCGACATCGTCGCGGCAGAGCCGAAGCTGACCTTCTTCCTCGGCGCGGACGAGGTCGATTTCTCGGCCTTCGCCAACAGCTTCAACGTCTATATCGGCCATCATGGCGACAAGGGCGCGCATGCGGCGGACGTGATCCTGCCGGGCGCGAGCTATGCGGAAAAACACGGCACCTATGTGAACCTGGAAGGCCGGGTCCAGCGCAGCGAGAAGGCGGTTTCGGCCCCCGGCGACGCGCGTGAGGACTGGACGATCCTGCGCGCGCTGTCCGAGGTGATGGGCAAGACGCTGCCGTTCGACAGCTTCGGCGAACTGCGCGCGGCGATGGCCGCCGAAGTGCCGGCGCTCGGCAGCGAAGGGCTCGCCAGCTTCGACTGGAACCCGCCCGCGCTGGATGCCAAGGGGGATGGGGAGGTCGCGTATCCGATCGCCGACTTCTACCTGACCAACGCCATCTGCCGCGCATCGCCGACGATGCAGCGCTGCTCGGCCGAACTGATCCACGGCCAGGATTTCGCGGAGGCGGCGGAATGAGCACACTTCGTCTCGTCGCCCCGGCGCAGGCCGGGGCCGCCCGCGGCAAGCGCGCAGTTCAATTTCTAGCGGCCCCGGCCTTCGCCGGGGCGACGGGGCAGTCCGCATGACCGCATTCTTCCAGAACACCCTCGGCATGTCCTTCGAATGGGCGTGGTTCGTCGCGACGATTCTCGGCATCCTGCTGATCGCGCTGCCGCTGATGCTGGCGGTCGCGATGATCATCTATGCCGATCGCAAGATCTGGGCGGCGATGGCGCTGCGCCGTGGTCCGAACGTCGTCGGCCCGCTCGGCCTGCTTCAGTCGTTCGCGGACGGGCTAAAGGTCTTCCTTCAGGAAACCATCATCCCGTCGAGCGCGAACAAGGGCCTGTTCCTGCTCGCGCCGATCATCACCTTCACCGTCGCGCTGATCGTATGGGCGGTGATCCCGTTCCAGGCGGGCGTGGTGCTGTCGAACATCAATGTCGGCCTGCTCTACATCCTCGCGGCATCGTCGCTGGGCGTGTATGGCGTGATCCTCGCCGGCTGGGCGTCGAACTCCAAATATCCCTTCTACTCGGCGATCCGCGCTGCGGCGCAGATGGTCAGCTATGAAGTCTCGATCGGTTTCGTGCTGATCGCGGTGGTGCTGTGGGCGGGGACGTTCAACCTGTCGGGTATCGTCAATGCGCAGCAGGGGCATGTGCTGGGCATCTTCAACGGCTTCGGCTTCAACCCGCTGCTGTTCCCGATGGCGGTGGTGTTCCTGATCTCCGCGCTCGCCGAAACCGCGCGCGCGCCGTTCGACCTGACCGAGGCGGAGAGCGAGCTGGTCGCGGGCTATCAGACCGAATATTCGTCGATGGCCTTTGCGCTCTACTGGCTGGGCGAATATGCCAACGTCATCCTGATGTGCACGCTCAACGCGGTGCTGTTCTGGGGTGGCTATCTGCCCCCGCTCAACATCGACCTGATCCCGGGCTTCGACGTTCCGGGCATCATCTGGCTGTTCATCAAGATCCTCGTCTTCTTCTTCATCTTCTCGTGGATCAAGGCGACCGTCCCGCGCTACCGCTATGACCAGCTGATGCGCCTGGGCTGGAAGATCTTCCTGCCGCTGTCCCTGTTCTTCGTGTTCGCGGTGTCGGGCTGGCTGATGATCCAGCGGGTGGGGCTGTGAGCGTGAACGCGGTGTCGCTTCTAGTCGGCTTGGCTGCCCTCGCAGCTTTTACCGGCGAGGCGCGAGCTGCGGAACCTTGCACTGCGACCATCCTGCAAAATGGCTCGGCGTTGATCTACGGGGGGACCGTCCGCTTCGAGAAGGGGCGCAAGTTTGAGCGTGTCACCCAGTATCGAATTGAGAAGACGGGGGCAGTTTTCTGTTCTAAGGGTGGGGCTTGCTTGCCCGAAAAAACAAAAGTCGGTGATGCCGAAGTGTCGGCACTTGCCTTGGACAATTGTTACGTCGATTTTCGCCACCCCTATAGTGCAGACGGTGCAAAGATATACGAGCTGAAGATCGTTCGGAGCCGGTTCTCGGAGCGCGAATTGCGGCGGATCGATGCCCATGAAGCATTTCGTCGGCGCGGTGTAGAGTGGACGCGCATTGACCAGTATGCACAAGCCTACGCTGACCATCCTGATTCCGCGTGCGGACAGCTTACTCGCCGAGTAATGCGCGGCGAACGTAGCGCGATCCTGACTATGAATAAGGACATTGATCGTGACGGCAACGTCATCAACCCGTGCATCCAGGTATCTCTGAAATGAGCGTCGCCCAACTCGTCCGATCCTTCACCCTGTGGGAGTTCGTGAAGGCGCATGCCCTCACGCTGAAGTATTTCTTCAAGCCCAAGGCGACGATCAACTATCCGTACGAGAAGAACCCGATCTCGCCCCGCTTCCGCGGCGAGCATGCGCTGCGTCGTTATCCCAACGGCGAAGAGCGCTGCATCGCGTGCAAGCTGTGCGAGGCGGTGTGCCCGGCGCTGGCGATCACGATCGAGGCGGAACCGCGTGACGACGGCAGCCGCCGCACCACGCGCTACGACATCGACATGACCAAGTGCATCTATTGCGGTCTGTGCCAGGAGGCATGCCCGGTGGACGCCATTGTCGAGGGGCCGAACTTCGAATTCGCGACCGAAACCCGTGAGGAGCTGATCTATCACAAGGACAAGCTGCTCGCGAACGGCGACCGCTGGGAACGCGCAATCGCCGCGAACCTTGCCGCCGATGCGCCGTATCGGTAAGCGCGCGGCAACAGTGGGACAGACGATGATTCACCATTCACCCGTCATCCCGGCGCAGGCCGGGATCGCCAAGTTTGGGGGCGTGCGCGGGCCACTGGCGGCCCCGGCCTTCGCCGGGGCGACGGAGTTGTTCGCATGATCCAGGCAATCGCCTTCTATCTCTTCGCCGGGGTGGTGATCCTCTCCGCCGCGATGACGATTACCGCCCGCAATCCCGTTCATTCGGTGCTGTGGCTGATCCTCGCCTTCTTCAACGCCGCCGGCCTGATGGTGCTGGCGGGGGCGGAGTTCATCGCGATGCTGCTGGTCATCGTCTATGTCGGCGCGGTCGCGGTGTTGTTCCTGTTCGTCGTGATGATGCTCGACATCGACTTTGCCGAGCTGCGCGCCGGGTTCGTGCGCTATGCCGTGTTCGGCCTGGCCATCGCGGTGGCGCTGGCGGCGGAGATCGTGATCGGCACGATGGCGTGGACCGCGGGCAAGATCGACCTTGCCAAGCGGATCGCGCCGACCGACGCCGCGCTGGGTCAGGTATCCAATGTCGAGGCGATCGGGCTGCTGCTCTACAGCCGCTATCTCTATCTGTTCGAGGCCGCCGGCTTCATCCTGCTCGTCGCCATGGTCGGCGCGATCGTGCTGACCCACCGCCAGCGCGGCGGGGTGATGAAGCAGAATGTCTGGCGCCAGATCAACCGGCGTCAGAAGGACGCCATCCGCAACGTCAATCAGCCCGTCGGGCAGGGGGTGGAGCTGTGATCGGCCTCACGCATTACCTCGTCGTCAGCGCGATCCTGTTCACCATGGGCGTGCTCGGCATCTTCATGAACCGCAAGAACCTCATCGTCATCCTGATGGCGATCGAGCTGATCCTGCTGAGCGTGAACCTCAACCTCGTCGCCTTCTCGTCGTACCTCGGCGATCTGGTGGGGCAGGTGTTCGCCATGTTCGTGCTGACCGTTGCGGCGGGTGAGGCCGCGATCGGCCTTGCCATCCTTGTCATCTATTTCCGCGGCCGCGGCACGATCTCGGTCGACGACGTCAATCGGATGAAGGGCTGATGGGTTACATCTACGCCATCGTATTCCTGCCATTGCTGGCTGCGATTGTTGCTGGATTCAGCAATCGCGCCTTTGGCTCGCTGTTTCCCAAAGTGGTCACGACCGGGGCTCTGTTCATCGCCGCTGGGCTGAGCTGGGTTATCTTCCTTCATTTTCTCGCTGGCACACCTAGCCCCGATACTGGCTGGGCGATCGCGGGCGGTGGGGAAGTTCGTCCCGTATTCACCTGGATCAAGTCCGGGGATCTGGACGTTCTTTGGTCGCTCCGGGTCGACAGCCTCACTGCGGTGATGCTCGTCGTCATCACCAGCGTGTCCAGCCTCGTCCACCTCTACAGCTGGTCGTACATGGAAGAGGATCCGGATCAGCCGCGCTTCTTCGCGTATCTGTCGCTGTTCACCTTCGCCATGCTGATGCTGGTGACCGCCGATAACCTGCTGCAGATGTTCTTCGGCTGGGAAGGCGTGGGCCTCGCGAGCTATTTGCTGATCGGTTTCTGGTTCAAGAAGCCGTCGGCCAATGCCGCCGCGATCAAGGCGTTCGTGGTCAACCGCGTCGGCGACCTTGGCTTCATGCTCGGCATCTTCGGCGTGTTCCTGGTGTTCGGCACCATCTCGATCCCCGAAATCCTGGAAGCCGCGCCCGGCATGGCCGGCAGCACGATCGGCTTCCTCGGCTATCGCGTCGACACGCTGACATTGCTCTGCCTGTTGCTGTTCGTCGGGGCGATGGGCAAGTCGGCGCAGCTCGGCCTGCACACCTGGTTGCCGGACGCGATGGAGGGGCCGACCCCGGTGTCGGCGCTGATCCACGCGGCGACGATGGTCACCGCGGGCGTGTTCATGGTGTGCCGCCTGTCGCCGCTGTTCGAACAGGCTCCGATCGCACTCGGCTTCGTCACCTTCATCGGTGCCGCGACCTGTCTGTTCGCCGCAACGGTCGGCACGACGCAGACCGATATCAAGCGCGTCATCGCCTATTCGACCTGTTCCCAGCTCGGTTACATGTTCTTCGCCGCGGGCGTCGGCATGTATGGCGCGGCGATGTTCCACCTGTTCACCCACGCCTTCTTCAAGGCGCTGCTGTTCCTGGGTGCGGGCTCGGTGATCCACGCGATGCACCATGAGCAAGACATGCGCTATTATGGCGGCCTGCGGAAGCACATCCCGGTCACCTATTGGACGATGATGGCGGGCACGCTCGCGATCACCGGCGTCGGCATCTACTGGCTCCATGCCGGGTTCGCGGGCTTCCACTCCAAGGACGCGATCCTTGAGGCGGCGTATGCAGCCGGGGGTGGCGGTCAGGCAGCGTTCTGGGTCGGCGTGTTCGCCGCGCTCCTCACCAGTTTCTACAGCTGGCGCCTGATGTTCCTGACCTTCTTCGGCAAGCCGCGCTGGACCCAGTCGGAGCATATCCAGCACGCGCTGCATGACTCGCATCATCATGACGACGCGCACGGCCACGCGATGGCGCATGCGGAGAACCCGCCGGCGCAGGAAGATGCCGGGCACGAACCGCATGCCCATGCACATGGTGCGCATGAGACTGCGGACGGCACCGGCGGATATCATCCGCATGAGAGCCCGTTGCCGATGATGATCCCGCTGCTGGTGCTGAGCCTTGGTGCGGTGTTCGCCGGCTTCGTCTTTAACAAGTTCTTCATCCAGCCCGAGGCGGGTGAGATCTTCTGGAAGGGCGCGGTCGCGTTCGACGAGCACCTAGCGCACGCGATGCATGAAGTGCCGCTGTGGGTGAAGCTGTCCGCCAGCATCGTCATGCTGCTCGGCCTGTTCGGGGCGTGGGTTGCCTATATCCGCAAGCCGGAAATCCCGCGTCAGTTCACCGAGACGTTCGTGCTTCTCTACAAGTTCCTGCTGAACAAGTGGTATTTCGACGAGCTGTACAATGTGCTGTTCGTGAAGCCCGCCTTCTGGTTCGGCCGCCTGTTCTGGAAGCAGGGTGACGAGGGGACGATCGACCGCTTCGGCCCGAATGGCTCGGCCGCGCTGGTCCGCTTTGCGGGCGTGTGGAGCGGGCGCCTCCAGTCCGGATATGTCTATAGCTATGCGTTCGTCATGCTGATCGGCCTGACCGCAGCCGTTACCTGGGTGATCACGCGATGAGCGGCATTCTCTCCATCATGCTGATCGTGCCGCTGGTGGCCGCGGTCGTATGTTTGTTCGTCAGCGCCAATCAGGCGCGCTGGATCGCGCTGGGCGCGACGCTGATCGACCTGGTGCTCGGCGGTGTGCTGTGGGCCAATTTCGAGATTGGCGGGCCGCAATGGCAGTTCGTCGAATATACGCCGATCTTCGGCCGCTTCGCCTGGGCGCTGGGCATCGACGGGTTCGCGCTGCTGCTGATCATGCTGTCCGTCTTCCTGATGCCGATCTGCATCGGGGCGAGCTGGACCGCGATCGAGAAGCGCGTGCCGGAATATATGGCGGCGTTCCTGATCACCGAAGTGCTGATGATCGGCACCTTCGCAGCGCAGGACATCTTCCTGTTCTATATGTTCTTCGAAGCCGGCCTGATCCCCATGTTCCTGATCATCGGCATCTGGGGCGGGGCGAACCGCATCTACGCGTCGTACAAATTCTTCCTCTACACGCTGCTCGGCTCGCTGCTGATGCTGATCGCGATGATGTATATGAGCATCACTGCGGACACGACGTCGATCCCGAAGCTGATGGCGTACGACTTCCCGGCACATGTGCAGACCTGGCTGTGGCTGGCATTCTTCGCGAGCTTCGCGGTCAAGATGCCGATGTGGCCGGTCCATACCTGGTTGCCCGACGCGCACGTGCAGGCGCCGACCGCAGGGTCGGTGATCCTGGCGGGCGTGCTGCTGAAGCTCGGCGGCTATGGTTTCCTGCGCTTCAGCCTGCCGATGTTCCCGGAGGCGTCGGCGCAGCTGATCTGGCTGGTGTTCGGCCTTTCGTGCATCGCGGTGGTCGTCACCTCGCTGATCGCGCTGGTGCAGAACGACATGAAGAAGCTGATCGCCTATTCGTCGGTCGCGCACATGGCGATCGTGACGCTGGGCCTGTTCACCTTCAACCGGCAGGGGATCGAGGGCGCGATGATGGTTATGCTGGGCCACGGCCTGGTGTCGGGCGCGCTGTTCCTGTGCGTCGGCGTGATCTATGACCGCCTGCACACGCGTGAGATCGACCGGTATGGCGGCCTTGCGATCAACATGCCGAAATATGCGATCCTGTTCATGCTGTTCACGATGGCGTCGGTCGGCCTCCCGGGGACGAGCAACTTCGTCGGCGAGCTGCTGGCGCTGATGGGCACGTACCAGGTGTCGACGCTGGCGACGCTGATCGCGACCACCGGCATCATCCTGGGCGCGGGCTATATGCTCTATCTCTACCGCCGCGTCGTGTTCGGTGACCTGACCAAGGACGACGTCAAGGCGATGCCGGACCTCAACAAGCGCGAACTGGCGCTGCTGGCGCCGATTGCGGCGGCGGTGTTGTGGATGGGCGTGTACCCCGAGAGCTTCCTCGCCCCGATGCGCGCCGACGTTGCGACGCTGCTGGCGCGGATCGAGCGCGCGAAGCCGGCGGGCGACAGCCTGCCGACGCCCGGCAATCCGGCTGCGGCCAAGGCCGCGCACGCGCCTGAGCACAAATCTGCCGAACATGGAGCGGCACACTGATGGATTACGCCGCACAACTTTCGATGGTCCTGCCCGAGATCGTCCTGTCGCTGGGCGGTCTGGCGCTGCTGATGGTCGCCGCCTGGGGTGGTCCTGCCGTGTCACGCGCGGTGAGCTGGGTCTCGGTCGCCGTGCTGATCGGTGGCGGCATCGCGCTGACCGGCCCGGCATCGTCGGGCGGCACCGCGTTCGACGGCCTGTATCGCGCGGATCTGTTTTCGGTCTATGCCAAGGCGCTGATCTTCTTCGCCGCCGCGATCTCGATCATCATCGCGCCGCGCTTCTTCGCGCGCACCTCGGGTGAGGATCTGCGCCCCGAATATCCGATCCTGATCCTGTTCGCGACGGCGGGCATGGGGATCATGGTGTCGGCGAACGACCTGCTGACGCTCTATGTCGGGCTCGAGCTCAACAGCCTTGCCTCCTATGTCCTCGCCAGCTTCATGCGCCGCGATGTGCGCTCGGCCGAAGCGGGCCTGAAGTATTTCATCCTCGGATCGCTCGCCTCGGGCATCCTGCTTTACGGCATCAGCCTGGTTTATGGCTTCAGCGGGACCACGGTGTTCGGCGACATCGCCGCGGCCTATGCGGCGGGCAGCAACACCGGCCTGCTGTTTGGCCTTGTGTTCGTGTTCGCCGGCCTTGCGTTCAAGATGTCCGCGGTGCCGTTCCACATGTGGACCCCGGACGTATACGAAGGCGCACCGACCCCGGTGACCACCTTCTTCGCCAGCGCGCCGAAGGTCGCCGCTATGGCGCTGTCGGTCCGCGTCGCGATCGAGGCGATGGGGCCGGTGACCAGCGACTGGCGCCAGATCGTGATCTTCGCTGCACTCGCATCGATCGTGCTCGGCGCGGTTGCGGCGATCGGTCAGCAGAATATCAAGCGTCTGCTCGCCTATTCGTCGATCAACAATGTCGGCTTTGCGCTGATCGGTCTTGCTGCGGGCACGGCCGAGGGCGTGGCGGGCGTGCTGACCTATCTCACCATCTATGTGGTGATGACGCTGGGCAGCTTCCTCGTCGTGCTGCAGATGCGCGACGCCGACGGCCAGCCGGTCGAGACGATCGCCAGCCTTTCGGGCCTGTCGCGCACGCGCCCGGCGCTGGCGGCGGCACTCGCGATCTTCATGTTCAGCCTCGCGGGCATTCCGCCGCTGTTCGGCTTCTGGGCGAAGTTCGCGGTGTTCGAGGCGGCGGTGAAGGCGGACCTGTTCGCGCTCGCGGCGATCGGTATCGCGGCGTCGGTGATCGGTGCCTTCTATTACCTCAAGATCGTCAAGACGATGTATTTCGACGAGCCGGCCCCGGCCTATGCCAAGGGCGACAGCGCGCTTGAGGGCGGGCTGATCGCCGCAGCGGCGGTGTTCGTCTCGCCGCTCGGCTATCTGCTGATCCCGGTGCTCGGCGCATGGTCGATGGCGGCGGCGCAGGTGCTGTTCCGGACGACATGATCCGCGTCGTCCCGGAGACGGGTTCGACCAACGCGGATATGCTGGCGCTCGCTGCGGCGGGCGCCGCCGAGGGAAGCTGGCTGCGCGCCGAGCGCCAGACTGCGGGCAAGGGACGACAGGGCCGGGCGTGGGAATCGCCGGTCGGGAATCTCTATGCGAGCACGCTGGTCCGCTTGAGAGCGGACGACCCGCCCGCACCGACTCTGGCACTGGTCGCCGCTGTCGCGCTGGCGCATGTGGTCGATACGGCGGGTTGCCCTGCCGTTCGGATCAAATGGCCCAATGACCTGATGGTGGACGGTGCAAAGGTCGCTGGCATTCTACTTGAACGCTCCGGCGATGCGATCGTGATCGGCTATGGGCTGAATGTTCAGTCGGCTCCGGCGATCGAAGGTAGGGCCACGGCCTCGCTGCAGGGCCGAATCTGGCCGATGCCGGTGACCGAGTTGTTCGACATGCTGATCGCAGAGACCCGCGAATGGCTCCACATCTGGCGCACGCAGGGCATCGAGGCGATCATCCGCCGCTGGCTGCAAATGGGCTATGATCGGGGCACTGCGCTCACCGCGCGCCTGCCCGATGGAACGGTGGTGGATGGGCTGTTCGAGGGACTCAGCGCCGAAGGTGCCCTCATGCTCCGCACGCCAAGCGGCATGGAGTTGATCCATGCAGGCGATGTCTTTTTGCTCTGACCCCTTCGTGGCTTTGTGTCTTTGTGCGCGAGATTTGACTCGCACAAGGACACAAAGCCACGAAGAGGGCTAAGGTGCGCCGTACCCAATTGGAGAACGCAATGCTGCTCGCGATCGACGCCGGCAACACCAATATCGTCTTTGCGCTGGTCGATGGGCGCACGGTCAAGGCGCGCTGGCGTATCGCGACCGATCCGCGTCGCACCGCCGACGAATATGCCGTGTGGCTGAGCCAGCTGCTCAATCTCGAAGGATATGAGCGCAGAACGGTCACCGGCGTCATCATCGGCACCGTCGTCCCGCGCGCGCTCCACAATCTCGAGGTGCTGTCGCAGAAATATTTCGGCTGCACCCCGCTGGTCGCGGGACGCGACGGCTGGCCGATCGCGCTGGATGTCGAGGAGCCGCACGCCGTCGGTGCGGACCGCGCGCTCAACATCATCGCCGCGCATGAAAACCACCCGGGCGACCTGATCATCATCGATTTCGGCACCGCCGCGACGTTCGACGTCGCCGACTATACCGGTGCGTATAAGGGCGGGATCATCGCGCCCGGCATCAACCTGTCGCTCGACGCGCTGGTTACCGCCGCCGCCAAGCTGCCCCGCATCGCGATCGAGGCGCCGGCCAATACCTCGGTCATCGGCCGCAACACGGTCGATCAGATGCATATCGGCATCTATTGGGGCTATATCGCGATGATCGAGGGGCTGGTCGCGCGGATGAAGGCGGAGATCGGCCGCCCGGTCAAGGTGATCGCCACCGGCGGCCTGGCCGTGCTGTTCGAGAAGCAGACCGATGTGTTCGACGTGATCGAACCCGACCTGACGATCCAGGGCTTGGCGATGCTGTGGGAGCAGCGAAAGCGTTGATTGCATTTTGTCGTCATCCCCGCGAAGGCGGGGATCCATTCTGGCTGACGTTTCAGATCAGCCGCACCACCGGCGCCAATGGATTCCCGCCTTCGCGGGAATGACGGCGACGATTTGAAGGACACGTGTTGACCCCCGGTAACGAACTCCTCTTCCTCGCGCTTGGTGGCTCGGGCGAGATCGGCATGAACGTCAATCTCTATGGCTGTCAGGGCAAATGGATCATGGTCGACTGCGGCGTGATCTTTGGCACCCCCGATTATCCCGGCATCGACCTGATCCTGCCCGATTTGCAGTTCATCGAGGAGCGGCTGGACGACCTGCTCGGCATCGTCCTGACGCATGGGCATGAGGATCATATCGGCGCGCTGCCCTATCTGGCGGGCGAGTTGGGCGTGCCGCTCTATGCGACGCCGTTCACTGCCGGCCTGATCCACGGCAAGCTGGACGAGGAGGGCATCGCTGACCGCGTCGAACTGAACGTGGTGCGCGAGGAGGAGTCGTTCCGGATCGGCCCGTTCGGCATCCGCTACCTGCCGCTCGCGCATTCGATCCCCGAGGGAAATGCGGTGCTGATCGACACGCCCTATGGCCGCGTGTTCCATACCGGCGACTGGAAGATCGACGAGACCCCGGTCATGGGCGGCGCATCGACCGCCGCGGAGCTGACCGCGATCGGCGACGAAGGCGTGCTCGCGCTGGTCTGCGATTCGACCAACGTCTTCAATCCCGAAGCCTCCGGTTCGGAAACCGCGGTGCGCGAGGGGCTGGATGAAGTCGTCGCGGCCATCAAGGGCCGTGTGCTCGTCACCACCTTTGCTTCCAACGCCGCACGGCTGCAGACGCTGGGCGAGGTGGCGAAGGACACCGGGCGTGCGATGTGCGTCGCGGGGCGCTCGCTCGACCGAATCCTGCGCGTCGCCAAGGCCACCGGCTATCTGCGCGACTTCCCCGAGACGGTCGATTTCGAAACCGCGATGAAGCTGCCGCGCGACAAGGTGATGATCATCGCCACCGGCGGGCAGGGTGAGCCCCGCGCTGCGCTGGCGCGGATTGCCGAAGGATCGCACCAGCTCAAGCTCGAGGCGGGGGACACGGTGGTGTTCTCGTCGAAGCAGATCCCGGGCAATGAAATGGCGATCGGGCGGATCATGAATTCGCTCGCGGCCCAGGGGGTCGAGATGGTCACCGACCGTCAGGCCTTCGTCCATGTCTCCGGCCATCCCGGTCGCCCGGAGCTGGCCGAGATGTACAAATGGATCCGGCCAGACATCCTGATCCCGGTCCATGGCGAGATGCGCCACATGGCCGAACAGGCGCGCTTCGGACGGCAGCACGGCATCCGCCACGCTGTCGTGCAGAGCAATGGCGAGATTGTCCGCCTCGCGCCCGGCAAGCCCGAGAAGATCGGCCATGCACCCGCCGGTCGGCTGGTGCTCGACGGCGATGTGATCCTGCCCGCCGATGGCACCACGATCAACGAGCGGCGCAAGCTCGGCCTCTATGGCCAGATGTCGGTCGCGGTGGCGCTCAAGGCGAACGGCAAGCTCGCCGGTCAGCCCGAAGTGCGGATCCAGGGCGTTCCGGCGGAAGAGGATCGCGATGCGCTGATCGCCGATGCCAGCGATGCCGCTGCCAAGGCGGTGAGCGAGGCGCGCGGCGGCGATAGGGAGAAGCTGCGCGAGCAAATCCGGCTGGCGGCGCGACGGGTCGCGGTGCGCTACACTGGCAAGAAGCCGGTCATGGACGTGATGCTGATCGAGGTTTAAACAGCCACCATGAACTGGTTCAGCGCGCTCGCCATCTACTTCCTGTTCTGGTTCCTCGCCCTGTTCCTGGTGCTGCCCTTCTTCGCGCGCACCGGGGTTGAGGCGGGAGAGGCGCTGATCAAGGGCCAGGCCGAAAGCGCGCCGCAGCGCTTTGACGCGGGCGCAATCGCAAAATGGACGACGATCGTCGGCACCGTGCTGTTCGCGGCCTTTTACCTCAATTACGTCAACGGCTGGATCACCGCCGACATGCTCGATTACTGGAACTGAGGCGCGGTCAGATCGAGCGCGTAGAAGCGGTTGAAATCGCTCGCTTCATAATCGGCAAAGGGCGGGCAGGGGACGAACCCGTGCCGTGCGTATAGCCGGTGCGCGGCGTCGAAGGACGGCCCCGTGCCCGTCTCCAGCTTAAGCGCGGAATAGCCACGTACCTGCGCCAGCGCGATGATGTGCCGCAGGATCGTCGCCCCGGTGCCGCGTCCGGTGGCCCCTTCGGCTGTGCGCATCGACTTCACCTCACCCGTCCCGTCGCCCAGCGCCTTGACCGCGCCAATGCCGAGCAGCGTGTCGCCGTCCCATGCGCTCAGGAACGTGATGTCGGGCGTCTTGAGGCCCGACAGGTCGAGGAAATGACAGGCATCCGGCGGCGAATTGTCGAGCATCCCGCGCGCGTGAACCGCGAGCAGCGCGATCACCTGCGGATCGTCGAGCTGGCCGCTGCGGATGATCACTGCGGGCGAGCCATGCCGAAGGTGTAGCGGGACGGGACCGCACGGCCCTCGCGGTCACGAGCGGGTTCGAACTTCACCGCGCGCAGCCGCTCGCATATCTGGATGTCGAAGGCGTCGACCTGGGTCGGCGCGGCGAGCATGCAGCCGCTGACGCTGCCATCCGCTTCGACCTTCAGCGATCCGCTGGTGCCGCCGACGCTTGCGGGCAGGCCGTCGCCTTTTCCGAACCCGATTGTGGCGGCGTTGATCGGTGAGAGCGGTTTGGGCGTTGGGCGCCATGGCATCGGCACGACGCCGCCGGCCACAGTCTCGATGCGCAAGCGGCCAGCGGTGTAGCGGACGCGGATTGCCAGCGTCCCGCCTAGCCGCTTGCCCGATCGGTTCAGCGCGGGGTGGAAGCGCACATAGCGCATGAGGTGCGGACAGGCATGGCTGTCGAACGCTGCGGTTCCGCTGGGCGTGACGACCTGACAGGACTGCGGGACGCCGGTCGCTGCAACGTCGAGCAGGATTCCGACCGCAACATTATAGTCGTCGACGTCCGCCACCGCGACCGGGAACCTCCCCTGCTGATAGGGGAAGTCCTCCCAGTTGATTTCCAGACGGCGCACGAGTTCGGGATCGGGTTCACCGCTGCGGTCGATCTGCAATCCGATCGAGGCCTCGCGCTGATTTTGGTCCGCGCCGATCCAGGGTTCGGCCAGTTTGGGGGGAAGCGCCGTTTGGGTCAGCGCAACTGTAGCAATGGCCAGTGCAATCATCATTCCCCCCTTACTGTGGCTCTAAATCGCGTCAATCATCCCCGCCAGCGTATCGAGGCACGCATGCGCCAGCGCCTTGCACCGCTCCGGCGACCACCCGAACTCGGCGTCAGGGCTGGGGTCATGGTCCTTGAACGGCATTTCCAGCGTCATCGACACCGCACCGAACCGCTCGGCGAGCTGGTTGGTCGACATCGACAGGTTCGCCTGGCCCGGTGCCGACTTGTCATAGCCTTTTTCGAGCTGGAACAGCGGGGTCGCAGCCGCGAGGCGGCGGCCGAATTCATAATATTTCTCGCCGAGCGCGTCGGTCCAGCTCGGGATGCCCTCAAACCCTGCGAGGAAGTTGGCGGGAATCGCCTCGTCGCCATGCACGTCCATCGCGAAATCGACGCCGGTCTCGTCCATCGCCGCGCGGACAAGGAATACTTCGGGGCTCTGTTCCAGCGTCGGAGCATGCCATTCGCGGTTGAGGTTCACGCCCGCGGCGTTAGTGCGCAGATGGCCGCGGAAGCTGCCGTCCGGGTTCATATTCGGGACAATGTGGAAGGTCGCCTTGGCGCGCAGCGCCTGCGCGGTCGCGTCATTCGGGTCGGTCAGCTTCTCCAGCGCACCCTCGGCCCACCATTCCGCCATCGATTCGCCGGGATGCTGGCGGGCATAGAGCCACACCTGTTTCGGCCCGGTGCCGAGCGTCAGCAGGTCCATCGCGCGCCCGTCGAGCGTCTGGCCCAGTTCGCGATGCGTCACGCCGGGCTGAGCCGCCATGCGTGCGATCAGGTCGGCATGGCGTTCCATGCTGTAGGGCGCGAAATAAGCGAACCACGCGACATCGCTGTCGAAGCTGTGGGTGAAGCTGAACACGCCGTCGACATAGCTGCCATCGGTGAGGCGCCAGATCGCGCGATCCGTGCTCACCCGCGCGCGATAACCGGGCCAGCCGAACGCATAGGCGGCCTTGCCCGCGTTGGTGATGCGGAAGGTGAGGGTGCGCCCCTTCGCGCCCGCGACGCGGAAGTGAAACCACTGGAAGAAGTCGGACTGGTGGTCGGCGACGATCTCGACATCGACGGTGTCCCCGTCGATGCCGATCAGGCGGATATTGCCGCTGTCGAACGCGGCGTTGAGATGAATGGTCATTTCACCGTGATAGTGATCCCCGACTGGCCGGGAAAGCCCTTGAACAGCGCGTTGGCGAGCTTGGCGGCGGTATCGGTCGGCTGAGTGCCGTCGGCGGCACCAAGCGTCTCGGTGATCGCCTTGCCCTCCCAGATCACGGTATTGTCGCCGCGCCGGCGCAGCTGGACTGCAAGTTCGGAGGCATAGATCGTCTTGGTCTTGCTTCCGATGCCGACGCTCGCGCCGCCGCCCACGCCGACATTGCCGCCGAAGCTTCCGCCACCGATGCCGATCGTGATCGGCGGGCGCGTGCGGACCTGGCCGCGATCGGTGCGCCGGAAATCGACCGTGGCAAGGTAATCGGCCTTTGCCGAATCCGCTGCGGCGGCAAAGCCCATCCCGCCCATCGTCGCCGCGACCGCGTCGAGATACAGCTGCGCCTCAGGCCCGGCGGTGCCGCCGCTGACCGGCTGCACTGCGAGCGTCCCGGCTGGGATCGGCTGCGACAGATGGTATCGCGTGACATCGACCGGGGCGGACCGGCCGCCCATCGTGGTCGAGCAGCCAGCGAGAGCGGCGGCGGAGAAAGCGAGGGCGAGCATTGCACGGGTGTTCATCGGACACATCCTCCTGCCGTGCACACGCCACGGCTCAACGGTTCAACCTCGTTACGGGGATGTGGGTTCCGTTGCCAAGCTTTCCTTGACTTGTCCGCCCGTCCCGACTAGGCGAGCGCCTCTTTTCCGGCACCCGCCACAATTCGAGATAGTAGAGAATCGGTCATGAAGATCGTGAACAGCCTGAAGTCGCTCAAGGATCGCCATCGCGACAACCGCGTGATCCGCCGTCGCGGCCGCGTGTACGTCATCAACAAGACGCAGCGTCGCTTCAAGGCGCGCCAGGGCTAAGCCCGGCGCAGGGACAGCGACGTGCGCGCCGTTATCTTCGATATCGGCAACGTCCTGTTCACCTGGCATCCGCGGTTTCTGTACGAGCGCCTGATCGCTGACGATCGGGCGCTCGACGCGTTTCTGCGCGATGTGGTCACTCAGGACTGGCATTTCCAGCATGATGCCGGGCGCAATTTCGCCGACACCTCGGCCGAGCTGACGGCGCGCTTTCCCGAACATGCCGATCTGATCGCCGCCTGGGGGCCACGGTTTAGTGAAAGCCTCGGCGGACCGGTGCCGGGCATGCATGAACTGGTCGCGGAGCTGGATGCGGCCGGTGTCCCGCTGTTCGCGATCACCAATTTCAGCCACGAATTCTGGCCGCCCGTGCGCGCGCAATGGCCGCAGCTGTTCGACCGCTTCCGCGACATCGTCGTGTCGGGCGACGAGAAGCTGGTGAAGCCCGACCCCGCCATCTACCGCCTCGCGCTCGCCCGCTTCGGCCTGAAACCGCATGAGGCCGTGTTCATCGACGACAATGCAGCGAATGTGGCGGCGGCGCAGGCGCTGGGGATAAGGTCGGTGCTGTTTACTCAGGAAGCGGGCGCCCGGCGCGAACTGGTCGCTGTCGGACTGCTTGTCTAATTCGCGCTAGACGTGTACACAGTGTACACGGCTGGAGAACTGTGATGAAGATGTCCGTGCGCGAAGCCCGTGCAAATTTCGCAGCAGCGATCGAAGCCGCCGAGCGTGGCGAGCGCGTGACCATCACCAAAAATGGTGAAGCAGTTGCCGAATTGGGCCCTGTTCAGAAGCCATCGAAGGAGGGTTTTTGGGAGCGCAACGCGCGCGTGCGCAAGGAGCTTGGGCTAGACAAGGTCAAGCCGTCCCGTCCACTCGATGAGACGTGGCTCGAGAAATTCAACGACCCGGCCTGGACGCGCGAATTGCTTGGTCCGGACTATTATGATGACGAGCGCGATCCTGCGTGAGGCTCCTGCTTGATACGCATATCCTGATCTGGCTGGCCCGCGCGCCTGATCGGCTGAACACTACGGAATCGGCACTAGTTGCGCGGCGCGGTACGCGCGTGCTGATTTCGGCGGTGTCAATTTGGGAGCTGCGGTTGAAATGGGACCGGAGCGGTGAGACGAGGCGGAATGAGTTGCTCGATCCTCAAGCTGCGCTCCAATTCGCCGAACAGGTCGGGTTCGAGCTCAAGGCGCTGACGGCCGCCGATTGCGCGACGCCGCTCGAAGCGCCGCTCGCGCATCGCGATCCGTTCGACGAGCTGTTGCTGACTCATGCGCAATCGCTGGGCGCGCGCTTCCTCACGCGCGACCGGCTGGTGGTCGATCACCCGCTCGCTGGCCCGGCTTAACTCCGCCCCTTCAGCTCATCCCCAACCAGCGTCACCACATGCAGCACGTTGGTCGATCCCGGCGTGCCGAACGGGACGCCGGCGCAAACCACCACGCGGTCGCCGCCCTTGGCGATGCCCTGGCGCAGCGCCATGCGCTTGGCCTTGGCGACCATTTCCTCGAACGAATCGACGTCCTTGGTGTGCACCGCGTGCGTGCCCCAGAGCAGGCCCATGCGCCGTGCCGTCTCCGCCTTGGGGGTCAGCACCAGGATCGGCACCGACGGGCGCTCGCGCGCGATGCGGCGGGCGGTGGAGCCCGACATGGTGAAGCAGAGGATCGCGCTGGCCGACACATTGGCCGCGATGGTCTTCGCCGCCTCGGCCAGTGCATCGGCGGTGGTGGGGTCGGGGCGCATGACGGTAAAGTGCACGCGGTCGCCATGCGCCGGGTCGCGCTCGACCGAATCGGCGATGGCGTCCATCATCGTCACCGATTCGACCGGCCACTGGCCCGCCGCGCTTTCCGCCGACAGCATGATCGCGTCCGCGCCGTCATAGACCGCCGTTGCCACGTCCGACACCTCGGCGCGGGTCGGGGAGGGTGAGGTGATCATCGATTCGAGCATCTGCGTCGCGACGATCACAGGGCGGCCCATGCGGCGCGAGGTTTCGACGATCCGCTTTTGCATGGGCGGCAGGTTCTGCGGCGGCAGTTCGACACCCAGATCGCCGCGCGCGACCATCACGCCGTCGCAGGCTTCGACGATCTCATCCAGCCGCGCCACCGCGCTCGGCTTTTCGATCTTGGCGAGCAGCGCGGGACCGCCCGGGCCGATCAGGCGGCGCGCCTCGGCCAGATCCTCGGGCCGCTGAACGAACGACAGCGCGATCCAGTCGACCTTTTGCGCCACGGCAAAGGCCAGGTCGCTGCGGTCCTTTTCGGTCAGCGCGGCAAGCGGCAGCACCATGTCGGGGACGTTCAGGCCCTTGGAGTTCGACAGCACCCCGCCGACCTCGACGCGCGTTTCGATCCAGGCATCGTCGCCCTGGCCGCCAAAGCCGATGACGCGCAACACCATCTTGCCATCGTCGAGCAGCAGGCGCGCACCCTCAGTCACAGCTTCGAAAATCTCGCGGTGCGGCAGCTCGACGCGGGTCGCGTCGCCGGGAGTTGTATCGCGGTCGAGGCGGAAGGTCGCGCCGGTCGCCAGCGTCACCTTGCCCTGCGCAAACTTGCCCACGCGCAGCTTAGGGCCCTGCAGGTCGGCCAGGATCGTGGTCGGGCGACCGGTAGTCTTTTCCAGCGCGCGGATCGCGGCAATGACCGGGACCTTCGACTCCTGATCGCCATGGCTCATGTTGATGCGGAACGCATCGGCGCCGGCGGCATGCAGCGCGGCGATCATCTCCGGCGAATTGCTGGCGGGGCCGAGCGTCGCCAGAACGCGCACCTTGCGCGACCGCGGTGCCATTACCTTCGTCATCGCCGAACTCTCCATCTCTTGCCCGTGCCGGTCCCTAACGCCAAATGCACACTATTCAACTGCGGAGGCGTGAATATGACAACGTTGGACAGCATCGACGACCGGACTGCCGCTCAGGCGTTTCGCCGCCTCGTCCGCCATCTGCGCCACCGCACCGATGCCGAGAATATCGAACTGATGGGCCTTGCGGGCTTTTGCCGCAACTGCCTGGCCGATTGGGTGAGCGAAGCAAGCGGCGGGGAACTGGACCGCGATGCCGCGCGCACGGCGATCTACGGCATGCCCTATGCGACCTGGAAGGCGCAGCATCAGGGCGAGGCGACGCCCGAACAGATCGCCCGGATGGAGGCGAGTATCGCGCGGAACAAACAGGATGCCGAGCTGGACGCCGAGCTCGACGACAGCTTCCCCGCAAGCGACCCGCCGTCGATCACCCAGCCCGGGGGCTAGTCAGTCTGCCCTGTTGCCGCCTAGGCTGCGGAAAACAGGGAGAGTTTCATGCGCCGAATCGCCGCCATCACCATCGCGTTGCTCGCTGGGGCAACGCCGCTGGCCGCGCAGACCAGCACTCCGGCCAAGGTCAAATTCATCCACGCCGGCACGCTGCTCGCCAATCCAGGCGAGGCACCGCGCGGACCGAGCACGATCGTCGTGCGCGACGATAAGGTGGCCGAAATCCGCGACGGCTTTGTCGCGCCGGAAAGCGGGGCCGAGCTGATCGATCTCAAGGACCGGTTCGTGATGCCCGGGCTGGTCGATATGCATGTGCATCTGTGGGGGATCGGCGGCGATCCGCTGCGCGACCGGCTGACCGCGCTCAACCGCGACGATGCCGATGACATGATGTTCGCAGTCGCCAATGCCCGCGCAACCCTGGAGGCAGGGTTTACCACCGTGCGCGATCTGGGAGGAAGCGCACGCGGCATGCGGGCGCTGCGCGAGGCAGTCGAGCGCGGCGACATTGCCGGGCCGACGATCGTCAATGCGGGCACCTCGATCTCGGTCTCGGGCGGGCATGCCGACGGGACCAACGGGGTCGCGGAAGTCTTCGCCGACGCGATCCACAAGCATCAGATCAATACCTGCGACGGCCCCGATGATTGCACCCGCGCGGTGCGCCAGCAGATCGCGCTGGGGGCGCAGGTCATCAAATACATGTCGACCGGCGGCGTGCTCTCGAACGTGTCGGGCGGGCTCGGCCGCGCCATGACCGATGCCGAAATGAAGGCGATTATCGACACCGCGCACGGCCTCGGGCGCAAGGTCGCGACGCATAGCCATGCGGCGGCGGGGACCAAGGCGGCGGTCGCGGCTGGAGTGGACACGGTCGATCACGGATCGTTCCTCGACGACGAAGCGATTGCGCTGATGAAGAAGAACGGCACCTGGCTCGTGCCGACGATGATGGCGCCCGCCGCCGCGCTCGAACAGGCGCGCAAGGGCCTGCTCCCGCCCGCCGTGATTCCGAAGGCTGAGGAGGCCGCCGCCGCCGCCTTCGCCAGCCACAGCAAGGCCTATGCGGCGGGGGTGAAGGTCGCGTTCGGCACCGACAGCGGCGTCTCGCGCCATGGCGACAATGCGCAGGAATTTTCGCTGATGGTCAAGGCAGGGATGACCCCGGCGATGGCGCTGCGGACGGCGACGCGTAACGCCGCCGAGGCGCTGGGGCGACCCAATATCGGGTCGATCGCGCCGGGCAAGGATGCCGACATCATCGCGGTCGCGGGCAGCCCGCTCGACGACATCAAGCGGATCGAGCAGGTCGAGTTCGTGATGCGCCACGGCGTGGTGCACAAGGCCGGCGGCAAGCGCCAGCCCTTCCCGGCGGAATAGCAGATAATCCTCCCCCGCCAGGGGGAGGTGGCACGCGTGGCGTGACGGAGGGGGAGGACGGCTGTGTCCTGTCGCCTTTTGCTGCGATGCTTCCGCCCCCTCCGTCGCCTTGGGCGCCCCCCCGGCGGGGGAGGATTATCGTGCGCCCGAACAGGCCGGACAGCCCGGGTCCTTGGGCAGGGTCAGCGTGCGGAAGCGCAGCGCCAGCGTGTCGGCGAGCAGCAGCTTGCCCGCGCTGTCCTCTCCGAATGGACGGATCGCGCGGATCACCTCCAGCGCGGCGAGGCTGCCCATGATCCCGGTCAGCGCGCCGAGCACGCCCTGTTCGGAACAGTTGATCCCCGCGGTTTCGGGGTCGTTGCCGACGAAGCAGCGATAGCAGGGCTTGTCCGCCTCCCACCCGCGAAACACGCCAAGCTGCCCCTCGAACCGCCCGACGGCAGCGCTGACCAGCGGCACGCAATGGCGCAACGCGGCGTCGGCGACGAGCAGGCGGGTTTCGAAATTGTCGGTGCCGTCGAGGATGGCATCGTTGCCGCGGACCCACTCATCCACATTTCCATCATCGAGCCGGTGCTGCGACGCTTGGGCGACGATGTGAGGGTTGATGGCGGTGACCCGTCCGACCGCAGCCACGGCCTTGGAACGACCGGAATCTTCGGTGCCGAAGATCGTCTGCCGCTGGAGATTTGAAAGATCGACCCGGTCATCGTCGACGATCGTGATCTGCCCCACCCCCGCCGCCGCCAGATACTGCAACGCCGGGCTTCCGATCCCGCCGGCCCCGACCACCAGCACCCGCGCGGCCTTCAGCGCCGCCTGCCCCGCGCCGCCGATCTCGGGCAGCACGATGTGGCGGGCATAGCGCTCGAGTTCGGCGTCGGAAAAGCTCATTGCCGCCAGGCAAAGGTCACGGTCGCGCGGTACCAGACATTGCCCGGCGCGCCGGTGCGCTGGGTCAGGTTGTTGCGCGAAAAGCCCGCGACCAGACCTGCGGCATATTGCTCGATCGTGGGACAGCCGATCGCGCGGGGAATGGTGGTGCGGACGCCGGATTCGTCGACCAGCACTGCCACCTCGACCCGCACTGCCGGTCGTCCGTCGACCAGGCGACGCGCGCGGCACTTGCGCGCGCTCACCTGCCGGCGCGCCCATTCGTGCATCGCCGGGGTCATGCTCGGCGCCTGGCGATAGGGCAGGGTCGGCAGACTTTCCCACTGGATCGCCGCCGGTTCCGGCGCGTCCTGTGCCCGCACGGGATCGCCCTGCGCGCTGGCGAGCGCGAGGAGTGCGGCGATGATCACCGCCCGGTCGATCCGAAGCCGCCGCTGCCACGGTCGGTCTCATCCAGCACCGCGACCTCCTCGAACAGCGCGCGCTGCACCGGTGCGGGGACGAGCTGCGCGATCCGTTCTCCGCGCGCGATGGTGAAGGGCTGGTCGCCAAGATTGGCGAGGATCACCTTAACCTCGCCACGATAATCTTCGTCGATGGTCCCGGGCGTGTTGAGGCAGGTAATGCCGTGCTTGAGAGCCAGGCCGGAGCGCGGGCGCACCTGTACCTCAAAGCCGGGCGGGATCGCGATAGCAAAGCCGGTCGCGACCGCATGGCGCGCGCCGGGGGCGAGGATCAGATCCTCCGCCGCGACGACATCCATGCCAGCGGCCCCGGCGGTCGCGTATGCGGGCAGGGGCAGGCCTTCGCCGTGGGGCAGGCGCATCAGGCGGATGGTGATCGGCGCGGCCATTATTTGCGCCTCGGCAATGCGGCGGCAAGGCGACGGGTCGCCTCGATCACCTGGGGATCGTCGAGCACCGGGTCGCTACGTCCGGGAATGATGCGGAAATCGGTGGCGATGCCGCGCAGGCTCAACGCCTCGGCATAGGCGCGCGAAAAACGCGCGGGGACATCGGCGTCCGTACCGCCCACCAGGATCGCCGCGCGCAGTCCTGGCTGAATGCCGCCAGCGGTCTGCAACGGATCGAGGCTGACCAGCTTGTCCCGCCAATGCGGGGTATTCGGCTCGCGCTTGGCGCGATAGGCGCGCCATTCGGGCAAAGCGCAGGGACAGGATACCAGCACCACGCCGTCGATCAGGTCGGGACGCAGCCCGGCCAGGTTGGCGGCCACCACCGCACCACCGGCTTCGCCGATCACGACCACGCGGGCGCGGCGATAGCGTTGACGCAGCGCGGCGATCGCGTCGCCGACCGCAGTGATCCGCTCCGCGCTGAAATCATCGGAAGGGCTCGCGCCGCGCATCCCCGGTGACTGCCCACCGACCCCATCGGCATAGCCGGGGCGCAGCAGGCGCACGACGCCGCTGTCCGGCTCGACTGTCGCCAGCGCCTTCGCGAAGTCGCTCGTGTCGATCTTGGAACGACGGCCATTGCCGTGAATGACGACATACAGCGTCGGCGCGGTGCGCGGCGAGGCGCCATAGCCTTGGGTGAACAGCTTTGGCGCCGTGGGCGTTGTGGGGCGCTCCCCGGCCGCACAACCGGCGATCAGCAGCGGGAGCAGGAACAGGGGAACCTTAAAGCGCATCGGCGATCCGTTCGGCGAGGCGGCGGGCGACATCGGCCTTGGCCAGCCGCTCCCAGCTTTCGACGCCCGATTCCGTAACCAGATGAACAAGATTGGCATCGCCCCCCATGACGTCGCCGGACACATCATTGGCGACGATCCAGTCTGCACCCTTGCGCGCGCGTTTAGCGACCGCATGTTCGACCACCCGTTCGGTTTCGGCGGCGAAACCGACGACGAGGCCCGGGCGCTGGCTGCTTTGGGCCAGGCCGGCGAGGATATCGGGGTTTTCGACCAGCGTCAGCGCGGG
>NZ_LSJM01000233.1 GCF_001557215.1 Sphingomonas sp. CCH9-E2 | reverse complement strand
CCTTTGCCCACCCCAAGGCGACCCGCCACAGACTACATTGCAAAGCGGTGGAAGTTCTCCATCTCTGGCATTTCCGCCATATGCCGCGCTCGCCGAGGGCAAATTGCGCGAATGATCGGCACGTGTGAAAGCGTCAAAGGAGGTTATATAGAATGGGTGTTTTCCTCCATGGTCAGGTTGCCTTTTCGCTGGTGTCTGATGCGGCGGACGGCAAAGCCGCCCGCCTCTTACAGGGATGCCCGTTGCCGATAGGGCGGCCACCAGGACTCACAGGGAAGCCTTGACGAGATTGGACGATCCCGGGTCGGGCCGCTTGTCCGGCGGCGGAATATCCGTCTCCCTGCGCCCGTAGCGCGCGTAGAGCGTCGGCAGCAGGAACAACGTCAGCAGGGTCGCCGAGATGAGCCCCCCGATGACCACCGTCGCCAGCGGCTTTTGAACTTCGGCGCCCGCACCCGACGCGATCGCCATGGGCACGAAGCCGAGTGACGCGACCAGCGCCGTCATGACCACGGGGCGCAAACGCATCATGGCGCCTTCACGGGCGGCTTTCGCGCGCTCCATGCCTCGGGCCATCAGTTCCTGAATCGATGTCACCATGACGAGTCCATTCAAGACCGCAATGCCGGACAGGGCGATGAAGCCGACCGCCGCCGAGATCGAAAAGGGCATGCCCCGCAGGAACAGGGCGAGCACGCCACCCACCAGCGCCAACGGCACGCCGGTGAAGACGATCGCTGCATCACGCATGCTTCCCAAGGCCCCGTAGAGCAGTAGGATGATGAGCGCGAAACAGGCCGGAACCACGAGCATCAGCCGCTCGCTCGCCGATTGTAGGTTCTCGAACTGGCCGCCCCAATCGAGATATTGCCCGGTGGAGAGACGCACCTCGCTCGCGATAGCAGCCTGCGCATCCGCAACCACGCCCGCCACGTCACGACCGCGCACATTCGCCTGCACGACGACCCGCCGCTTGCCATTTTCGCGGCTGATCTGGTTGGGACCATCGGTCACGCCAATGTCGGCGACGCTTTGAAGCGGCACGAACCCCCCATTCGGCAGCGGCACCGGCACCTGACCGAGCGTTTGCAGATTGGCGCGCGCCACATCCGACAGGCGGATGGTGATGGCGAAGCGCCGATCTCCTTCGAAGATCATGCCGGCGTCCCGTCCGCCGATCGCGGCTGAGATGGTGTCCTGCACGGTCTGCGCGGTGATGCCGAGCCTCGACATGATGTCGCGGCGCGGCCGAATGTCGAGCATCGGCAGGCCTTCGGTCTGTTCCACCCGAACGTCGACGGCACCTTCCGTCTTGCGCAGGACAGCCGCGATAGCATTGGCCGTCGCGTTCATCGCGTCGGTGTCGTCGCCGAACACCTTGACCGCGATGTCGCCCCTCACGCCGGCGATCAGCTCGTTGAAGCGCATCTGGATGGGCTGGGTGATCTCGAACGCACCACCCGGCAGACTTTCAAGCGTCTTCTCGACTTTCGCCACCAAGTCGGACTTGCTGAGCCCCGAGTCCGGCCACTCATCGCGCGGCTTGATGATGATGAAGGTGTCGGAGATGTTGGGGGGCATGGGGTCGGCGGCGAGTTCCGCCGTACCGGTCTTGGAGAAAACGAACCGCACCTCGGGCAGCTTGCCGAGTTCCCGCTCGATCCGCGACTGCATTGCCTGACTCTGATCGATTGACGTTCCCGGCACGCGGAGCACCTGGGCGGTCAGGTCGCCTTCATCAAGCTGGGGCAAGAACTCTTGGCCCAGGAACGAGAAGGTCAGGATCGCGGCAAGGAAGGCGCCGATACCCACGCCCATTGTGAGCGTTGGCCGCTTCATCGCGCGATCAAGGCCCGGCTCGTACTTGTGCTTGAGCCAGGTCATGATCCTTCCTTCCTTCTCTTCGACCGGCTTCGACAGCCAGATCGCCAGCATGGCCGGCACGAAGGTCAACGAGAGGATGAAGGCGAAGACGAGTGCCATAATGACCGTCAGCGCCATCGGCGTGAAGGTCTTGCCTTCGACGCCAGTGAGCGTGAGCAGCGGCACATAGACGAGGATGATGATCGCCTGCCCGAACACGGACGGGCGGATCATTTCGCGGGCGGCATGCGCTACGACCGACAACCGTTCGTCGAGTGCGAGCGTGCGGCCGTAATGATGTTGCCGCTCAGCGATGCGTCGCAGCGCATTCTCGACGATGATGACCGCGCCGTCGACGATCAGGCCGAAGTCCAGCGCGCCGAGGCTCATCAGATTGGCCGAGACGCCGCCGCGCAACATGCCGAAGCTGGTCATTGCCATGGTGATCGGGATCACCAGTGCCGCGATCAGCGCTGCCCGGAAATTGCCGAGCAGCACGAATAGCACGACGATGACGAGCAGCGCGCCTTCGGTGAGGTTCTTGGCCACCGTCTTGATCGTCGAATTGACCAGCGCTGTGCGATCAAGCACCGGCTGAATCACAACGTCGGTCGGCAGCGAGGCATTGATTCCATCAAGCCGCTCCGCGACCGCCGAGGCAACGGTGCGGCTGTTTTCACCGATCCGCATGATCGCGGTGCCGACGACGACTTCTTTGCCGTTTTCCGACGCGGAGCCGTAGCGGATCGCCTGCCCGAGACGCACCTGCGCCACCTGGTCGAGCCGGATCGGCGTGCCTTCGCGGGTCGCGATGACGGTGCCGGCCAGCTCGCCGACATTGCGGATGCGCGCGTCGGAGCGGACAGCGAGGCCCTCGCCGCCACGATCGACCACGCCCGCGCCGACGCCCACGTTATTCTCTTCGAGCGCGCGGGCGAGATCGGTCAGGTTCAGCCCAAGTGCAGCAAGCCGCTGGACGTCGGGAATGACCTGAAACTGCTTCACATGGCCGCCGATCGAATCGACGCCGGCAAGGCCCGGCGTATTCTTCAGCAGCGGCGCGACGATCCAGTCTTGTGCGGTGCGCAGATAGGTCGCCTGATCGGCCTCGCTGACAAGCCGGTCGCCCTCTGGCGTGATGTAACTGCCATCCGGCTGCATGCCGGGCTCGCCCGGCTTGTGCTTGTCTTCCTTCCGGTGCTGGAAACGGACAGTCCACATATAGACTTCGCCCAGGCCCGTCGCGATCGGCCCCATCGTCGGCACCGCACCATCGGGCAGGCTTTCTTCCGCGACGCGCAACCGCTCCGCGACCTGCTGGCGCGCAAAGTAAATGTCGGTCGAATCCGTGAAGACCGCCGTGACCTGGGCAAAACCATTGCGGCTGAGCGACCGGGTGTATTCAAGGCCGGGAACCCCGGCGAGCGCGGTTTCGATCGGGAAAGCGATTTGCTTCTCGACCAGTTCGGGTGAAAGGGCCGGCGCGGCGATGTTCACCTGCACCTGATTGTTGGTGATGTCGGGAACGGCGTCGATTGGCAGGCGCGAAAGCGCCCAGCCTCCGATAGCCGCAGCGATGAGCGTCATGAGCAGGATGAACCAGCGACGCTCGACGGAAAATGTGACGATGCGGTCTATCATGATCAGTGCCCATGCTCCGCTTCGCCCTTTCCGAGCTCAGCCTTGAGGGTGAAGCTATTGGGGCCGGCGAGCTGTTCGTGGCCCTTGAGCCCCGACGTCACGACCACGTTGTCGCCGTTCGGGCTTCCGAGCGTGACAGGGGTCGCCTTGAAGCCATGGTCGGTGCGCACAAACACCGTGGACCTGCCTTCGACGGTCTGTACCGCGCTTTGCGGCACGAGCAGCGATGCGGGGCCGCTGCCCGCAAGCTGGATCGCCGCCGTCACGGGCTCGCCCACGCGCCATTGGCCGGCTCGGTTGTCGATGACCGCGATCACGCTCGCAAGGCGCGTGGTTTCATCGAGGATTGGGGAGACGAAATCGACCCGCGCCACCGATCGCCGATCGCCCGCCAGGATCTCGATTTGAGAGCCGGGGCGCACCTTGCCGGCATCAGCCGGTGACAGCGCCAGCGTCACCGCGACCCGCCCGAGGTTGGCGACGCGGAACAGCTCGGCATCGGCGGCGACCGTCTGGCCCAGCGTCACGCTGCGCGCGACGACCTGGCCCGAGAGGGGAGCATTGATCGCGATGCGATTGAGCGCGCCGCCGCCGCCGCCAGCGGCCGACACCTGTTGCTGCGCGAGACGCAGCGCGATGCGTGCTTCTGTGGCTGCCGTGCGGGCCGCAATCAGATCCTGTTCGGGCGACACACGCTCGTTGAACAGACGCTGTTCGCGACGGAGATTGCTCTCGGCGAGCGCCAGTCTGGCCCGCGCGGCCTCAATTTCGGCGTTGAGCGATGCCGCTTCACGGCTTTCGATGACAGCGAGCGTCTGCCCGCGTCCGACGGACTGGCCGAGGTTGCGCGTGAGCGAGACGACACGCCCGCCGATCGCGGCGGACACGACCTGCATACCTTGGGGGTCGCCTTCGATCGTTGCGGGGAGGGTCAACGCACCCCCACCGCTGCGGATCACGCGGACCAGCTCGACACCGGCTTTGCGAATCTGATCGGCGCTAAGGTCGATTTCGCCTTCTTCGTCGGCATGACCTCCCTCTTCGGATGCCGCGCCATTTTTGGCCGTGGTGGCGTTCTGCGCGTCGTCCGCCGCCTTCTCGCCGCCGGAACATCCGGCCATCAGGAGTGCGGCCAGCGTGAGCGGCAAGATCGCCATGGTACGGGTTTTCATTTGTCATTCCCCCTGTGTGATCGGCGCGCGGGCGGTAAGCCGCTCAAGCTGCGCCTGGGCGATGTGGTAGGAGAGCAGCGCGTCGATCGCAGCCGCCCGTGTCTGGGCGAGCGTGCGTTCGGCATCGAGTAGATCGAGCTGGCCGAACTTGCCCTCGCGATAGCCGATGCGGGCGATGCGGGCGGCTTCTTCGGCCGCCGCGAGCGCGGGTCCACTGGCCGCCGCCGCATTTGTGGCGGCGTTGGCGGCATCGGCTTGGGCGCGCGCAATGGCCTGGTCCACATCGAGTGCCGTGAGGCGTCGCCGCGCGTCCGCGCTCTGCCGTTCGGCGGTGGCTTGGCTCAACGCCGCCCGGCCGTTGTTGAACATCGGGATCGGGATCGACAGGCTGAAAATCGCCGCCGTGTCATTGGTCTGTTCGAGCCGGCGCGCGCCGGCCCCAAGCGTCAGGTCGGGAACGCGCTGCGAGCGCGCGAGGCGCACGCCGGCGTCGGCGATAGCGAAGTCGGCATTGGCCGCCGCCATCATGAGCGTGCCCGTGCTGTCTATTGGCCGGAGGGGGCCATAGGTCGCGGGCGCGCGGGAGAACCAGTCCGTGTCGAGCGGCCCCGCGATGGGTTGGCCGATAATTCGCGACAGGGTGAACCGCGCGACTTCGACAGCCCGTTCTTCCCGCGTTAGCGCAGCGTCGGCATTGACCCGTGCTACGTTCGCTCGCTCTGCCTCGATCGGCGACGCGCGGCCCGCCTGCACGCGGACCTGCGCGGCGCGCAGGGTTTCATTTGCGATACGGGCCTGATCGCGGGCGGTAATGAGCCGACGTTCCGCCGAGGCGGCCTCCGCGTAGGCGCGAATGACGTTCAGCCGGAGATCGGCTTGTGCGATCGTGGCCTGTATGGTGGCCCGGTCGGTTCGAGCGTCCGCGACGGCGATCCGAGCCGATCGCTTGCCGCCGAGTTCGATCGGCAGCGTAAGCGATGTGGTCGCTTCGAGGCTCTGCGTGCCACGGTACGGGCCGGAACCAGCGACATTTTCAGCTTCGACCATGACGCTTGGATTGGGCCGGAGCCCCGCGACGCGCCGTCCCGCTTCGGCAGCGCGAATGTCCGCCGTGGCGGCTTCGAGCGACGGCGAAACGACGCCGGCAAGTTCGAGAGCGCGATCGACTGTGAAAGATGGGCCTATTAAGGCGGGCGACGTGCTTTGGGGCTGAGCGGCTCCGGTATCAACCGGCGACGCGGTTTGGGCCTGCGCGATGCTCGCGCAAGCGGTCGCGGCCAGCAAGGCCGCGAGCAATCGGTGCATGATCGAAAGACTCCTGATAATTCCGGGGGAGTCCCACGGATGGGACTAGGCTGGAATCGTCATGCCTTTGGAGGTCGGTGATTTGGATCGGGCGCGCTCGAGACGCGAGCCTTCGCATTCGGAAGCAAGGGCGGCGCTGTGCGCAGATGCGCTTGGGTGGCGAATCCTTCCTTCTCGGGCTCGCCTACTTGTTCACCCTGGCAGCTACCGTGATGGTGCGCTGCCGCCTTGTCATCTTCAGACGGAACTTGCTCGCGAACGTCATCGACATAGCCGAGGTGCGCCGCAGCATCTGAACCCACGCATCTAATGGGTTCGGCCGCGCGCGCAGCCGTGCCCGCGGTCAGCGACAGCGAGACGAGGCACGTCAGGATCAAAGCGAGGAAGCGTCCCATGGCGGGCGCCCTATAGCACGCCAACCAATTCAGAAAAGGATTCATTTGCTGATTTTGGCTTGATGTGCTGGTATATCATGCATTTATTAGTCGACAGCTAGTTGTCGAACGCGGACATCGAATCATGCCAATATCGCGCATGACTTCGCCAAGGTCAGAATAGTCATTCTGCAACATAGATGTGGAGAAGGTCGCGGCCAATTTTGGTCTACTGGAAAAGCATCGGCAAAGCCATTCTGCAACCAGCAGAGCGATCGAACGCTGTTATCAGTAAAACCAATCTCAGCCGAGAAAAGGAGGGAAGAAAATGACCCCGGAGATACTGCGCAGCCTCGTCGTGGACGCAACCCCTGATGGCCCCCTCGAGCAACGTCTCGAGGCGGCATTGCAAATTGCCAACGAGCACAAGGGCTCCCTCGTGGCCGTTTGCCCAGCATGGCCTACGGGCATGTCCTTCGCTGATGCCCTCGTCCGCGGTCCTCTTCAATCGATGGCTCGGGAAGAAGAAATGCGTCAAGCGATCGCGACTTCGCGAGCAACATTCGATCGCTTGACGCAAGGCTCCTCAGTCACGACCGATTGGTGCGACAGCATTGCTGATCCTGCCGTCGTCCTGCGCGAGCACGGCTTGCTGGCCGACCTCATCATCATGAGTTTGCCGAGGGAGAGCGAGGTGGCGCAGGCCGATCCCGTCGATCTCGCTGCCGCCACAGGCACGCCCATTCTTCGCTTGGGTGCTGCAACCTCGCGAGAGGCCTTTCGACGCGTGCTGATCGGTTGGAAGGATTGCCGGGAGTCGCGTTGCGCCTTGCGGGCAGCCCTACCCATCCTGCGGCGGGCCGAAACCATCCTCATCGTAGGCGTGGGCGACGAAGCGTCATCGGAGTGCCTCAGCGCCGTGCAGCGTTATCTTTGCGCCCGCGATATGAACGCACAACACGACCATGTTCCCGACAATGGCAAAGGTGCGGCTGCATCGATGACTGAGATTGCCCGGCGCGACGGCTATGGCCTGCTGGTGGCGGGCGCTCGGGCGCAAGGCCGGTGGAAAGAGCGGATAGTCGGTGGCGCCACCGAGGAATTGCTGAGGACCGATGTGAACTGGCTTCTGGCAAATTAGATATGCGGCTCGCTATTCAAGCAAGCTGCGGTAGTGCCCCACCGGCGGATGGGCGCTCCAGATTCGGAGGGGGCATGATCCCTGCTCTGATGACCAGAACGGCGGCATGAACGACAACCGGATGAGCGTAACTCAGCCGCCAAACGGTCCAAGAAAGGCGGCGCCACCTCTCAAATATGGGAGAACGGCGCTGTCGCATCACCACAGCTGGCCGCGCTTCTGCCTTCAAGCTGGATCGGTGGGCAAGGAATGCTGCCGAATGAACAGAAGACGCAGCAATCACCATGCTTCGGCCGGAGGACCGCACCGCAACCGGCGCAGTCGTAGAAATATTGGCATGCGTTGGTCGGCATGATCTCTGTTTTCACGAAGTTGCAGTGCGGACAGGTGAGCGTCGATTCGAGCTGAGGCGCCTGCTCAGACATAGGAATAGCCGAGCCAAAGCAGGGCCGCGCCGGTGAGCAGCCCGATGAAGAGGATCAAGCGCAGCCACACCGGGGTGCAGGCACGTTCTGAATCACAAGTGGCGGTAGAACGTTGCATCCGCCAGAGCAGGAGCGTGCCTCCGGCAAGGCTGAGCGCGCTCAGCCACAACAGAAGATCGCGATAAGGGGCCGCCGTCGTCGCAATCCCGCCGAACCAGGCGGCACTGATCCCCACAGTCGTGAACAGGAAAGGCAAGGCGCAGCAAGCAGCCACGCCAAAGGCGGCCGTAACGCCTCCGAGCGTCAACAGGACCGCTCCACTTGTTCGCGCTCCGCCTCGTGAACCGGTCCGCATCAACGACTCCTTGAATCTGTCATGAGGAGGTCATACCGTCTGTAGTAGCTACAGACTCAAGCCATTATTTTCGGAAGGCACGTGTGAGCGGAGAGATGATCGCGATTGGGGAACTGTCGCGCCAGGCTGGCTGCAACATCGAGACGATCCGCTATTATGAGCGAATCGGCCTTACGCCAAGGGCGAGCCGGCGGGGCCGCTATCGCAGCTATGATGCTGACGATGTCAGGCGGCTGCGCTTCATCCGCCGTGCGCGCGAGCTCGGCTTTACGCTTGAAGAGATCCGCGCACTGATCGGGATTGCCGCTGCAGGTGAGGTGTCATGCGCGGATGCGCGCGGTATCGCCGCCGCGCATCTCGCAAGCGTGCGCGCACGGCTCTTCGATCTGCGGCGGATGGAAGAGGTTCTTCATGAAGTCGTGCGCGCTTGTGATGCAGGCGAGCATGCCGGATGCCCATTGATCGAGACGCTTTCTGCGGACGCTAGCTGAGCGACGCGGTGCCATCACAGGACGCTTCTACTCGGCCGCGGCGGTGCCTGTCGCATGCCTTCGACCATTATACCAGAATCCAACACACAGGATCGCGAGCGCGAGAAGTTGGAGCAGCAGCGGTTGCAATGAGGGGAAGATGCCGAGCATCGACAACCTCGGCACATGCGCGACCGGCGTGATGTCGATGAGCCCGGCCTCCTGGAGCGCGGCCGTGCCCTTGCCGGCGAGCACCACTGCCAGGATGGCGACGAGCACCGAGCTGTAGGCGAAGAATTTCCCGATCGGCAGCACGCGGCTGTAACGCAGCATTGCCCAGGCAACCACGGCGAGCGCCGCGACCGCGGTTGCAGCACCTGCCGCGATGACGCCGCCGCGCCCTTGCGCCGCCAGCGCCGCGAAGAACAGGATCGTCTCGAACGCCTCTCGATAGACGACGAGAAAGGCGAGTCCGAACAGGAACCAGGCCGAGCGTCGCGACAACGCCTTGCCGAGCGCTTCGCGGATATAGCGTTGCCAGCTTTCGGCATGCGACTTGCCGTGCATCCAGATGCCCACAGAGACCAGCACCACCGCCGCGAAGAGTGAGCCGAACCCTTCGGTCAGTTCGCGGCTCGCGCCGCTGATCGAGATCGCATAGGTCGCAACCGCCCAGGTCGCGCCGCCCGCAACGAGCGCGGCGATCCAGCCGCCATGAACAAAGGGCAGAACTTCCGGCCGGTCGGCCTTGCGGAGGAAGGCGATCATCGCGACGACGATCAGCAGCGCCTCGAGCCCTTCGCGCAGCAAAATGGTGAGTGCGCCGATGAAGGTCGAGACGTCGCTCGCCGCATCGGGCGACAGCACGGTCTCTGCGTCTGCGAACAGACCCTCGATCACGGCGACCTTGTCGGCGAGTACCTCTGCCGGCTCACCGCGACCGATCGCGGTCCGGAATTCCCCCATCGCGCCCTCGATGCGCGCCATCAGTGTCGCGTCGCGGGCAGTGAGGATCGGCTCCACCGGCTCGAACCCATCGAGATAGGCCGAGAGTGCAAGCCGCTCGGCGTTGCGCCTGTCGCCCGCGCGATAGGCGGTGAGGCTTTGTGAAAGCTTCTCGCGTGCGACCGCGAGCGATGCGGGTGTCGGCATGCTGAGTGCCTGCGGGTTCATGCGCAGGTAAGCGACGACGGCATCCGCCTTATTCTGCCCTATAGCGCGGCCGAGTTCCTCCGGCGTCATGCTGGTGAAGGCCTGGAGATCGGGGAAACGCTGGCGCAGGGCGGCGTTGCTCTTCCACATGCGCTCGCCCGCCGCCGCGTCCTTGAACGCGAAACCACCGACATAGGCTGCAAGCGCCCAGCGGTCTTCCGATGGCAGATGCGAAAAGCTCTGCATGGCCGTGCCGTCGAGCCCTTGATCGATCACCTGATAGAGCGCGAACAGGCTGCGTTTGCGCGCACGCTCAGCGTCGGTGAAGGCGATCGGCGGCGGATCCATTCCAACCGCCTGCGGACCGCGGCCGTCGCCCTTGGCGCCGTGGCAGCTCGCGCAATTCTCGGCGTAGAGCGCCCTGCCGCGTGCAGGATCGGGCGCCTTGGCGGGCGCAAGTGGCACCGGATAGGCGGCCAGCAGATCACTCGCCAAGGCTCGCGCCTTCTGCGCCACCACTTCCGGCGCTGCCTTTGAAGCGATGGCGGCCTCAAGCCCCTGGGCCTCGCCGATCAGCCTGGCCCGTCCGGGCTTCGAAGGAAGGGCCGCGATGCCGGTCCGGATCGTCGCCGAGAATTCGGTCATCTCAGCATATTCATTCGTGCTCGTGACGCGGCCGCCCGACACTGCTCCGGCATAGTCGACAGCCACATAGTCGAGAAGCCGCCAAATGGTCTGAACCTCGCCGCCTTGCGCTCGCGCAGCTACCGGAGAGAGCATGATGCCGCCCAGCGCTGCAAGAAGAAGAGTGAACAGGCGAAGACGGAAAAGCAGGACCACGCAGTGAACTCCAAAGATCAAGCCGTCTGCGTCAACTCGCGCAGCTCGGTACGCGCGCCGCGGAGGATTTCATAGGCGGAGTGAAGGAAGAGGACCGCGATTACCGAGGCAACCGCAAGGTCGGGCCAGGCGCTGTCCGTCCACGCGACAAGCCCAGCAGCCACAATGACCGCGACATTGGCGAGCGCATCGTTGCGGCTGAACAGCCAGACCGCTCGCACATTTGCATCGCCTTCGCGAAACCGCGAGAGTACGAATGCCGAGGTCACGTTCACGATGAGTGCTACGACGCCGAGAGCGCCCATCAGATCGGCCTCGGGCGGGACCGCGGTCAAGGCACGCCAAAGAGCGACGCCGATCACGCCAAGCCCCAGCGTCAACAGGAATATGCCCTGCACAAGCGCGACCCGGGCGCGCGCTGCGGCGGTCCAGCCGAGCGCGATGAGGCCTACCAGCGTGATCGTCCCGTCGCCGATGAAATCGAGCGAGTCGGCCTTGAGCGCCTGGCTGTCGGCGATAAAGCCGCCGACGATCTCGCATGCGCCGAAGCCGAGATTGAGGAGCACGACGATCCAGAGCGCACGCCGGTAGGCCGGATCCTTCTCCGCGCGCGCGCTGTCCCCAGTGCAGCCACAGCCGCTTGCTTCATCCGAATCTGCCATGTGCTGCTTCTACAACCTCCAGTAACTGTAGAAGCAAGCATTTCTGCAAATGGTTCGCGTTATAGGTTTTTGGGAGCCTGGAGGAGGAACAAGCTGATCGCGCCGGTGAGCGTCGGGATCGCTCGCAGGGGGGCTACCGGTCCGCCTGCCAAATCGGCAAGAATGGCCTCGATCGCGCCCTCGGCATTGGGCTGGGTATCGGCGAAACCATCGAGACGCTGCACGGTCAGCCGGAACAGCGAGCGCATCAGTGGCGATGTTTGCGCCGCATAGTCAGCGATGTGAAGTTCCCCGCCGGGCTTCAGCGCTGCGGCCATCGCTGCAATCCCGCTTCGCTTTCCAGCCAAGGGAACCTGATGAAAGACGAGGCTCGAGACGGTCTTGTCGAAGCGTGCGCCCAAGGTTGCCGCATCGCTTGCAAAGCCTTGGCGCCACTCAATCTCCACGCCTGCCCTTCTCGCCTTGGCTTCGGCGCGATGAAGAACGTCCGCATCAGGGTCGAGCCCTATGATCCGGGCATCCGGAGCCCGACCTTTCATCAGAAGCGCAAAGCTGCCCGTGCCGCAGCCGACATCGAGGATAGTCTCGCCGTTGCGCGGCGCCACTTGCCCAAGGAGCGCGGTTCGCCACAGCCGCTCGCGCGTTAGCAGCCTGATGGCGAAATCATAGGCGCCGGTCAGTCCGGCTCGCCCGAGCGCGGGCGTGAAGCGCTCATCGGCTGAGACTGTTTTTTCGGGTTTGGACATGGATAAGCTATACAATCTCCAGTAACTGGAGGATCAAGAGGCATGACCAAGCTGCTGGCAATCGGTGATCTGGCGAGGCGGACCGGAACCAAGGTCAACACGATCCGCTTCTATGAGGATATTGGTCTCCTCCCGCGCGCCCTGCGGACCGCCTCGGGACGGCGCACCTATGGCGCCGCGGACGTGCGCCGCCTTGCCTTCATCCGACATGGCCGTGGCCTTGGCTTCTCAGTCGAGGAGATCCGCTCGCTCCTTGCGCTCGCCGACGAGCCGGAACGCGACTGCGCCGAGGCGGCGGCAATTGCACGCCGCCATCTACGGGATATCGAAATGCGCATCGCACAGCTTGAGACGCTGCGCGATGCGCTCGCGGAGGTCGCTGTTTCCTGCGAGGGCGGTCGCGCGGGCGATTGCCGCGTGATCGAAGCAATTGCCGGCGCGGAACTATCGGTCGAGGCCTGATCCATGGAGAAGGTGACGGACTTAGAGGCCGAGCAGCGCAAAATCATCCGGCGGGCCGCGGTGGCCATCGTCTTCTGCGTGCTTGTACTTGCCGGAAGCTACCTCCTGCTGCCGCGCTTGATGGCTTTCCCGACCGGTCTTGCCCAACGCCTTGATCTGCCCCCCGCTGAGTGGCCCAGAGACTATGATAGTCTGGACCATGAAAG
>NZ_LSJM01000232.1 GCF_001557215.1 Sphingomonas sp. CCH9-E2 | reverse complement strand
GGGCGGAATTTTGCCGAGCTGGTCACGGCCGTCTGCGCGGCCGCCCCTCCACCACTCGCTTCGCGAGCGGTCCCCCTCCCCTGAGCAAGCTCAGGGGAGGAATGGAAGGTCAAGCCGCGCGCGCTTCCTCGATGATCGGCACCAGCGCCGCCAGGAACTGCGCCGCGCTCGCCTCCCAGGTGAAGCTGCGCCCATAGGCCGCGCACGCATCCCGATCACGCGTCAGCGCATGCGCAATCGCCGTGTCCAGATCCTCGGCCATCGCCCCGGTCTCGGGTGTCAAAATGTCGACCGGCCCGGTCACCGGATAGGCCGCGACCGGCGTCCCGCATGCCAGCGCCTCGATCATCACAAGCCCGAACGTGTCGGTCTTGCTCGGAAACACGAACACATCCGCCGCGCGATAGGCCTGCGCCAGCTCGGCGCCGAACATCGACCCCATGAACCTGGCCTCAGGATATTTCGCCTCCAGCGCAGCACGCGCCGGGCCATCGCCGACGACAACCTTGGTCCCAGGATGCTCTGAAGCCAGGAACGCCTCCAGATTCTTCTCCACCGCCACGCGCCCGACATAGAGCTGCACCGGCCCCGGCAGCGCCGCCATCGCCGGATGCGGCACCACGCCCGGGTGGAAATTGGCCAAGTCCACGCCCCGCCCCCAATGCTGCACCTGGGTCAGCCCATGATCGACCAGCGCCTGCCGGATCGACGCTGTCGAGGCGAGGATCGACTGCGCCGGTGCATGGAACCAGCGGATATAGCGCCACACCCACTCCGCCGGCACGCCCGAGCGCGCCTCGACATAGTCCGGGAATTGCGTGTGATAGGCGGTGGTGAACGGGAAATCATGCCGCAGGCACCAGCGCCGCGCCGCGACGCACACCGGCCCCTCGGTCGCCAGATGTACCGCATGCGGCGAGAATTCGTCGAGCAGATCGCCGATCGTGCGGCTGCGCACCATCGCCAGCCGAATCTCGGGATAGGTCGGGCACGGCACCGAATAGAACAGGTCGGGCGAGATCACCTTGACCTTATGCCCCTGCCCCTCGAGCACGCGCCGCACCGACTGGAGCGTGCGGACGACGCCGTTCACCTGGGGCTCCCAGGCGTCGGTTACGATCGCGATCCGCATCTCCGTTTCGCTCAAGCCGCCACGCGCTCCTCGACCCGCTCCGGGTCGAGGTCACGCGCTGCGATCTCATCGGCCCAATGGAGGATTTCCATCCGGCCATCGTAATGCTCGACCAGTGCGGTGCAACCCTCCACCCAGTCGCCGTCATTATAATATTCGATTCCGTCGATCGTGCGCATCTCGGCGGTGTGGATATGCCCGGCGATCACGCCATCGACCCCGCGCGCGCCGGCCTCCTTGGCGACGATTTCCTCGAAGCCGCAGATGAATTCGACCGCGTTCTTGACCTTCTGCTTGGCGTGCTTGCTCAGCGACCAATAGGGCAGGCCGCGCCAGCTGCGATATTTGTTGCACCAGCGGTTGAGCGCCATCACCGCGGTGTAGGCCGCGTCGCCGACATGGGCGAGCCAGCGGTGGCTCAGCGTGATCGCGTCGAACTCGTCGCCATGCAGCACCAGCAGGCGGCGGCCATCGGCAGTCTGGTGGATCGCCTGGCGCTTGATCTCGACGCCGCCAAAGCTCAGGCCCGTGAACTGGCGGAAGATTTCGTCATGATTGCCGGGGATGTAGATCACGCGGGCACCGCGCTTGGCGCGCTTCAGGATGCGCCACACGATGTCGTTATGCGCCGCGGGCCAGTAGAATTTCTTCTTGAGCTGCCACCCGTCGATGATGTCGCCGACCAGATAAATGGTGTCGCTGTCGACATGATCGAGGAAGTCGATCAGCATCTCGGCGTTGCAGCCACGCGTCCCCAAATGGATATCACTGATCCAGATGGTCCGATATTGTCGACGCCCGCCCACCGTCTTTTCCGGAATCGTAGGTTCCGCTGCGGTGAAATCGGCGAATTCTGCGACATTCGTGTCAAACGGAAGTCGAGTGATGGTGGCCATTGAAGCGCCCCGTGCAATGCCCTTGCCTGGGTCGCCTATGGCGATGGAATGTTACAGCTCGAATCGTTGCCGCGTCACCGAAATGTCACGCAGTGATCGCGATATAGTCATCAAGCGCTTCGACCCGCGCGATCCATGCGCGCACCGCCGGAAATGGCGCCAGCGCGAACCCGCCCTCTTCGGCCACATGGCTATAGGCATAGAGACAGATGTCGGCGAGGCTCGGTGCACGGCCCACGAACCAGTCACGCCCGGCCAGATGCTCGTCCATCAGCTTCAACGCCGCCACCCCCGCCGCGCGCTTCCCCGGCAACAGGGCGCGCTGCAGATCGTCGAGATTGCTCTCCCCGACCCAGCCCATCCAGAACCGCACCGTCGCGATGTTCGGCTCGTGATTATACTGCTCCCAGAACATCCAGCGCAGCATGTCTGCCCGGTCGAAGGGATCGGCAGGGATCAGCGCGCTGCCATCGGCAAGGTAGAAACACGCCGCATTGCTCTCGGGCAAAAACCGCTCGCCATCCTGCAGCACCGGAATCCGCCCATTAGCGTTCACATTGGCCAGGAACGCCGCCGTCCGCGTCTCCCCCGCCATGATGTCATAGCCGCGCCGTTCGAGTGCCTTCTCCGTCAGCGCCGCCGTCAGCCGGATCTTGTAGCAATTCCCCGACGGGGCATACTCATGCAGGATCAGGCCGCTCACGACACGACCTCGAGCACAATCTTCCCCATATGCGCACCGCTTTCCATCCGGCGATGCGCCTCGGCCGCCTCGGCGAGCGGATAGGTGCGGTCGATCACCGGCTTCAGCCGCCCGTCCGCCACGAACGGCCATACCGACCGCGACAACTCGTCGGCGACCAGTGTCTTGAACGCCGTATCGCGCGCACGCAGCGTCGATCCGGTCAGCGTCAGGCGGCGGCGCATGATCTCGAACACCGGGACGGTCGCCATCGCCCCGCCCTGCACCGCGATCGACACATGCCGCCCGTCATCGGCCATGCACTTCAAATTCCGCGCGACATACTCCCCGCCAACCATGTCGAGCACGACATTGGCCCCGCGCCCCTCGGTCAGGTCCTTGACCCGCGCTACGAAATCCTCGGTGCGATAGTTGATCGCATGATCCGCGCCATGCGCCAGGCAGGCGGCGACCTTGTCGTCGCTCCCCGCCGTCACGATCACCGTCACGCCGAACAGATTGCACAGGCTGATCGCCATCGTGCCGATCCCGCTGGTCCCGCCATGGACCAGCGCGACGTCGCCCTCGCTGGCGTACCCCCGCTCGAACAGGTTCGTCCACACGGTGAACAGCGTCTCGGGGATCGCCGCCGCCTCGACCATCGACAGGCTTTCGGGCACCGACAGGCACTGGCCGAGCGGCGCTACCGCATATTCGGCATAGCCACCCCCGGCGATCAGCGCGCACATCGGCTGGCCGATCAGCTCGGGCGGCAGGTCCGCGCCGACCGCGACCACCGTCCCCGCGACCTCCAGGCCCGGAATGCTCGTCACCCCGGGCGGCGGCGGATAACCGCCCATGCGCTGCAGGACATCGGGCCGGTTGACCCCGGCGGCGGCGACATGGATGAGCACCTCGTCCGCGCGCGGCACCGGCACCGGCCGCTCGACCGGCACCAGCACCTCCGGCCCGCCCGGCTGCGCTGGATCGATGGCCGTCATCCGGTCGGGCAGGCTGGTCATGCGGATCCCCCTAGAACTGCGCCTGAATCGGCGCGGCAGCGCGTCGCGTCAAGCGGTCAGCTACGCAAAGCGCGACCGCCTTCGTCGGTTGACAGCGGATCGCACGCGCGGAACGCTTCGCCGATGCACCGCGCCCTCCCTCCGCTGCTTGCTCTGCTCGCCCTCGCCACCGCGCCAGCGGCCTGGGCCGCGCAACCTGAGCAACAGCCGCTGCCGGACGGCTTCATGGCGGCGCTCAATGCGGGCAAACTCGCAGAGGCGCAGGCGTTGATCGAGCCGGCCGTCGATGCATGCCTCGCAACCGATCCCTCCGCCGCCCGCTGCATCGAACTGCTGACCTGGCTCGCCTCGGTCGGGCAGCGGCGTGAGGATCGCCCGCTCCAGCTGCGCGCCGCACGCCGCGCCGCCGCTGCGGCCGCCACCCATGCGCGCGGCACCGCGCTGGAATATTATGCGCTGGTCAACCTGTCCGGCGGGCTCGACGATTCCGGGACGCCGCTTGAGGCGGAAGCACCCGCCCGCCGCGCGCTCGCCATTGCCGAGCGGCTTTGGCCAGAGCCGAGCGACAATGTCGCGCTCGTGTGCCGCAATCTCGCGACGACGCTGACCGCGATCGGCAAGCATGAAGAGGCTGCGACGCTGATGCGCCGGGCGCTCGCGATCCGCACGGCGCAGGGCGGGGCGGGGTCGGTCGCTGCACTCGACGCGAGCCGCGTCCTCGGCGTCACCCTCAACGAAGGGGGTCGCATCGGCGAGGCGGTGAAGCTGCTGACCTTCTCCGCCGACACGCTCGCGACCCGCCACCCCACGCGCATCCTCGAACGCGCCCGCGCCGAGGGCGATCTCGCCAGCGCGCTGCACGACGCCGGCCGCTATGCCGATGCGGCGCAGCGTTACTACAACGCGATCATCCTGTGGGAGCAGACCGGCAACGAGGGTGAGGGCGTGCTGATCGTCCTCAACAATGCCGCGCGCAACTTCGTGGCGATGGGCGACTATCAGCGCGCCGAACAGATCGACCGGCTGGTGCTGCGGGTGAAGACCGAACGGCTGGGTGCGGACGACCCGTCGCTGGCGCGCGCCTATGGCAATCTCGGCGTCGTGCTGGAGGCACAGGGCAAGGTGGACGAGGCGCGCCCGCTGCTGCGCAAGGCACTGGCGATGGCGGTCGCCGCCTATGGCCCGGCCCATCTGCGGACCGCGCCATTTCGCGGCTACCTCGCCGATACGCTGCCGCTGGCCGAGCAGGAAGCCGAACGGCGGACGCTGATCGACATCTATCGCACGCAGCTCGGCCCGGGCCATCCCGATACGCTGAACGCGCGCGCGCAGCTGGCCAGCGTCCTGTCCGCGCTCGGCCGGCACGGCGAGGCCGAGACCGAGTTGCGCGAGATTGTCGCGCGCGGCGCTGCGACCTGGGGCCCGGAAAATGTCAACTTCGCCGATTCGCTGATCGCGCTCGCACTGTCGATCGCCCGCCAGCTGCGCCCCGGCACGATGGCCGAGATGCAGGCGCTGATCGCGCGCGGCTGGTCGATCCAGCGCGCCGCGCTCGGCCCCGAACATCCCGACACGATCGAATCCGCCATCTATCTGGCGCAGATGAGCGACGACGACCGCGCCCGCACCCTCTCACGCGGGGCGCAATCCGGTATCCTCGCGCGGATCGGGCGCAGCCGCGACTTCGGTGCCGCCGCGCAGGCGGAGTTGCGCGCCTTTTCGCCGGTGTTCGGACAGGCGGTTCAGATCAACTGGCGGCTGTCGCATCCGCGGGCGGCAAAATAGCGCCACATCCGCTTGACATCGCCGGGATGCCGTCCGACCTTTCCGCCATGGAAGACGATCTTCCCCGCCGCACCGACGATCCCGCAGCGCAACTGGCGCGCCAGGATCTCGACCCGTTTTCGGTATCGGAGCTCGAGGCGCGGATCGCGCTGCTCGAAACCGAAATCGCGCGCTGCCGTACTATCATTCAACGCGCCGTTAACCATCGCGCAAGCGCGGATGCCTTATTCAAGCGATGAGTGGAGCACCGATCCCCGGGCGTCACGCTATAAGAGTCTTGGGGACAGGTGCGGCGCTTGATGCACGGTGCAACACTCCCGACATAGGGGATGCACGGGCCGCGTGTCTCTCTTCTTCGGCCCGACTGGAGTAAAGCCGAATGCCTAGTTTCGCTTCCGCCCTCGAATCCACCCTTCACCGCGCGCTGGAAGCCGCCAGCTCGCGTCGCCACGAATATGCGACGCTCGAACATCTGCTGCTGGCGCTGGTGGACGATGAACATGCGTCCAAGGTGATGGGTGCGTGCGGGGTGGACCTGGGTGAGCTCAAGACCACCGTCGCCCATTATCTCGATACCGAGCTTCAGGCGCTGCGCGTCGATCAGCAGACCGATCCCTCGCCCACCAGCGGGTTCCAGCGCGTCGTCCAGCGCGCGATCCTGCACGTCCAGTCCTCGGGCCGCGACGAAGTGACCGGCGCCAACGTGCTGGTCGCCCTGTTCAGCGAGCGTGAGAGCTATGCCGTCTATTTCCTGCAGCAGCAGGATATGAGCCGTCTCGACGCCGTCAGCTATATCAGCCACGGCGTCGGCAAGGGCGCGACCCCGGTCGAATCCGCCCCGCCGAAGGGTGCCGAGGAAGACAAGGCGCAGAAGAACGACGGCAAGAAGGGTGAGAGCGCGCTCAAGCAGTTCACCGTCAACCTCAATGAAAAGGCCAAGACCGGCAAAATCGATCCGCTGATCGGTCGCGGCCCCGAAGTCGATCGCACCGTCCAGATCCTGTGCCGCCGCAGCAAGAACAACCCGCTCTATGTCGGCGATCCCGGCGTCGGCAAGACCGCGATCGCGGAGGGCCTGGCGCGCAAGATCATCGAGGGCGACGTCCCCGAAGTGCTCAAGGAAGCGGTCATCTACTCGCTCGACATGGGCGCGCTGCTCGCGGGCACGCGCTATCGCGGCGATTTCGAAGAGCGGCTGAAGCAGGTCGTGTCGGAGCTGGAAAAGCTCCCCCATGCGGTGCTGTTCATCGACGAGATCCACACCGTGATCGGCGCTGGCGCCACCAGCGGCGGCGCGATGGACGCGTCGAACCTGCTCAAGCCCGCGCTGTCGGGCGGCTCGATCCGCTGCATCGGTTCGACCACCTACAAGGAATTCCGCAATCACTTCGAAAAGGACCGCGCCCTGCTGCGCCGGTTCCAGAAGATCGACGTCAACGAACCGACGATCGAGGATACGATCAAGATCCTCGCCGGCCTGCGTTCGGCGTTCGAGGATCACCATAACGTCAAATACACCCCCGACGCGATCAAGTCGGCGGTGGAGCTCAGCTCGCGCTACATCAACGACCGCAAATTGCCCGACAAGGCGATCGACGTGATCGACGAGGTCGGCGCGATGCAGATGCTGGTGCCCCCGTCCAAGCGCAAGAAGACGATCACCCCCAAGGAGATCGAAATGGTCATCGCGACCATGGCGCGCATCCCGCCGAAAACGGTGTCGAGCGACGATACCAAGGTGCTGGCGAACATCGAAACCGACCTCAAGCGCGTCGTGTTCGGCCAGGACAAGGCGATCGAGGTGCTGTCGTCGGCGATCAAGCTCAGCCGCGCCGGCCTGCGCGATCCCGAAAAGCCGATCGGCAATTACCTGTTCAGCGGCCCGACCGGCGTCGGCAAGACCGAAGTGACCAAGCAGCTCGCCGAACTGCTCGGCATCCCGCTGCAGCGCTTCGACATGTCCGAATATATGGAGCGGCACTCGGTCAGCCGCCTGATCGGCGCGCCTCCGGGCTATGTCGGCTATGATCAGGGCGGCCTGCTGACCGACGCGATCGATCAGAACCCGCATTGCGTACTGCTGCTCGACGAAATCGAAAAGGCGCATCCGGACCTGTTCAACATCCTGCTGCAGGTGATGGACAACGGCAAGCTGACCGATCACCACGGCAAGACGGTCGATTTCCGCAACGTCATCCTGATCATGACGACCAATGCCGGCGCGTCCGACATGGCGCGGGAGAGCATCGGCTTCGGCGAAATCAGCCGCGACGATGTTCAGGAAGACGCGGTGAAGAAGCTCTTCACCCCCGAATTCCGCAACCGTCTCGATGCGATCGTGCCGTTCGACTATCTCCCGACCAAGGTGGTCGAGCGCGTGGTGGAGAAGTTCATCCTCCAGCTCGAACTCCAGCTCGCCGACCGCAACGTCCATATCAGCCTGGACGATGAGGCAAAGGCGTGGCTCACCGAACGCGGCTATGACAAGCTCTACGGCGCGCGCCCGATGGGCCGCCTGATCCAGGAAAAGATCAAGCAGCCGCTGGCCGAGGAACTGCTGTTCGGCAAGCTCGTCCATGGCGGCGAGGTCGAGGTGAAGCTGAAAGACAATGCGCTCACCTTCGCGATCACTCCGGCAGCGCCAAAGGGATCGAAAAAGGGCGGCAAAAAGGCCCCGGCCAAGGCGAAGTAAGCCGTCCTACCGACGCGAACCACGAAACCGCCCCGGTGAAAACCGGGGCGGTTTTGTTTTGGGGGAAAGCACACTCGACCCCGTCGTCCCGGGCCTGACCCGGGACCGGGCTACCTTCGCGTCGCAAGAAGCCCAGCCCCGGCTCAAGGCCGGGGCGACGCGGAGGCTGCGATACGGCAACGCTCCCGCCCCCATCGTCATGCTGAACTCGTTTCAGCATCCACCGCTTAACAAGCGACCAAGCCGCTGGCGGCGTGGATACTGAAATAAGTTCAGGATGACGGCTAGGGCTGCAATTGAGTGGAAAGCGGGCGATGACCTGATTAGCACCGTGAGTATGGCCGAAGAGCACGCCAAGATCATTGCCGCCGCCGCCAAAGCGACGCTGGGACCGATGGGCTTCAAGAGGAGGGGCCAAACCCGCCTTTGGATATTAGATCATGGGATTTGGCTGAACATCGTAGGCTTCAGACCAGGCCAGTGGTCGGTGAGCGTCGACCTTGATAACGCTGTCCATTGGCTCTGGGCCGGACACGGCTTCATGAGCTTGGACTACTTAGTTCGCGGATCACATACGTCTTTCGAGGACAAGGACCAGTTCCGCGCAGCCGTTGCGCAAATTGCTGACCAAGCGGCATCGAGCGCCAAACAACTCGAAAACCAATTCTCCTCGTTCGGCGCAATCGCAGGTTTCGTGATCCAGAGCGCGAAGGATAGCGAGGATATGCGCCGAAGTTGGTTCGGCTACAAAGCGGGGCTCGCTTGCGGGCTACTGGGCAGGCTGAAAGAAGCCGAACACTTTCTGAGCGGCATCACTGACCCAAGGGTTGTTCACCATGCAACGCCACTTTTGGCGTTGGTCAATGACCCGCGTGGATTTAGATCAAGGGTCAACGGAATTGTCGCGCAACAGCGTGCCGCGTTGAAGCTGCCGGTATTGGAGTGCGATCCATTCTGATGTCAGCAATGGGGTCGTTAGCCGACGGTCCGCTAAATCCGCCCGCCTAATCCCGCACCACCACCACGGTCACCCCCACCGGCACCGCCGGCGCATCCCACCCCGCCGGCCGCCCACACCGCTCCCGGCACGCCCGCAGCTGCGCCGCGCGTTCGTCCGCCAGCCGCCGCCACGCGCGCGCTTCCCGGATCAGCCGGTCGACCTGCCATTCGGTGCTTTCCCACGCTCCGTCGGCGCACGCGCGGTCGCGCCCGCAGATGCGCTTCACCGCATGGTCGATCCGCGCGGCAAGGATATCGATCCCCGCCTCGGTCGACAGATCCAGTCCGGCAGCCGGAACCGCGATCCGGCGCGTCTCGTAACGCGCACCGGCCATCGCCGGACCGGTCAGACTCAGTACAGCCGCTGCGGCGGCGATTCGGTGTATCGGTGTCATCACGGGCCTCGCTCCACACAGATTACCGAAATGCGTATGCAGCGTTAACCACCGTCTCGCGTCCCGCGTCCCGCCATCGGACAGGCTTCACATGCACTTGCGCATGCTTCGCCGCAGCGGCGCGATCACAATCGGCGCCAGACGTTAACCGCTTCTTCGGGTTCGGCGGGTTAGTCGCGTGATATGACAAGGGGGCTCGTCACGCTGCTGGGATTCGCGGTCGCGCTGGCCGCGTTCTTCGCGATTCCGGCGCACGCCCGCCCGCCCGGCTGGAGCGCCGGTACCACTGGCCGCCCGGTCGCCACCTGCATCCGCCGCGCCGCGCCCGGCGACGATCCGCGCGCCATTGCCCGCGACCTCGCCGCGTTCGATTGCATCACGCCACAGAAGCAATTCGGCAGCGGCGACTTCTGGGTCATCTCCGAACCCGTCGGCGAACGCTCGCGCTCGCGCCGACCGCTCAACGCGCGCATGCTCAGCCTGTGGCAGGAGCGCGTGACGCTGCACGTCCTCTACACCGATGGCCGCATCCAGACGATGTCCGACGACGCCGTCGGTCTGACCAAGCGGATCCAGCTCGGCGCGATCGTCGAATATCCGATTCCCCGCCTGCGGGCACCGGTCGACCGGCTGTTGTGGAAGGTCGAGGGGTCGAGCAACCTCTATGCCGTAATCCGCAATCTGCGCATCGCGACCGCCGCGGAGAGCTACCGCGCCAATCTGTTCATGGCAGCGCTCTATGCCGCGTTCGGCGGGCTGTGCATTGCGCTGCTGACCTATAATCTCGCTCTGTGGACCACACTGCGATACCGGTTCCAGCTCGCCTATGCCGCGATGGTCGCGGCGTTGATGGCCTATGCGTTCACCTCGTCTGGCGCGCTCGCCTGGGCGATGCCCGACATTTCCAATGTCTTCCGGCTGCGGCTCAACTATCTGCTGCTGACAGTCACCGCCGCGTCGGCGCTGTGGTTCGCGCGCACCTTTTTCGAAGAGCATGTGTTCGGTCCGCGGCTGCGCCTGCTGATCCGCGCCAGCATCGCGGCCTTGCTCGTCAGCGGCGTCGGTTTCGCGATCTTCGCGCCGCTCGCCCCAAAGATCGCGCATACGCTCTACAATTGCGTGTTCGTCAGCATGTTGCTGCCGATCGTTGCGATCGTGATCTCGGCGTGGCGCAACCGATCGAACTTCCTGTGGCTGTTCGGCATCGCCTGGGCCGCGCCGATCGTCGCGGGCTGCCTGCGCGTTCTGTCCGGGTTCGGGGTGCTACCGTGGAGCTTCTGGCTCGACAATTCGACGCTGATGTCGATGGCGGCAGAGGCATTGCTGTCGTCGATCGCGATCACCTATCGCATCCGCCTGCTCAGTCAGGAGCGCGATGCGGCGGTCGCGGCCGAAACCGTGGCGCGCCGCCTCGCCGATCTCGACCCGCTCACCGGCCTGCTCAACCG
>NZ_LSJM01000231.1 GCF_001557215.1 Sphingomonas sp. CCH9-E2 | reverse complement strand
CGATCGTGCCGGGCCTCGTCGCGCGCGAGATCGCGCCGGCGAGCTGGCAATGGCCCGAGCGCATGGCGGCGCGGACGCTCGACCTTCCCCGTTGGGAAGCGGGGCAGCGGATGATGCAGAGCGCCAGCCCGGCCGCGTTCCGCGCGATCGTCGGGGCCGACAAGATCGTGACGGCCAACCGCGAGACGATCGACCGATGCAGAAAAGCGGCAGGCAAAGCAGACGAGGCGGTACGATGCACGATTAGGATCGCCCCATAGTAACCGCGTGTCTATTCCGCTAAGTAATTGATAATTATACCATCCGACCATAGCCTAACCGTAGCAGCCTTGCGCGGACCTAATTGCGAGTCGGTGCATGGCTTCACGAATAGGCAATCAGTACTAAGTTCAGTTAACCGTAACCTAACGGTTTCAATGCGACATGTAGGTGCGCTGAAGGCGCACTGAGGTAAATATGAGCAGCATCTCCATCAACGATGTCATGGCCTTGCGGAACGCCGTACTCGACAAGAACGCGGCGCTTCGGAATGTAGCGAGCAACCCGAATTCTGACACCGTTTCTGGGGCTACGAGAGGAGCGGCTTTTGACGCAGCGATGAACACCGCGCTGGGAAAGGCGGATAGCCCGAATTCCGTCTCAGGAGTGAGCGGAGCGGCGGGCGTGTCGCAATCAGGACTCGCGGAGCCAGGCGGCTTCGCCACCACTTTTCAGACGCAGCTTCAAAAAATTAACGCGATCAATGCGCGCGCTGGTGCTTTGACGGTCGCCTACGAACGAGGAGAGGAAACCGACATTGCGAAGGTCATGCTAGCGCGGCAGGAGTCCTCAATCGCCTTCGAGGCGACGTTACAAGTTCGCAATAAAGTGCTTTCGGCCTACAAGGACATCATGAGTATGCCGGTCTAGCGCAATCTGCCGAAAGCACATCCCTGGATCGGTAATCCGGTGCTGCGAATTGCCGGCACGACGCGCGATCGGATCGAGGCGCCGGTCGAGCGGGGCGGGCTGGCATGGGTCTTCACAGACACCGCGGGGCGCACCGACACGAGCGATCCGATTGAAGCCATCGGGGTGGAGCGTGCGCGCGAGAGCATGGCAGCCGCCGACCTGGTGCTATGGCTGGGGGATGATCCGCCCCCAGCTTCCGGCATGATCGCCGTCCATGCACGGGCGGACGACCCGGACCGCACGCACGTGCCAAAAACGTTCACGCGACAGTCTCTGCCGGCAATCCGTTAGGTGCCCTTCAGTTTCCGAGCGCTGTTGTGCATGGACACGATCTTCCATCGTCCGTTCATCTTCTTAAGCACGCTTGTGGCGACGCCGAGTCGTTCGACGGCCTCACCGGTTTTTGGCTCGATCCGGTAACGGTAGGTCTCGGTCGCAAGGGCAACCGACCCTTCGAAGCGGACGTCAACCTTGTAGTCGGAGAAGCGGAACGATTTGAACTGCTTCAGCTCGGGACCGAGATGATGAGCCAGGTAGGTGGCGTAGCTGCCCTCAGATGCTCCTGTCTCGAAAACCCGCGCGTCGGTCGTGAACAGTTGCTCGGTTCCAGCAGCGTCAAGCTTTTCGATCGCGTCCTTATACTGTGACAGCGCCGCCGCCACGGCACGTGTGTCAGTGGTGCGGGCGTCTGACTGCGCCCACGCTGCGGCAGGAAGAGCGATCGACACCGCTATAATCATCTTCACGCAGGTGCTCATTTATCATCTCCCAAAACAAAATTAGCCGACCTTAGGATATCTCCATTTGACGCATCAATATGGAGCAGCGGCTGACGTCAGAACGCGAGATGGTCGAGGCCGCCATGCATGAAAGAACCCCCTAGCCAACCCTGGACGGCGATGGCGATGATCGCGCCTACCGAGCCGACGACAAGCATGACGCGTGCCGTATCTCGGTAAAGGCTTGCGCCGCCAAAGCCCGAGTAGCTCCACTGCGAACGCACCGATGATCAAGGCGATCGGAAAGTGAATCACCACCGTGTGCAGGCAACCGAGCCAGCTTGCTAAGCGCTGTCCGAAGGTCTTGTTTTTGGTTGCGGCCTCATCGTGCCCACGACCCATCGCCATGCCGAGCGCCAGTGCCGCCGCCAGCAAAGTCAGCTTCGAAGTCCGCATGATTCAGCGCTTCCCGCAAATTTGCTTACTTTGGTCAATACGTAGCGGCGGACGTTCCCCTCACGGCTCATCGTGCCACCAAGCGTCTGCACCGTTGCAAAATCGGTACGTTCAGCCCGAGCGAAGTAACGGTCCACTTAACGGAACGGCTCGACGCTGGCCGACCGGCGGCTTAGGTCTCGCTTTAACGAAGGGGGCATCGCAACGACAACATGGCCGCGCAACTTGATCAAATAACTACCAAAGAGGATCACGACGGCCTTGTGCGTCGGCTCATTACCCGTTGGCGTGACGATCCGGGCGCGACCTATCGAAGCTGGTTCCTGTGGGACGAGCGGCTGAAGAATTTTCGTTCGATCCGGCGCGGTATCACCCAGGTCGTCGGCGAGATCGAGCGCGGTTCGTTTGGCGTCGCCTATCGCGGATCGTCGCTCGAAACCGTCGTCCATTCCGTTGCCGAACAGCGCCAAATCTTCAAAGGTGCGGACCATGCGTTCCTCTGGAAACCGAAGCTGCGCATCCCCGACATATACGAGAGCCCCGAGAACCAGCGCGCGTTCGGCCGCCTGCTAGACGCCTGTTCGTGTTGCGACACGGCCGAGGAGATCATCGGCCATATCCACGCGATCGACCGCCTGAAGATCAAGGGGCTTGGGCCTGCTGTCGCCAACCTCCTCTACTTCCTTCACCCGACGCTGGTGCCGCCCTTCAACACCGCGATCGTCAAGGGTTACAACGCGCTGACGGGGGCGAACGTGAAGCTTGGGAGCTGGGAGCATTTCCTAGCGATGCGAACCGGCATCCTCGACCTCAACGACCGCTTCCGCGACCTTTTATCGAACGACTTGGGCGCGATCGGCGGCTTGCTGTTCGACATCGGCTCCGATCGCTACCCGGCCCCGCCGCTCGACGTGAGCGGCGCGGCTCTGGCGAGCTGGGGGCAGCGGCTCGAGGCGGCGCGCGAAGAGGCGCGCACGCTTAGCAAGGCCGCGCAGCGTGAAGGCGAGAACGAGCGCACCCATACCGAAATTCAGGCATGGCTTCGCGATCTAGGCTTGGCACTCGGCTATGACGTATGGATCGCCGCAAACGATCGCAGCCGAGCCTTCAACGGATCGCCCTTGGGCGCAGGGTGCCTTGAGCGCTTGCCCGAGACGATCGCGAGGTCGAAGGGCGCTGATTCCATCCGGCTGATCGACGTGCTGTGGCTTGAAAAGGCCGGCGATCACGTCGCCGCAGCGTTCGAGGTGGAGCATTCGACGTCGATCTATTCGGGCATCGTCAGGATGCTCGACCTGGCCTTGAGCGGTAGCGACCTTCACGCGACCGCGGGACTGTTCCTCGTCGCGCCCGACGCGCGCGAGGCGGACGTTCGTGCGCAATTGCAGCGGCCCGCGTTCAGCCGCGTCGCCGACCTCGACATATCCTACCTCCCTTACGGCGAGCTGGAGAGGAACCGCGAGGCCATCGCGCGGTTCGGATCGGGGCTGAAGGCGATCAAGGCCGTATCCAGCAAGCTCGCCTGACACGCCCCGCGCGAGGGCTGGCGCGGGGAGCCACGTATCCTCTAGCATGTAGAGGAGAGCTGCCATGACGATGCCTTCCCCGGCCCCCTGGCTCGACGCCGTGTTGATCGGATGGTTCGTGCTGACCGCGATATCGGTCGCTTACGTCGCGTGGGATGCCTTCACCCGCAACCCCGAGTTGCGGGTGATGAAATGGGGGTGGCTGCTGGTCACGCTCTACGGCGGCCCGATCATGGCCGCGGCCTATGTCCTGTCCTGCCAGGAACCGGCGAACGAGCGGCACGAGGACTTCGTTCGGCCGCTCTGGAAGCAGGCGTTCGGGTCGGCCATTCATTGCATGGCGGGTGACGCGACCGGCGTCATCGCCGCGGCCGCGATCACCACGGCACTCGGCCTGCCGATGTGGCAGGACGTGATTGCGGAATATGTGTTCGGCTTCGCGTTCGGGCTGCTGATTTTCCAGGCGCTGTTCATGCGCGACATGGCGGGCGGTTCCTATTGGGGGGCGCTTCGCATGTCGTTCATCCCCGAATGGCTTTCGATGAATGCCGTTATGGCCGGCATGATCCCGACGATGGTGGTGTTGATGAGCCGGGACATGGCTGCGATGCACGCCAACTCGCTTCGCTTTTGGGGCGTCATGTCGCTTGCGACGCTTGTCGGCTTCGCCGTTGCCTACCCTATCAACCTTTGGCTTGTCGGCGTCCGGTTGAAGCACGGCATGGGCACGGTGCGCGTACTCGGGCATGGCGGGCACGAGGTCGCCGCGGACCGGCAATCGGCTACGCCGATGCCGGACATGAAGCACGATGCGATGGCAGGGATGAGCGGCATGGGGACGGGCCCGCGCGTGACCGGACCGCAGATCGTCGCGATGACGGCGCTGACGCTCCTAATGCTTGGCGCGGGCATCATAGTTGCAACGCTGTTCGGCCGATGGGCGATGTAGCATCGCCTCGATCGACGGAGATCGCGACAAGGGGTGATTCCGCGGCGCGCGTATCAGGGGCAGGCGGGGACTCACACGGAGGTAGAGAGATGCACCAGATCAACCCCGACATGAAGGCGTGCATGGACGCCCTGCCACGAATGCCATGTGCCCTGCCTTCACATGGCGATGAACCATTGCCTTAAATGGGTGGCCAGCACGCCGTGCGGCAATTTGTCATTGGCGGTGCCAATTGGCAGGGAGGCCGAGGCTGTCCCGGGAGACCGAAACGCGATTGAAGACGCCGTAGCCAATCGACAGGAACTGGACCGGGCGACACGTGCCATCGCCGTGTTGCCAACGACCTTGAAGGAATCGCTGGTCCTCCGGACTATCGAGGGCATCAGCCAAGTCGAAACCGCACTGATACTCGACATAAGCGAGAAGGCGGCCGAAACGCGTCTCTATCGCGCCCGCCAACGGGCAGCATCGCTGTCGTAACAGCTTGGCCCCACCCTGTTCGGCAAAAAAGAAGGCACGAGTTTGAGGGGTAAGCGATCTGCCGTCGTATCGTATGCATGGGGGATACAACGGATGCGCGCCGCGGAGACGGCTTTTCGACCAAATCTGGGCAAGACATGGAGCGCGGCGACCAGAAGTCGGGTCAGGGCGCTTTTGCGGTTATGGATGCCATGCGCTGTGTCCTGGCAGTCGTAGTCGCGTTCGCACATGCTTGGTATCTCCTCATCGAAGATTATTGCGGGCAAGCCTCGGTCGCGGCTTCGGCCGGCTATTTTTTGGCTGGTTATGCGCATGCAAGCGTCATTCTTTTCTTCGTGCTCAGCGGCTTCTGGATCGCGCGCAGTATCGACAGACGGATCGGGGATTGGCATTGGTCAAGCTACCTGATCGACCGCCTTGCGCGATTGCTGGTCGTGCTAGTGCCGGCATTGGTGATCGGTGGAGCGCTCGACGCGGTGGGCCTCTACGCCCTCGAGTCATCGACCCATCTCGGCACGACCGAGACTTACGTGCTGCGCAAGGATGTCGTCGGCGCGCTCGAGTGGCATGTGCTGCTAGGCAACATTCTCTTCTTGCAGGGCATCGTGGTTGCGCCGTTCGGCACTAACGGACCACTTTGGAGCCTCGCTTATGAATTCTGGTTTTACATCTGGTTTCCGGCCATTGTCGTCAGTTGGAGGCAACGTCGCCCGTCAATCTTCTTAATTTTTATCGGTCTGGCCTGGATTACGCCATTCATGCTGATCGGCTTTGCTTGTTGGCTTTGTGGTGCTGCGCTTCATGGTATGACCAAAACGCATCTGACCGATTTTCCCCGATCACCGATTGGCCGCACCTGGCTGATCATTGCGAGCAGCATATTACCGGCAATACTTATCGTTGTGCGGGTTGTCGGACTGGAGGGCCTTGAACTGGCACTGGCGGGCGCATTCGCACTTTTTCTATATATATTGCTACGAGCGAATCCGCCAACGCCGCGCTGGTTGCGACCGTTCGCCGGTTATGGAGCAAAAGCCAGCTTTTCACTCTATGCCATGCACTTTCCAATCATGGCATTCGCCGCAGCGTTGTTAGTGGGCTCTGAGCGCTTACCACCAACGGCGGGCAACATCGCACTTGTTGGCGCTACGCTCGCACTTGCAGTTTTTGCCTGTGGTCTGTTTGCGACTCTCACCGAACGGCACACCGCGCGGGTACGCACCTTCTTCTACGCCAAGCTGTTGACCGTCCAGAAAGCGTGCGCGGGCCGTTTGGTATCCTAGAACTGCAGCAAGGCTTGTCGAATCGGTGAGGGGTGGATGGATTACGCACGTATCATCCACTGACTGTTATGGATGCGCTAGCCTGTCCGGCGACGCGCGACACGGCGCGGCGCACTTATGCGGGCGGGCGGCATCAACACGGGAGAGTAGCGATGATGAAGAACGCATATGTGAGCTTGGCGGTGCAGACCGTCGTCAGCGGCATCATCATGTATTTCGTTATGTTCGTGATGATCGACAGTTTAGGCAGCTTCTACAACAACCTGAATATGTTCTATATGACGCTGATGATGGTCGCGCCGATGGTAGTCGCGATGATCCTCGCCATGCGCCATATGTTTCCTTCCAGGGCGGCGAACAGCGCACTAATTATCGGCTCGATCGCGGTCTTCCTCGGCAGCTACGCGCTGATCCGGACGCAGACGACGATCGGAGACCGGGCGTTCACGCGGTCGATGATTCCGCATCACTCGGGCGCGATCCTGATGTGCCAAGAGGCGTCGCTCCGTGATCCCGAGTTGAAAGCGCTATGCGGCGAAATCATCAAGGGGCAGCGCCGCGAGATCGATCAGATGAAGGCCATTCTTCCCCGGCTTTGAACCGAAGCGCGACTGATAGGACAAGCCACCCAACGATTATCGCTTCGGCGGATGAGGGGGGCGCGCTTCCGGCGCGTAGAAAATTGACACGACCCGAGGAGATCGAGCTGCGTATTGTACCCGTGCTGGCGACCCTTGCCTTGCTCGCTACCCCGGCCCTAGCCCAGCAGGCGGGGCATCAGGGCATGAACCATCAAGGCATGGATCATTCCAAGATGATGCAGCCAACCGCGGCCAACCCCTACGGCCCGGCCGAGATGGACATGCACCAGAAGATGATGGCGGCGAAGGGAGCCGATGCCGGCGAGACGTGGATTCGCAAGATGATCGAGCATCACCGCGGTGCGGTCGCGATGTCGCAGATCGCGCTTCGCAGTTCCCAGAATGCAGAGGTCCGGGGCGAGGCGCAGAAAGCCATCACAAGCCAGAACCGCGAAATCGCGACCCTGAATGCGATGCTCCGCAAAATGGGCAAGCCTGCTCAATAACCGCATGGTCCCGCTCCAATCGGACGGGACCGCCAACGATGCTTCGACCAAGATCTGTATGCGCTACCTGATCGCCGCGCTGGCGCTGGGCGTTCGTCGGACGACCTTGGCGGCGACGTGACGGTGAAGGCCGAGCGGGGGACACGCCAGTTCGCGACCGGCGACCGCATCATGTTCCTTCGCAACGAACGGGGCATGGGGGTCAAGAACGGCACGCTCGCCCGATCGAGCGGGTATCGCCCGAGGGCATGGCGGTGCGCCTCGATGACGGGCGCGGTGTCGCGTTCGACACCAAGGATTATGCCCATGTCGATCATGGCTATGCCGCCACCATCCATAAATCGCAGGGGGTGACGGTCGATCGCGCCCCTGTCCTCGCCACCCCCGGCATGGACCGGCACAGCGCCTATGTCGGCATGTCGCGGCATCGCGACGACGTGCATCTCCATTACGGCCGCGCGACTTCGCCGACCAGCGCCAGCTCGTCCGCGCCCTGTCGCGCGACCGGGGCAAGGGACATGGCGGGCGACCATGCCCGGCCCGAGCAGGACCAGGCCCGCGCGTTCGACCGGTTGCGTGCCGCGATAGAAGGTCAGGACCGTGAGCTGGCATTGCTACGCCGTGCCGTGGAGGGCTTGGCGGCCGAGCGCGCCGCGCGATCAACGTGCCCGACTACAGCAAGGCGCTTGGCGTGCTTCAGCAGGGCGTGGACACGGCGACCGGCCGCATCGACCATGTTGTCCATATTCTTTCCAAAGCTCCGGTCATGGCGATGACGCCCAAGCAGATGGCGCAGCGCATCGCGGCGTGAACGCTCGGCCTACCACGTTGGGAAGCAGGGCAGCGCCTAATGCAGAGCGCCAGCCCGACCGCGTTCCGTGGGATCGTCGCGGCCGACAGAATCGTGACGGTTAATCGCGAAGCGATTGAAAGGTGCGTAGAAGCTGCTGCGAAAGCCCGTGAGACG
>NZ_LSJM01000230.1 GCF_001557215.1 Sphingomonas sp. CCH9-E2 | reverse complement strand
GCCCGCCCCATCCTCCACCGGCATGTCTGACGAGGATGAAGCCATCCTCGCCTTCACGCCCGCCCCCACCTGTGGCCGCGCCGATGGCTGGACTGCGCGGCGTCAGACCGACTTCATCCACGCCCTCGCCGTCATGGGCACCGTCACCCGCGCCTGCAAAGCCGTGGGCATGAGCCGCCAGACCGCCTACAAATTGCGCGAGCGGCCCGAGGCGGCCGACTTCGCCCGCGCATGGGATGCGGCGTTGATGATGGGCTATGACCGCATGTTCAGCATGGCGATGGACCGCGCGCTCAACGGCGTCACGCGCCCGCGCTATTATCGCGGACGTCAGATCGGCACGATCACCCGCCCCGATTTCCGCATGGCACTGGCCGCGCTGGCCGAGCCACCCGAACCGCCAAAGCGCCGTCCGAAGCTGACAGAATGAAGCGCGTTGCGCGGAACTTCGTCAGTTTCCCGGCGCCGTCACACTCCGCTCCACCCGCACCGCGCCGACCGCCCACAGCGCCCACGCGATCAGCACCGGCTGCGCCAGCAAACGCGGCACATGATACCACGCCGACAGCCCCGTCCCGCTCCCGCCCAGCCACGCCAGGTCGATCATCGCGTGCTTCACATTGGCCGGCCACACGCACAGCGCATAGAGCGCCAGCGCCCAGCCCGCCGCCAGCCGCCACCGCCGGGTCATCAGCGCGGCGGCGCAGATCAGCTCGGCCGCGCCGGTGGTCAGCACCACCTCACGCGCGTCCCATGGCACCCATGAAGGCACGATCCGCACCATCGCATCGGTAAACAGGAAATGCGCCACCCCCGCCGCGGCGTAGAAGAGCGCCAGCAACCACCGCCCGATCCGCCGCGCCCGCGTCTCCGGCTGCTCCGCCATCGGCGCTACAGCGTCGCCGCCGCTGCGATGATCGGCACGAACTTCTCGGCGGTCAGGCTCGCTCCACCGACCAGCGCGCCGTCGACATTGTCGACCGCGAGGATGCTCGCCGCGTTCGCCCCGGTCACCGACCCGCCATACAGGATGCGGATCGCCTCGGCCTTCTCCGCACCGACCATCATACCCAGCTTGGCGCGGGCGATGGCGTGGATCAGCTCGATCTCCTCCAGCGTCGGGGTCCGCCCGGTGCCGATCGCCCAGCGCGGCTCGTATGCCAGGGTGAACCAGCTCCCGTCCGCGTCCTCGGGCACCGATTTCTCGATCTGCGCCTGCACCACCCGCTCGGCGCGACCGGCATTGCGCTCCGCCTCGGTCTCGCCGACGCACAGGATGACGTTCAGGCCATGGCGATGCGCCGCCGCCGCCTTGGCCCAGGCGTCGTGGCTAGTCTCATTCTGGTCCGCCCGCCGCTCGCTATGCCCGACGATGGTCAGCGTGGCGCCCGCGTCCTTCAGCATCGGGGCCGAGATGCACCCGGTATGCGCGCCGCTGTCATTCTCATGGCAATCCTGCCCGCCGATCGGCATCCCGCCCGCGACCGCCACCGCCGGGGCAATCAGCGTCGCCGGGGGGCACAGCGCAACATCGACGCCGGGATGGACGGCAGCGGCCTTGGCAATCGCCGCCACTTCGCCCAGCGAATCGGTGACGCCGTTCATCTTCCAATTGCCCGCCACCAGCTTGCGCCGCATCCCGCTTCCCCTGATTGTCCACTATTGGACAGCCGCGATAGGCCGCACGGCGGGGCCGCACAAGCGCCTTGCCGCGCCGCGCTGCCGTTGTCGCTTGATGCCCGTCGCCCCGCCCCCTAAAGCGGGGCCAATTCTTCCCATTTCAGCGGGTTTCCATGCTCACCAATTTCCGCCGCATCATCTTTTCGACCCCCGGCAAGATCGTTGCCCTGCTGCTGCTGGTGGCGCTCGGCGTGGGCTTTGCGATGATGGACGTGCAGAATCTGGGCGTCGGCGGCCCTTCGGCGAACGGCGCGCTGGTCGAGGTCGGCGACAAGAAGCTGACGCAGCAGGAAATGCAGGACCGCCTGCGCAACGCGCTGGAGCGGGTGCGCGAGCAGCAGCCGATGCTGGACATGGCGCAGTTCGTCCGCACCGGCGGGTTCGATCAGGTGCTGAACCAGGTGATCGACGGCATGGCGCTGGAGGAATATGCCGGCGAGCACGGGATGGTCGTCTCCCCCGCCGCGATCGACGGACAGATCGCGTCGATCCCGGCATTCCAGGGCTTCGACGGCAAGTTCAGCCAGCAGCGCTTCGACCAGTTCCTCTCCGAACAACGGATCACCGCCGAACAGGTGCGCAGCGACATTCGCCGCGAGACGCTGGTCCAGTGGCTGATGGCGCCGATCGCCAACCCTGGCCCGGTCCCGGCCGAACTCGCTTTGCCCTATGCCTCGCTGATGCTGGAGCGGCGCAAGGGCTCGGTCGGCTATATCCCGATCGGCGCGATTGCCCCCGGCACCCCGCCGACCGAGGCGGAGCTGCAGGCCTATTACAAGAAGAATGTCGGCCGCTATTCGCTGCCCGAGCGCCGCGTGGTGCGCTACGCCGTCGTGACCCCGACCCAGTTCGAAGCGGGTGCCAAGGCGACCGAGGCGGAGATCGCCGCCGAATACAAGAAGAACGCGGCGCAATATGCCGCCAGCACCCGGCGCAATCTGGCGCAGATCATCGTTGCCGACGAAAACGCCGCCAAGGGCATCGCGGCCAAGGTCAAGGCCGGCACGTCGATGGCCGACGCTGCCAAGGCTGCCGGGCTGCAGGCATCGACCGTGCCCAATGCCGAGAAGCAGGCGTTTGCCCGCGCGAGCAGCCCCGCGATCGCCGATGCCGCCTTTGCCGGTGCGCAGGGTGCGGTCGTCGGTCCGCTGCGCTCGCAGCTCGGCTGGCACATCGTCAAGGTCGAGGGGATCGAACAGGTCGCCGGCAAGTCGCTCGATCAGGTTCGTGGTGAACTCGCCGAAGCGATCGCCAAGACCAAGCTTGCAACCGCGCTCGCCGATGCGCGGGCCAAGATCGACAGCGAGATCGCCGGCAACGCGACCTTCGACGAAGTGGTGGCCGGTTCCAAGCTGAAGCCGGGAACCAGCGCCCCGCTGTTCGCCGATGGCCGCGCCGCGATCGGCGGTGAAGCTGCGCCCGATCCTACGCTGGCGCAGATCGCCCAGGCTGGCTTCTCGATGGAAGCGACCGACGATCCGCAGCTGATCCCGCTGGGCAGCGAAGGCGCGTTTGCACTGGTCAAAACCGACCGCGTCGTCGCCGCCGCGCCGCGCCCTCTCGCCGAAATCCGCCCGACCGTTGCCGACGATCTCGTCCGCAGCCGCCAGCTCGACGGTGCGCGCAAGGCGGCCAATGCGATCGTCGCCAAGCTGAGCAAGGGCATGCCGATCGCGCAGGCGATGAAGGAAAGCGGCCTCAAGCTGCCCGCGATCCAGCCGCTCGACGCCTCGCGCGGCCAGCTCGCCCAGATGGGCGATCAGCTGCCTCCGCCGGTCCGCCTGATGTTCAGCATGGCCGAGAAAAAGGCCAAGGCGATCCCGGCGCCCGAGCGTGGCGGTTACTGGATCGTCCAGCTCGACGATATCGAGGAGGGCAATGCCAAGGGCAACGCCGCGCTGATCGGCCAGACCCGCGGCCAGCTCGCCCAGCTGATCGGCAATGAATATGTCGAGCAGTTCGCCGCCGCCGCGCGCAAGGCGGTGAAGGTCAAGCGCAACGAAGCCGCCATCGCCGCGCTCAAGGCGCAGCTGAGCGGCCAGGCGACGGGCGGCAATTGATCGCGATGCGCGGGGGGATTGAGGGGGTCGACGCCGCCCGTGCGGAGCTTGCCGCCGGCCGTCCGGCGCTGATCTGGCGGCGGCAGCTGGCGGATACCGACACCCCGGTCGCCGCCGCGCTCAAGCTGATCGAGCCGGGCCGCGGCGACTTTCTGCTGGAATCGGTTGAAGGCGGCGCGGTGCGCGGCCGTCACAGCATGATTGGCCTAGCCCCGGACCTCGTCTTCCGTGCGCAGGGCCAGGCTGCCGAGGTCAATCCGAACTGGCTCACCGACCGCGACGCATTCGTCCAGGCGGATGCTGCGACGCTCGACGCGTTCCGGTCGCTGGTTCAGTCGTGCCGCATCGACGTACCGGCGGAACTGCCCCGGGCGCTGGCCTGTCTGGTCGGCTATTTCGGCTATGAGACGATCGGGCTGGTGGAAACGCTGCCCCGCGCCGCCAATGACGCGCTCGGGTTACCCGACATGATCTTCGTGCGGCCGACGGTGATCCTGATCTTCGACCGGCTGGCGGATTCGCTGTTTCTCGTCGCGCCGATCTGGCCTGATCCAGCGCGCGATCCCGAGCAGCAGATCGACACCGCCGCCGACCGGATCGAGGCGACCGCCGCGCGCCTCGCCGCCGCCCCGCTGCCGCCGCGCGCCACGGCCGAGGCGGTGGACGTGGTGCCGCAACCGGTCGTGCCGGCCAGCGACTATGCCGCGATGGTGGACCGCGCCCGCGAATACATCACCGCGGGCGACATCTTTCAGGTCGTCCTCGCCCAGCGCTTCACCGCACCCTTCGCGCTTCCGCCGATCGAGTTGTATCGCGCGCTGCGCCGCGTGAACCCCTCGCCCTTCCTATACTTCCTCGACCTGCCCGGCTTTGCCCTGACCGGGTCGAGCCCCGAAATCCTGGTCCGCGTCCGCGATGGAGAGGTGACGATCCGTCCGATCGCCGGCACGCGTCCGCGTGGAAAGTCGCGCGAGGAAGACGAGGCGAACCGAACCAGCCTGCTCGCCGATGCCAAGGAACGCGCCGAACATCTCATGCTGCTCGACCTCGGGCGCAACGATGTCGGCCGGGTGGCACAGGCCGGATCGGTCACCGTTACCGACAGCTACACCGTCGAATTCTACAGCCATGTCATGCACATCGTCTCGAACGTGGTGGGTCGGCTGCGCCCCGACGCCGATGCACTCGACGCACTGTTCGCGGGCTTCCCCGCCGGAACCGTGAGCGGCGCGCCCAAGGTCCGCGCGTGCGAGATCATTGCAGAGCTGGAACGCGACCAGCGCGGCCCCTATGCCGGGGGCGTCGGCTATTTCTCGCCCGACGGATCGATGGACAGCTGCATCGTCCTGCGCACCGCGATCGTGAAAGAGGGGACGATGCACGTCACCGCCGGCGCCGGCATCGTCGCCGACAGCGACCCGGACTATGAACAGCGCGAATGCGAGGCGAAGGCCGGCGCGCTGTTCGCCGCCGCCCGGGAAGCCGTGAGCCGCGCCGCCGAGCCCGGCTTCGGCCAGTAACTAATCGTCGAGTTCGGCACCGCGCGGCATCGCCGCTTCCTCGTCCTTCTTCGCCTTCATCTCCGCCTTCCACTGCTGCAACATCCGGATCGTGCAGCCACTCTGGCCATAGCTGCCGATCGGGCTGCAGCTGCCGGGAAGGGTCGCACGATTGACCTCATCGACCAATTCGGCGCGGCGCACCCAGCTCGTCCCCTCCGGTCCCGGCTCGGTCTTGCGCAGCACCTTAGGAATGCGGAACGGCGAGTCACCCGGCCGCGCACAGATCACGACCTCGTCGGGGCTCTCGGCCTTTGGACAAGGTTCCTCGCCGTACAGCAGCACGCTGCGCACCCGCTGCGGCGGGGTGCTCGTGTCGGTGCCGGCCGGCTCTTGCGCCAGTACGGGGGACACGGCCAGCGACGCGATAAGAAACGGGCGGATCATACTGGCCTCCTGAACGACATCCAGTCTATCGCACGTTGCCGGATTAAGCTGCGCTGAACCAAGATGCCCATTTGGGGCAGCATTTACCCCGATCGGGTGAATTTGTCGCTTGCATATACTTACCCACCAGGGGTAAGGCCGCCGGATGACGACGTTAGCCGGTTCGAAAATCCGCCGCTTCCGCGAGGAGCGCTCCATGTCCCGTGCCGCCTTTGGCGCATGGTTCGACACACCCGGTTCGACCGTTCAGGGCTGGGAAGAGGACGGGAAACGCGCTTCGCCCGCCGTGCTCAATCAGATCGCGGCCAATGGCATCGCCCATCATCAGGACTGGTATGTCCATGTCCGCAATTTGGAGCAGGCAATGGACTGGACCCCCGACAGCTGGACCCATGCCGAAGCACGGCAGCTGCCGATTTACCCCGATAGCGCTGCTCTGACTGCCGCGACCGATACTCTTTCCAGCTTCCCCCCGCTGGTCTTCGCTGGTGAGGCGCGCGCGCTGACGCAGGAACTCGCCCGTGTGGCGCGTGGCGAAGCGTTCCTGCTCCAGGGCGGCGACTGCGCCGAAAGCTTCGCGGAGTTTCACCCGAACAATATCCGCGACACGTTTCGCGTGATCCTGCAGATGGCGGTCGTCCTGACCTTCGCCTCCAAGTTGCCGACGGTGAAGGTCGGTCGCATGGCCGGCCAGTTTGCCAAGCCGCGCTCGGCGGATACCGAAACCATCAACGGTGTCGAGCTGCCCAGCTATCGCGGCGACAATGTCAACGACATCGCCTTCACCCCCGAAGCGCGCATCCCCGATCCGCAGCGGATGATCCGCGGCTATACCCAGTCGGCGGCGACACTGAACCTGCTGCGCGCCTTCGCCAGCGGCGGCTATGCCAATCTGCATCAGGTCCACAAATGGACGCTCGACTTCATGGGCCGCAGCCCATGGGCCGACAAGTTCGCCGACGTCGCCGACCGGATCGGCGAGGCGCTCGACTTCATGGAGGCGTGCGGGATCAACCCCGAGACCGTGCCCCAGCTCAAGCGCACCGATTTCTACACCAGCCACGAAGCGCTGCTGCTCCCGTACGAGCAGGCGCTGACGCGGCAGGACAGCCTGACCGGCGACTGGTATGATACCAGCGCGCACTTCCTGTGGATCGGCGACCGCACCCGCTTCGACGGATCGGCGCATGTCGAATTCCTGCGCGGCATCGGCAACCCGATCGGCATGAAGTGCGGCCCGAGCCTGGAGCCGGACGCATTGCTGCGCCTGCTCGACACGCTCAACCCGACCCGCACGCCGGGCCGGATGACGCTGATCACCCGCTATGGCCATGACAAGATCGAAGGCGGCCTGCCCAAGCTGGTGCGCGCGGTGAAGCGGGAGGGGCACCCGGTGGTGTGGAGCTGCGACCCGATGCACGGCAACGTGATCAAGGCCGCGAACGGCTACAAGACCCGCCCGTTCGATCGCATCCTCGCCGAAGTGCGCGGCTTCTTTGCCGTCCACCGCGCCGAAGGAACCTATGCCGGCGGCATTCATGCCGAAATGACCGGGCAGAATGTCACCGAATGCACCGGCGGCATGATCGACATCGGCGAGCACGACCTGGCCGACCGCTACCACACGCATTGCGACCCGCGCCTCAACGCGGGCCAGAGCCTGGAGCTTGCTTTCCTGCTCGCCGAAATGCTCAACGAGGAGATGGCGGAGCGCCGCAAGGCGGCGTGAGGACCACCCGATCCGACCGGGCTACATCGCCCGCAGAATCGGCAGCCCCTGCTTTCGCGGCATCCTCAGGGCGGCGTCGAGCAGCGCAATGCGAACGGCACAGTGATCGGTCGCATCGCCTTCGCCCCTCAGGCTCGCGCGGACTCGTGCCTCGGGTAGGCGCGTCCGATTCAGCACCTCCTCCACAATCTCGCCGGGAATGGTGACACCGCCCCCGCCCGGCGGGAAGGGCGCCTTTGCGGTGCGCAGCACCCGCTCTTCGATCGTCCACTGGCGGCTCTGGAACTCGGTCCTGCCTGCCACGGGTGGCGTGTCGCCGCGCCGCAGATAGTCGTCACACTTGACCGCACCCTGCTCGCGATAGGCCCGCGCCCATGCGATGCGGTTGCGCTGATAGTCGGCGACCTCTGCGTAAGGGGCAGTGCGGATCGCGAGGATCAGCCGGTCGTTCAACGCCGCAGCCAAGCGATCCTCAAAGCCGCCCATGCCCCGGCCCTCCTCCGCCACGACGGTCCAGTTGCTTTTGAGCATCTGCGCCAGTTCAGGATTTTCCTGCTCGGCAACGGCTAGGGTGAGGTCAGTATAACCCCGCGCGCGCAATGCATTGTCGATCTGAAAGCGCTGCTGCGTCGGGTCGGGCGCGATGTAACCAACTCCCGCGAGGTCGCTCGGCGGCATCGGCGGTCGGCTGACCTCTTGTGAACATTTGCCGAGGACGGACAGCAACAGCAGTCCGCCGATGATGACCTGGCCCCATGGAAAGCTGCCCCCTTCGCTCTGATTTTCCCACAGGGCGACCCGCGTGCTGTCAAAATGGTGTTCAACGTCGGGGTTCTCGCTTCGGACATGCGCCAGCAGTTCGCGAACATGCTGGCGCTTCACGCCCCAGCCTCGCCCCGAACGTTCATGCGCGTACGTTGTCAGTTCCGTCCAAGCCTTGTTCCAAGGGTGCTCCGGCTTTGAAACCGTATCGATGAACTCGAAGACCTTGAGGCGACGGTTGATGAACGCAACCGCATCCCCCTCGCCCAATTCCCCGGCGCGCTCGCGCCAGCGGAAAAAGGCTGCGGCGGGTGCCATCAGGCAGTTGGACGCAGGCGCACCATGCGCGATGATGTCGGCGCACCAGCGCTCGACATCGGCATAGTATGTCATTTCACCGATGCGTCGCCCGTTCCGGATTCCCTCGAAATGCGCGAGCAGCGCGCGCTCCTCCTCGTCCGACGGCATGGTGTCGCGACGCACGCCATCGCGAAACAGGATGGCGATGATCGCTTCAAAATGATCGAATTCAGGTTCGATTCCGGCGGAATCGGCAAAGGCGATGATCGTCTGGGCCGCCTCCATATCGCGCCGGGGCGGTCGCAGCGTTGCGCTGCGGGGAATTGGGATGACCGCATGGCTCCCCTCGCTGGAACCGCCGATCAGTTCGCTCCAGCTCCACAGAATCGCATCCTGCGACAGCGTCGCGATGCGGAGCGATAGCCAGCCACCGCCCTGCGCCGGAGCCATGATTGCCGGCGGATGGAACGGATATACGCGCAGGCGCAGCTCACCATTGCCTTGCGGTGCGGCTTGGTCCGCACTTTCCGCATGATCAGCGCCATCGCCCTGCCCATTCGCTTGACGCAGCGCCGCATCACGGGCGAGCCGCAGCGCGGCATAGCCTTCAGGATCGGTGTCGACGTCGATCGACTTCAGTCGGGCGGCATAGGCTCGGCGGACGGCACGCACATCCTCGGTCGGCGCAATCCCGAGCACCTGCCACGGATCGGAAACCATCACAGAAACCGATCCCCTTCGAGCGCATCGAGCAAGGTGGTCAGCTCCGCATGCGCAATCCGGATCGCGCGCGGATCCTGGCGGTCCAGCGCCGACTGGAACACCAGCATCGCCTGCCCGATGCGCTCGCGATGCTCCCCGATAAAGCTTTCGTAACAGCGCGTGGCGCGGGCGGTCAGCGCGGCGTTCTCGCTGCCGTCACGCGGGTGGAATTTGAGCGCCGCCAGCGCCTCGCGGCGTTGGCTCAGCTCGCGTTCTGACATCGCATCGGCCTCGTCGATGATTACCAGATTGCGGGTCAGGCCGGTTTCGGGGATCCGCACGTCCACCTCCAGCAGTCCGCTGGAGTCATAGCTGAACCGGCACTCGACTGCGATTTCTCCCGCCGGACGCGGCGGCACCGGCACACTGAGCTGGCCGAGCTTGATGTTGTTACGCACCTCGCGCGCTTCGCCCTGATAGATGCCGAACTGCACCTCGCGCTGATTGTCGGAAAGCGTGCGGAAATAGCTGATCCGGCTCGCCGGGATCGGCGTGTTGCGCTCGATGATCGGCGAGAACAGCCCAGGATGCCATGCCCCGCGCGCGTCACGCTCGGTCGTGTCGACACCGAGCGAAAAGGGGCAGACATCGGTCAGTCGAATCTCATCGAGCGCGGCATCCTTGGCCAGCAGCCCCCCCTGAACCGCTGCGCCCAGCCCCACGGCATGGTCGGGATGCACCGACGCGTTGGGGAAGCGGCTGAACATGCGGGTCACCGCCTTGCGGACGATCGGCATGCGGGTGGCTCCGCCCACCAGCACGATCTCGCTCAACCCATCGACCCGGATGTCGCTTTCGCGCAGCGAGCGCAGCACGGGGTCGCGCAGGCGATCGAGCAGCGCCGCGGCCTGCGCTTCGAATTCCTGCGCGGTGATCTCGGTCTCGAATACCGTATCGCCGACGGTGATCCGAAATGGCGCGCGCTCGGCCACGGTCAGTTCGCGTCGCGTCCGCTCGGCCGCTGCGCGCATCAATTCGTGCAGGACCGCCGGGCTGACCCGACTTCCGATCGTCGCCATGTCGAGCCGTGTCCGCGCGAATGCCGCCAGCATGTCATTGAAGTCTTCGCCACCCAGGCGGTTGTCTCCTGCCGAAGCGCGCACCTCGACCACACCGTCGAACACTTCGACGATCGAGACATCGAAGGTCCCGCCGCCCAGATCGAACACCAGAAACGGCTCGCGCTCCGCATTGTCCTGAATGCCGAAGGCCAGCGCCGCTGCGGTCGGCTCATTGAGCAGCCGCCGCACGTCGAGGCCGGCAAGCTCGCCGGCGCGGCGCGTTGCCTTGCGCTGGCGGTCGTTGAAATAGGCGGGCACGGTGATCACCGCCTCGGTCACCGGCTCCCCGAGAAAGGCCTCGGCATCGGCCTTCAGCCGACCCAGCACGATCGCCGACAGGTCTTCGGCGCTGAACTCGATCCCGCCGAGCCTGGTGAGTTGGCGCGTCCCCATGTAACGCTTGAACGCGGTCGCCGTGTCGCGCGGATGGGTCGACTGACGATCCCGCGCCGCGATCCCGACCAATATGGTGCCGTCTTCGGTCACGCTGACCGCCGATGGCGTCAGAAAGTCGCCGATCGCGTTCGGGATCAGCTGCGCTTGGCCATCCCGCCAAACCGCGACCGTGCTGTTGGTCGTTCCGAGATCGATCCCGATAATCATCTGAGCCCCCCACCCGGCGGAATCCGCCGTTGCGGGAGCTATCGCGAAGCGACGCCGCGCATCAAGTGCGAAGGCGTTCCGATTACTGCCAATTCCCCAGCAGCACAAACGGCGCCCAGTAAAATGGATGCGCGTAGCCGGTCACCGCCGGTCCCGTGGAGCCGCCCGGCGCCCCACGACCCTTGCCGCGATCGGCCCCCGTGCCGCCCTGCGCGCCCATCAAGGCGAGCTGCGCCTGACGCAGTGCTTCGGCCTTGCTGATCCCGCCTTTGGCATGGATCGCGTAGAAGCGCTGCATCAGCACTGCGGTCGATTCATCCGCCACCGACCAGAGCGAGGCGAGCACCGCCGACGCCCCTGCCTTTTGCGCCAGTTCGGCAAGGCTCGCATCCACCTCCGACCCGTTCTGGTTCCCGCCAGGCACGCCGGTCTGGCATGCCGATAGGGCGAGCAGATCGACATCGATCGCGGTGAAGCTCCCATCCTTGATGAACTCGGTCAGTGGCAGCTCCTTGCCCGTGCCGAGCAACAGGAAGGACTTGTCCGCACTGGCCGGGTCCAGCGCAAAGTGCGACGCGATATGGATCACGCGATAGCCACCCGCCATCGCCGCGCCGAGTGCCGCCCGGTCGAACGCGCCGTCCAGCCGAACCACGCCGGGCAGAACCCCGGTCGTCGCACCCTCGGCCCGGACGATCCCCGACAATTCGGCGGGCACTGCGGGCAAGGGGCTGAGCCCCGCCCCGCCCTGGCTCGCGCCCAGCGCCGCCACGCGCCATTCGGCCGCGTCCGACGGTCCCGTCTGCACCTCGTCGATCGACCGGAATGCGCTGAAGGCGTAACGCTCGGCGAGCCATTGCTTGCCGTCGTGGAGCGCCGCCATCGGCAGGTAGCGCAGCGCATCGTCGAGCGAGAGCATCACCTGTCGGATGCCTGCTGCCCGCAGCGCCCGGTCGACCGGCTCGAACATCGCCTTGTACAGCTTCGATGCCGGGTCGGTGATGAACACCGCCTTGTCGCTGATCGCCTGGCGGTAGAGGCCGATATCCTTCCGCATCGCGATCATGTCGACCGGCACCACGACCGACTTCTGATAATTGGCGGTGGTGATCAGCCAGTGGATACGGTCGGGCAGAACCACCGCGTGGAGCGCCGCGACGTCCTTGCCCAAGCGGCGCACGGTTGAAATGAGCCGTGGCTGGATCGCCGCCACCCGATCCGCTTTCGCCTGCTGGTCCGGGGTCAATGTGGCGTCGAGCCCGGCCACGACATTGGCCAGATCGCCAAGTTCGCTGCGGAAGGCGGTCTGCGCGGCACCCAGCGCGGTAGTCGCCGCGGCCAGTTCCTGCTGTTGCTCGGCGGTCAGCGTGCCCTGTCGCTGCAGCGCAACCAGCCGGTCGCGCGCAGCACCCGCCTGCGCCAGCGCAGCGGTCGCCGCGTCGAATGCGGCCATGCTCTGCGTCTGCTTGGCGTCGAGCGGCATCTGGTCGAACGCCTCGCCCTCGCGCCGTTTGTCGCGCGTGTAATTGTAGCTTTCGAAATCCTTGAGCATGGCCAGCACATGCTCGGCCTCGCCGAACCGGCCCATCTCCATGAAGATACCGGCAAGATAGCGGTAGCGGTCCTGATGGACGCGGATGAAGCATTCGCGGATCGACGGATCGAGGTCGGAGATGCGCTTGCGAGCGTCCTGCAGCTTGTTGACTGCGACCTTGGCGAAGAACAACGCCGCCTCGCGTCGCCCGCCCCCGCTCGCTTCCTTGGCAGCGCTCGACCAGTGGCACGAGGATTCGATCAGCGCGAAATAATTGTCGCGACTGCCGAAGCGGCTGGTGAGTGCGGCTTCCTTGATCGCGAGCGAGCGGACCTTGGTCGCCAGATACGCGTCCATCTTGCCGTAGAGAAGATAATGTTCCTCCAGGCTGCGAAACCCTTCGAACACGGCATATTCCGACCCATTGTCCACCGCAGCGTCGAGTTCCTTGCGCAGCACCGCCTCGCGCGCTTCGAACGTCGGCTCGGCGGCGGCACCCTCGGTCTCCGGGCCGATCGGGAGCGGGGTGAAGCCCTCAATCTTGGTCAGGCATCTGATCGTTGCCTGTGCCCCGCACGTGTCCTGCCATTTCTTGGCGTCGTCGCTGCCACGCCGCACCGCCTCAGCCAGCCAATAGCGCGCCTGCTTGACATCCGCGGCCATGCCCCAGCCCAGCGCCGACGCCCGGACCATCGCCTCCGCGCCCCCGCTCCATGGCGTCGCCGCCGCGTGCCGGAACCAGCGCAGCGCCATCGCCGGATCCTTGGCCACGCCGGAGCCGTATAGATAGGCTTCCCCCAATGCGACGCGCGCGCTGTAATCCCCGCAATGCACCGCCCAGCGCAGCAGGCGGATCGCCTCTTTCGGGTCGGCCTTGGTCCCGTCGCCGGCCAGATACATGCGCGCAAGCAGCACCGCATTGGCATAGCTCGCCGATGCCGCGCGCTGCATCCATTCGAATGCCTGGGCGCGGTCATAGTCCGGCGCACCGGCCCGCTCGGCCTCGCTGAACTCAAGCTCGCCTTTGTAGTAGAGCGCGAGGCTCAGCGCCGCATAACCCTCGCCGCGCCGATACGCCTCCTCCCACGCGCGCACCGCCTTGACCGCGCTCTTCTCGACCCCGAACCCCTTGAGGTGCAGATAGCCCAGCGCCCGCTGCGCATCGGCCGATCCGCGTTCTGCGGCGATGGTGAACCATTTGAGCGCGGCTGCGGTATCGCCCTTGCCATCTTCGAGCAGGCGCCAGGCCAGTTTGGCCGCCGGTTCCTTCATCCCCAGTTCGGCCAGCGCGGAGAAGGTCGCGACATGCGACGCGTCACCGTTGAAGTTGAACACCCGTGGCGTGTCGAATTGCGCGAGAAACGCAGTCCGTCGTTCCTCGGGCAACGCCTTGAACTCGGCGGTTCCGGCATAGCGTGCCAGCTCGCGCTGCGCCGCCTCCTGCAGCTGCAGGTCGATCATCAGCTTGAGCTGATATTCCTTCGCCACCGACGGATCGCTGGCAGCCTTGGTATACTGGACCGCGAGTGCGAACTGTTGTTTGGCCAGCTTGCCCGCCTGAAGCGCCTTTGCGACGCCGGTCAGCACCTTGGGGTCGGTCAGGGCGGCAATCTTTTGACGCCAGGGCGCGCTGTCGAATTTCAGTCCCCCGGTTTCGATCAAGGGGCCCGGATGCGCCAGCGCAGCCAGCGCCCAACCCGCGCCCTTGTCGGCACTGGTCGTCAACACGCGCAGCGCCGCTGCCCGGTCGCCATCATCCGGCGCGTCGCGTAGGATCACTTCGACGAGATCGGGTGCGGCATCTTCCTCACCGGCGGCGAGCGCCTTTTCATAATATTTGCGCGCCGCCTTCAGATCCATCGGCACCTGTTTGCCGGCCGCGAACACGTCCGCAGCTATCGCGATGTCCGTGGGGTCATCGCTTTCTGCCAGCTTGTGATAGAGCCGGATCGCCGCCGGATTGTCGCTCGGCACGCCGGTGAACTCGCTTGCGGCCAGATCGAAAGCGAGGCTGCGTGTCGCACTCATGCTGCCGAGATCGGCGGCTTTGCGATACCAAGCGCGGCCAGCTTCGAGGTCGCGCGGCATCCCTTTGCCATTCTGCGCCATGAAGCCAAGGCGCACCATCGCATCGGTGTCACCCGCATCCGCCGCCTTGCGATACCAGGAGATCGCCAGCTGGACATCGCTGACGAGACCAATGCCGTTTTCGTAGAACCACCCGAGGCGGTGCATCGCGCTGGTCTCGCCGCGGTCCACGGCCAGACGGACGAATTCCACTGCGCCCTTTTCGTCCTTCGGGCCGCCCCGGCCGTTCTGGAGCATCACGGCGTAGTTCTGCGCACCCCAGCCCGATCCCTGATCGGCCGCGATCCGGTACAGCCGCCGTGCTTCAACGAGATCCGTGGGCCCGCCGAGACCCGCTTCGGCCATATAGCCGAGCGCTGCCACCGCGTCCGCTTCGCCCAGCTGCACTGCGCGCTGATACCATTTGCGGGCGAGTGCAAAATCCTTCGGCACCCCCTTGCTGCCAAACCGGTAATGATCCGCGAGCGCCTTTGCCGCACCCGCATGGCCAAGCTCGGCCGCGCGCGCATAAGTGGCGATTGCGGCCGGAACATCGACCGGCGTCCCAGTGCCGTTCAGATAATAGTCCGCGAGCCGACCAAGCAGCCAGATGTTGCGCCCCTTCTCCCCCGACTTTGCGAGGGCAAAGGCGCGTGCGGGGTCCTTGGGTACGCCGCTGCCCGATTCATACATCGACGCCAGCGTGTTGACCGCCTGCAGGCTGCCGCCCGCCGCGGCACGCTCGATCAGGCGCAGCGCCGCCTTGTTCTCGCCCGCCTTGCTGAGCGCGCGCCCGAGATTGGCCATGACGGACGCATCGTCCGGGTGCGCTTCCAGCGCGCGCTGACAAAGGGCAATCGCCCGTTCGGGGACGAGATCGTCAAATTCGACGCCGGTCTTGTCATCGGGGGTCGGCAGCCGTGCTTCCTGCGCGCACGCCCTTCGCGTATCGCCGTCACGCGCTGCGGCGACGCCCGGGGTCAGCACGGCGAGCGACACGCCTGCATAAAGGACGAAGCTGCGTTTCATCGGTCCCGCCTCCGCCGCCTTTATCCAAAGCGCAGGACTTGGTGGCAAGCCCCGCAATTCAGACGAAATTGGATGCCAGAGGGCCTGTAAGCCGGGTTCTGTCCACGCGGCCCTTTCCCCGAAGGGAGGTGCGCGCGATAGGCGACCATTCCTCTAGGCCCGCATTTGCATGGGGGCTCAAGCAATCAACCCGGGCCGCCGGGCGGAACTCCCGATGCGCGGCCCCTATTCGATCTTGCTCCCGGTGGGGTTTGCCGTGCCGCTTCCGTTGCCGGCCGCGCGGTGCGCTCTTGCCGCACCCTTTCACCCTTGCCCTCAGTCCGAAGACCAGTGGGCGGTCTGCTCTCTGTGGCACTTTCCCTGACCCCGGCGAACCGGGACCGCCGGGCGTTACCCGGCACCGTGTTTCCGTGGAGCCCGGACTTTCCTCGGTGCACTTACATGCAACGCGGCCGCCCGGCCCTCTGGCGGCAGCGGCGATAGGCTCAAACGCGCTGTCGTGCAAATAGCGACTGGGCGGCTGGCCACCACGCCAGCCAGAACTCCACCGCCAGCAATGGCAGGACGAAGCTGAGCCACCCGCGCGTAGCCGCCCGCATCTCGGCATTTTCGATAAAGCCGAGCATGACTCCATCGTCGGCCGCCATCAGTCGCACCCATACGAACGACAGCGCGATCGCCGTCGCGCGGATCACGAATGCGCGGTGCAGGTCGATGTGCCGCCGCCGGGCCGCCTGCCACGCGATGAGCACGAAACCGATCCAGACGATGGCGAAGAGCGTGAGCGGCACCTGCGTCTCCTGCGCCGCAATCGTGCTGCCCAGATGCAGCGCGGACAGCCCGGCCAGCAACGACGCGCCGAGATACACCCGGCCCAGCCTACGGTGCAGCCATGGCCAACGCATGCGCACCGAAGCCGCAAACTGGATCGGCGCAAGCAACAGCACGGGAACCGCCAGCGCGACATGCGCGAAATACCAGATGCGGCGACCCCAAAATGTCTCGCCCGTCGGTGCCTGGCGCTTGGCGATGAAGGCGAACGAATCTGTGAGGACCCAGGCTGCGGACACCGCGACGATCAGCCAGAACCCCGCCCAGCCCCATCGCCGCGTTGCATTCACTTCTTGGCCGCGCCCTTGACCGTCGCGGGCAGGCGATAGCGCGCATCGTCGATCGCGACCTCGATCGCATCCTTGTCGATGATCGTCACCGTCGCCGCCTGCGCCCCGTCGGCGGCGACCACCCCGCGCCCGTCGCGGGTGACGCGCAGCCGGTGGAAGCCGCCATCGGGATGACGCACGGTCAGGATCAACCCATCCTGAGTCTGCGCGCGGTCGATCGTACAGCGCGTGCTGAAATCGTCGCCGCCCCCCAGCGCGCAAGGGATACGCCCCTCGGCTTCATCACGCGCCGCCTGGGCGCGCGCGTCTTGCGCATGCTCCGCCTTGGTCTTGACCGGGCCGGGGTCGCAGGCCGCGAGCGCGAGCAGCGCCCCCGCAGCCGCCAGAACTTCAGATATCCGCAAAGACATGCGTTTCGGACTTCGCTCCCGGATGCGTTACCGCGCCCTTATAGGCAGGTCCGACATTCTGCGCATAGCGCCACAGCGCACCCGACTGATAATCATTGGTGCGCGGCTGCCAGAGGGCGCGGCGCTCGGCGAGCACGTGTTCCGAAACGAGCAGGTCGATCGTCCCCGCCTCGGCATCGATGCGGATCGTGTCGCCGTCCTCGACCAGTGCGATCGGCCCGCCCTCGGCCGCTTCCGGCCCGACATGGCCGATGCAGAAGCCGCGCGTCGCGCCGGAGAAGCGCCCGTCGGTGATCAACGCAACCTTTTCGCCCATGCCCAAGCCATAGAGCGCGGCGGTGGTCGACAGCATCTCGCGCATGCCCGGCCCGCCCTTCGGCCCTTCGTAGCGGATCACGACGACCTCACCCTCGGCGATCGAGCGCGCTTCGACTGCGGCAAAGGCGTCTTCCTCACAATCGAAGCAGCGCGCCGGACCCTCGAACTGCAGCCGCGCCATGCCGGCGACCTTCACGATCGCGCCATCGGGCGCCAGGCTCCCGCGCAGGCCCACCACGCCCCCGGTCGGGGTGATCGGCGTCTTGACGTCGTAAATGACCTTCTGGTCCGGGTTCCAGGTGACCTGATCGATGTTCTCGCCGAGCGTCTTGCCGGTCACGGTCATGCACTCGCCATGCAGCAGGCCATTGGCGAGCATCGACTTCATCAGCATGTAGACGCCGCCCGCCTCATACATGTCCTTGGCGACATACTTGCCACCCGGCTTCAAGTCGGCAGCGTAAGGCGTTGATTTAAATACCTCGGCGACGTCGAACAGGTCGAACTCGATCCCCGCCTCGCTCGCCATCGCGGGCAGATGCAGCGCTGCATTGGTCGAGCCGCCGGTCGCGGCGACGATCCGCGCCGCATTCACGAACGCCTCGCGCGTGCAGATATCGCGCGGGCGGATGTTGCGCTCCAGCAGCTCCATCACCTGATAGCCTGCGGCGACCGCGATCTGCTCACGGCTGGTATAGGGCGCGGGGACCATGTTGCTGTTGGGCAGCGACAGGCCGATCGCCTCGCCGACGCACGCCATGGTGTTGGCGGTGTACTGGCCGCCGCACGCGCCATGACCGGGGCAGGCGACTTTTTCGAGGGCGTGCACTTCGCTGATCGGGCAGGTGCCGGCCGCGAACTTGCCGACCACTTCGAACACATCGACCACGGTGACATCGCGGTCCTGATAGCGGCCGGGCAGGATCGACCCGCCATAGACAAAGATCGACGGGATATTGAGGCGCAGCATCGCCATCATCATCCCCGGCAGAGACTTGTCGCACCCGGCAAAGCCGACCAGCGCGTCATAGCAATGGCCGCGCACGCTCAGCTCGACCGAGTCGGCGATGACCTCGCGGCTGACGAGCGAGGATTTCATCCCCTGATGCCCCATCGCGATGCCGTCGGTCACCGTGATGGTGTTGAAGCGACGCGGCATGCCGCCATTGCTCTCCACGCCCTTGCGCGCCGCATCGGCCTGGGCATCCAGCGTGGTGTTGCACGGTGCGCTGTCATTGCCAGCGCTGGCGAGCGCGACGAAGGGGCGCGCAATCTCTTCCTCGCTCAGCCCCATGGCGTAGTAATAGCTGCGGTGGGGAGCGCGCTCCGGCCCGACGGAGACGTGGCGCGAAGGCAGGCGGGATTTGTCGAAACGATCGGTCATGGCGTGCCTATGTCGCCGCTGCCCGCCCCTGCGCAAGATGATCGCGCACGAATGTTACCAGAATCGTGAGAATTTCGCACCAACGCGCCACGCCTGCGGGGTCAGAGATGCGATCGTTGCGGATTTCGATGCCCAGATAAGGGGTTCCCGTACCCTCGGCATGCCGGTTCATCGTCGCGTTGAGGATGCGCCCGGAATAGGGTTCATTGTCTCCGGTGACGATGCCCTGCCCTGTCAGCCATTCGACCGCCGGGCGCGCCGCCCGCATATCGCGATTGTAGAGCACGCCCGCCTCCCACGGCCGCGGCGCGGCAATGCCGCTTTCGAGGGCGGGCGTGAAGCTGTGGACCGAGACGATCAGCGCCGGACGCTGCGCGCGCACCTGCGCCGCGATCGCGCGATGATAGGGGGCATGGAAGCGTGCGATCCGCTCGACACGATCGGCACGCTCATTGCCCGGGATTGCGTGGCCGTCGCTGACATGCGGGATCAGGCCGGGCGCATCGACCTCCCGATTGAGGTCGATCACCAGCCGCGACACGGTGGCCAGCAGCGCGGGCGCGCCCAGCCTATCGGCCAGCCCCCGGCTTACTGCCGCCGCGCCGATATCGATCGCGATATGCTTGTCGAGCAAGGCAGGGCCGATGCCGAGGTCGATGTCGCCAGGCACATGGTTGCTGGCATGATCGCACAGGATCAGCACATCGCCAGTGCCCGCGATCCGCTCCACCACGCTCACCTTTTTCCTCCCAGAAACGCGTCGAGCCGCAGCGCAAAGCCGGAAGAGCCGAACGCATCCTCGAACGCCTGATCGTGCGCCGGATTGGCCGGATCGCACAGGATCGACTTGAGCAGGCGCACCGCGTCGGCATCGTTGGCACAGATCGTCGCCGCCATCGCCCGCGCATGTTCGCCGGCATCGCTTGCGCGGCAATGGGCCAGTCCGATCCGCAGCGCCGCATCACCGTCGACCCGGTCACCGGTGAACAACATCCGCGCCGCCTGCCCCGCCCCGACCCGCGCGCGCAACCGCGCGACATCGCTGGCTGGATAGCCGATGCCGAGCTTTGCCGGCGTGGTCGCGAACAGCGCCGCGTCCCCCGCGACGACGATGTCGCACGCCAGCGTCAGGGCAACCGCTGCGCCGAAGCATCCGCCATCCACCGCAGCGATCACCGGGATCGGGAGTGCGGCCAGCGCCTCGATCCCCGCTGCCATCGCGATGCGGAACCGGGTTCGCAGTGCCGGGTCAGCGATCAGAGCAGGAAATTCGGCGAGGTCCGCCCCGGCAGAGAAGACCGTCGGCATTGCGGACTCCACGATCAAGACCTGGGCGTCGCTCGCTGCTACCGACGCCGCTGCATCGGCGATCGCGTCCCACGCGGCGATCGGCAGCGCATTGCGCGCGCCGCCACGGTCGAGCGTCAGAAGCGCAGTGGCTTGATCGAACCGAAGCCGGATCATCGGCGGCCCGGTGGGCGAGGATGGCGCCCGCTCGAAAGCGGGGGCCATCCACGGGCGTCTCGCTCCCGGCGCATGACCCGCAGCATGACCTCAGCAAGAACGGGGCCAACCGCAAGCGCTCTCCCAGCCGCCGCCCCCGCGGCACCATCGCGTCCCGATATGGCGCAGCAACCTGTCACGACAGCACCGTTTCGAGACACCACCACCCCGGCTGCTCGCGGCGCAGACGCTCGGCCGCTGCCGCGCAACGTGCGCTATCCGCAAAGGTCGCGAAGCAGGTCGCCCCCGATCCCGACATCCGGCACAGATCGGCGCCCGCCTGGCGCTCCAGCCACGCCACCGCATCGGCAATCTGTGGTGCGACGGTCAGTGCCGGCGGATAAAGATCGTTGCGCCCAGCCTTGGCCCGCGCAATCAGGTCGCCCTTTGCCGGGATCGGCCCGCGATCGACCCGGTCCCATGCCGCGAAGACCGGCCCGGTCGCTACCGCGACCCCCGGATTGACCAGCAGCACCGGCACTCCCGGCGCCCCGTCGATCCACGCCAGCTGTTCGCCCCGCCCCATTCCGATCGCGGTCCGGCCATAGAGGCATGCAGGCACATCCGATCCGAGCGCATCCGCCACGTCGAACAGACGAGGATTCTCGATCGCGATCCCTGCCTGCTGCGCGAGCAGCCGCAGCGTCGCCGCCGCATCCGCAGACCCGCCGCCCAGCCCCGACGCGACCGGCAACCGCTTGTCGAGTGTGATCCGTCCCGGTGTTGCCACCCCGAACGCCGCGCCGAACGCATCGCGCGCGCGGGTCACGAGGTTATCGCCCTCGCCCGCCAGCGCGCCGCCGAACGGCCCCTCGACCGCAAAACCTTCGCCATCGGGATCGAGCCGCACGACATCGCCGTCGCGCACGAATGCGAACAGCGTCTCAAGCTCATGATAGCCATCGTCCCGCCGCCGCCGCACGTGCAGCGCCAGGTTGAGCTTGGCCGGGGCGGGCTCGGTCAGGATCAGTTTGCCGCCATCCTCTGCATCACGCCATCGGCCAGCTTAGCAGCGATCCGCGCCTTTTGCGCATCGTCCGCGTAGATCGAAGCCGCGCGCCAGGCATAGCGCGCCTCGAACCGCCGCCCGGCGCGCCAATAGGCATCGCCCAGATGTTCGTTGATCGTCACGCTGGACGGCTGACCCTGCGCCGCCTGTTCCAGCAGCGGAAGCGCACGCGCCAGATCGCCGCTGCGATAATAGCCCCAGCCGAGCGAGTCGGTGATGGCCGGGTCATTCGGACGCAAGCGATTGGCGCGTTCGAGCAGTGCTACCGCCGCCGCCAGATTCTCCCCGCGCTCGACCTGCGCATAGCCCAGATAATTGAGCGCTACCGGCTCGTCGGGTGCCAGCTCCACTGCCTTGCGCAGATGCGGGAGCGCACCGGCCCAGTCTCCTGATCGCTCCAGCGCGCCGCCGAGTTGCAGATGGTGGATCCAGTTGGCCTCCGCGCCAGCCCGGGCCAGCGCATCGGCATAGAGCCGAGCCGCCTCGCCGTCGCGGCCCTGATCGGACAGAAGGTCGGCATAGCGGCGGATATCACGCACGCTCGCCCCTTTCGCCGTCGCGAGCGTTTGCGCCAGTGCCAGCGCCTGTGCAGGGTCGCCCTGCTTGCGGTGGAGTTCGATCCGTTCGGCCGCCGCGGCACCAAAAAATGGGCTGGCCGGACGGATCGTGCCGAGCACCAGCTGTGCCCGGTCAAACGCGCCCTCTTCGCCGAGCGCAGCGGCGAGCAAAAGCCGCGCGCGATCGTCGCCGGCATCGAGTGACAGCGCAGAACGCGTCAGCAAAATCGACAGCGTCTGCGTTTCCTGTCCCTGCAGATCGGCGGCCAGCCGTGTCAGCAGTCGGCTTGTCCCGAATGCCGCGCCCGGACGCACCGCAACCAGCCCATCGCGCAGCCCCGCCAACATCGGATCCTCGCCCGCCAGCAACTCGCGCGCGGCACGCCGGTCGCCGATCCCCGCCAACAGGCTGGCCGCGTTCCAGCGCAGATCGATACTGCCCGGATCGGCACCCAAGGCCGCCCGCAGCGCCGCAATCCCCTCGTCCCGCCGGTTGGAGGCGAGCAGCAGCAAGGCGCGGTGCTCGGCGATGTACCGGCGGCTCAGCCCGCTTTCGGTTGCGGCGTCGAGAACCGGGAACGGATCGCCACCGCGCTCGAACGCCAGCCATGCGCGCAGCACGGGCGTCAGGAAATCGAGCGGCCCTGCCCCGATCCGCCCGAGCGCATCGTCGGCCGCAACCTTGTTCTTCGTCCGCACCGCGTCGGCCAGGGCAAGGATCGCCGTATCCGGCGGCGCGACGTCCGACCGTACCAGCACCGCCGCCGCGCGCCGCGCCAGCACCAGATCGCCAGCCGCCAGCGCATTGCGATAGGCTCGGATCGCCACGACCTCATCGCCCGGCGCCGCCATCAGCGCTGCGGCATAGCCGGCAGCGGCGGTGTCGACCGCGCCGTCCGCCGCTGCCGCCCGCGCCTTCACATAGGCGCCCAGATCGGCCTGCGCCGCCCCCGGCAGCAGGATCGCCAGCGCCGCCAGCGGCAGAGCAAGATGCTTACATGTTGGGATAATTCGGCCCTCCGCCGCCCTCGGGCACGACCCAGTTGATGTTCTGGGTCGGGTCCTTGATGTCGCACGTCTTGCAGTGGACGCAATTCTGCGCGTTGATCACGAACTTCGGATCACCCGTTTCCTCGCCCACGATCTCGTAAACCCCCGCCGGGCAATAACGCTGCGCCGGCTCGTCATACATCGGCAGGTCGTATTCGACCGGGATGTTCGGGTCCTTCAGCGTCAGATGGATCGGCTGATCCTCCTCATGGTTGGTGTTCGACATGAACACCGACGAGAGGCGGTCGAAGGTCAGCACGCCGTCGGGCTTGGGATAGTCGATCGGCTGCACCAGATCCTTGCGCCACAGGCTTTCATGGTCGGGCGTGTGGCCGAGCGTGAAGGGCAGCTTGATGCCCCAGCTTTCGAGGAACATGGTGACATTGGCGAGGCCGGAGCCGACCAGGTCGCCGAACTTCTTGACCAGCGGCACCACGTTGCGGACGACGCTGAGTTCCTTGTAGAGCCAGCTCGCCTCGAACGCTTCGGGATAGGCGGTGAGCTCGTCACCCGAACGGTCGGCGGTGACCGCCGCGAACGCCGCTTCGGCCGCCATCATGCCGCTCTTCATCGCGCCATGCGTGCCCTTGATCCGCGGCACGTTGAGGAAGCCCGCGCTGTCCCCGATCAGCGCGCCGCCGGGGAACACCAGCTTCGGGATCGACTGCAACCCGCCATCGCTGATCGCGCGCGCGCCATAGCTGACGCGCTTGCCACCCTTCAGGATTTCCGCGATCGCCGGATGCGTCTTCCAGCGCTGCATTTCCTGGAACGGCGAGAGATAGGGGTTCGAATAGTTGAGCCAGGTGACGAAGCCCAGCGCGACCTGCCCGTTCGCCTGATGATACAGGAACCCGCCGCCGTTCGATCCGGCGGTCTCGTTGAGCGGCCAGCCCTGCGTGTGGACCACGCGGCCCGGCTCGTGCACCGCGGGGTCGATGTCCCACAGTTCCTTGATGCCCAGCCCATAGATTTGCGGCTCGACGCCCTCGCACAGGTTGAACTGGCGCTGGATCTGCTTCGACAAATGCCCGCGCACGCCTTCGCCGAAGAAGGTGTAGCGGGCGTGGAGTTCCAGGCCGGGCTGATAGTCCGGCTTGTGCGTGCCGTCGCGCGCCACGCCCATGTCGCCGGTCGCGACGCCCTTTACCGACCCGTCGCCATTGTAGAGGATTTCGGCCGCAGCAAAGCCCGGGAAGATCTCGACGCCCAGCCCTTCGGCCTGCTCCGCCAGCCAGCGGCACAGATTGCCCAGGCTGCCGGTATAGGTGCCCTCATTGTGCATGAACTTGGGCGTGATGAAGTGCGGGATCGCCCATTTGCCCTTTTTCGACAGCAACCAATGCTGGTTGTCGGTCACCGGCACTTCCGCCAGCGGGCAGCCGGAGTCGCGCCACTCGGGCAGCAGCTCGTCCAGCGCCTTGGGATCGATCACCGCGCCGGACAGGATATGCGCACCGACCTCGGAGCCTTTTTCGAGCACGCAGACCGCAATCTCGCTGCCCGCCGCATTGGCCAGCTGTTTCAACCGGATCGCCGCCGCAAGGCCCGCCGGCCCCGCGCCCACGATCACCACGTCATAGGGCATCGACTCGCGTTCGCTCACTTCCTGTCTCCTCTCGGAACACCGGCGTAACATCTCGTCGTGTGTCCGGCGCGTTCCGTCCCTCCCCCGATGAAGGCAGATTGACGCTGGCGTCAAGGCATGACTCTGTGGACCGATGGGTATCGAGGGGGCAACCGACTGGCGCGCCGAAGCCGCAAGCGCACTGAACTGGTGGCGCGATGCGGGCGTGGATGTGCTGGTCGAGGATGACCCGCGCGACTGGACCGCGCGCCCTGCCCCTACGGCACAGCCGGATGCGCCGATGCGCACCGTTCCCGTCGGACCCGAGCCCGAAGCCCCGCTGCCCGCGACGATCGAGGCGTTTCTCGACTGGCGCTATGGCGCGGGTGCCCCCGAAGCGGCGATGGGTGAACCGATCGTCGCGGCAGAGGGCAATGCCGACGCCACGCTGATGGTCGTCACCGACCTGCCGGAATTCGACGGCGGCACCCCTGCCTTGCTCGACGGGTCGACAGGCAGATTGTTCGACCGCATCCTTGCCGCGATCGGCCAGTCGCGCGAATCGATCTACCTGGCCCCGCTCTGCGCCGCGCGCCCGATCACGGGTCAGGTCCCGCGCGATCTGGAGGACAAGCTCGGAGATCTCCTGCGTCATCACATCGCGCTGGCAGCCCCGGCGCGGTTGCTGCTGCTCGGCCAGGCGACGAGCCGTGCCGTTCTCGGGACTGACGCCGCGAGGAATGCTGAAGGTTTAACGCCGCTCAACTATTCCGGCGGTAAATGTGACGTCGTCGCCATCCGCCACCCGCGCTTTCTGTTGAACAAGCCGGCGGCCAAGGGCGACGCCTGGAAAGACCTGCAATTGCTGATCGGGGGGCAGAGCCTGTGACTGCGCGTATCCTGCTAGCCGCTTGTGCATTGATTGCACCGCTGACGGCGCATGCGTCGGACGAACGCTCCTCACCGATCGAGCGGCGGGAGGCGAGCGATGGCGTGCCGACCCAGCTCACCCGCGAAGAGCGCGACGCCTATCGCGCCGTGTTCGCCGCAATCCGCGAAGCGCGCTGGGCCGATGCGCAGATAAAGCTCGACGCGATGCGCCCCGGCCTGCTCCACGCGACAGCGCGCGCCGAACTCTATCTCGCCAAGGGTTCGCCCAAGGTCGAACTTCCGCAACTGATGGCACTGCTCGGCGAGGCACCCGAGCTGCCCCAGGCCGAACAGATCGCCCGCCTCGCCAAGCTGCGCGGAGCCACCGAACTGCCCAGCCTGCCCGCCGCACAGCGGATGATCTGGCACGCCGGTGCGCCGATCCGCAAACGTTACCGCTCGGCCAAGTCGGATGCCGCCGCCGCGCAGGTCGCGACCGCGATGGCGCCGCTAATCAAGCTCGACGACGCGCCCGGTGCAGAAGCGTTGCTCGACACCCGCGCCGTCGATCTCGATCCCGAAACGCTTACCGAATGGCGGCAGCGGGTCGCTTGGATGTACTACACCACCGGTCGCGATGCCGATGCTCGCCGCGTCGCCGCACTGGCCCAGACCGGGAGCGGCGAATTCGCACCGCTGGCCGACTGGGTTCAGGGCCTCGCCGCGTGGCGTCAGAATGACTGCGCCGGTGCGCAGGCGGCCTTTACGTCGGTCGCGCAGCGTGCCGCCGACACCGAAAAGCGCACCGCCGGACTCTATTGGGCTTCCCGCGCCGACATGGCATGCGGCCGCCCCGACCTTGTCAGCGCCCGCCTCAAGAGCGCGGCGCAGCACGACGAGACCTTCTACGGCATGCTCGCCCGTCAGGCGCTGGGCATGAAGGAAGCGCCCGTGCGCGCCGAGAAGTTCGTCGCCGCCGACTGGAAGGCGCTGGATCGTCGCCCCAATGTCCGCGTCGCCGCCGCGCTAGCGGAGATCGGCGAGGAGACGCTCGCCAGTGATGTCATCAAGCACCAGTCCAAGATCGGCGATGCGCGCGAACATGCCTCGCTGACCCGACTTGCCGGCCGCCTCGGCCTGCCCGCGACCCAGCTGTGGCTGACGCATAACTGCCCGGTCGGCGCGCGCCCGGTCGAGGAAGCACGTTACCCCTCGCCCGACTGGACCCCGGACGGCGGCTGGCGCGTCGACAAGGCGCTGGTCTTCGCCCACACACTCCAGGAATCGCGCTTCGACGCCAAGGTGCAGAGCCCGGCCGGTGCCTATGGCCTGATGCAGATCATGCCCGCCGCCGCGACCGATATCGGGCGCAAGCGCGGCGTCACCATCGGCCGCGCCGACCTGACCCGCCCCTCGACCAATATCGAGGTCGGCCAGTCCTATATCGAACAGTTGCGCGACCAGCCCTTCACCGGCGGCCTGCTGCCCAAGGTGATCGCCGCCTATAATGCCGGGCCCACCCCGGTCGCGAACTGGAACGCGCAGATCCGCGACAAGGGCGACCCGCTGCTCTACATCGAGAGCATTCCCTATTGGGAGACGCGCGGCTACGTCATGACAGTCCTGCGCAACTATTGGATGTACGAGAAGCAGGCCGGCCGTGACAGCAGCAGCCGGGCGGCGATGAGCCAGGGGCTTTGGCCAAAAGTGCCGGGCAGCAACGGCGCAGCGGCGGTGCGCATGACCGCTTCGGTGCCCCAGGACGACCGCGTGACCGGTGCCAATTGACGACAGCATCGCGTTCCGACCGGTCCGGATCGCGGTCCTCACCGTTTCCGACACGCGCACGCTGGCGGACGACCGCTCCGGCGACACGCTGGTCGATCGCCTGACTGGCGCAGGCCACGACCTCGCCGACCGCGCGATCATCCCCGACGACACCGACCTGATCGTCGCCCGGCTGCACAGCTGGATCGACGACCCCAGCGTCGATTGCATCATCACGACCGGCGGCACCGGTGTCACCGGTCGCGACGTCACGCCCGAGGCACTGGAGCGCGTCGCGGACAAGATGATCCCCGGCTTTGGCGAGCTGTTCCGCTGGCTGAGCTTCGCCAAGATCGGCACCTCGACAATTCAATCGCGCGCCACCGCCTGTGTCGCGCGCGGCACCTATATCTTCGCGTTTCCCGGATCGACCGGGGCGGTCAAGGACGGCTGGGACGGCATCCTCGCCACCCAGCTCGACATCCGCCATCGCCCCTGCAATTTCGTCGAGCTGATGCCGCGCCTGCGCGAACGCTGAGTGACGAAAGCACAACGTCACGCAGCCATTTGTTCTTTCTTTGTTCCGGCGGGCGCGTTATGATGCGCCATGGCCCATCCCCGCCCGGTCCGCGGCGCAACGCATAACCGCGAAAGCACCCGTTTCGCGCTTCCGGCGCGCGAGGCGGATGGCGACTGGCTCGACGCGCGCGAGGCGGTCGATGGCGCGGCCCCGCCGTTGCGCACCACCGTCACCGTCGAACATCCGCGCACCATATTGTCGCGCAACCAGTCACCCGACATCCCGTTCGACCGATCGGTAAACCCCTATCGCGGCTGTGAGCATGGCTGCATCTACTGTTTCGCGCGGCCGACCCATGCCTGGCACGACCTGTCCCCGGGATTGGACTTCGAAACGAAGCTGTTCGCCAAGCCCGATGCCCCCACCCTGCTCCGCACCGCGCTGGCAAAGCGCGGCTATGTCTGTGAACCGATCGCCTTCGGCACCAATACCGACCCCTATCAGCCGATCGAGGCGACCTGGCGGATCACGCGCGATTGCATTGCGGTGCTCGCCGAGTGCAACCATCCGATCACCATCACCTCCAAGTCCGACCGTGTGACGCGCGACATTGACCTGCTCGGCCCGATGGCGGCGAAAGGGCTGGCGGCGGTGATGCTGTCGATCACCTCGCTCGATGCGAAGGTCGCGATGACCGTCGAACCGCGCGCCCCGCACCCGGAACGCCGCCTGGCCGCTGTGGCAAAGCTGCGCGCCGCCGGTATCCCGACCTTCGTCTCGCTCTCCCCGATCATCCCTGCGATCACCGACCATGAGATCGAACATATCATGGAGCGCGTGGCGGAAGCCGGAGCGCTGGGCTGCTTCTTCCTCCCCGTCCGCCTGCCGCACGAAGTCGCGCCGCTGTTCCGCGCCTGGCTCGACGAGCATTTCCCCGACCGCGCCGCTAAAGTCATGGCGACGATCCAGTCGCTGCGTGGCGGCCGCGACAACGATCCCAATTTCCACACCCGCATGCGCGGTCAAGGCCCCTGGGCCGAACTGCTGCGCACCCGGTTCCGGATCGCGGCGAAGCGGTTCGGGCTCGACCAGCCCTTCCCCCCGCTCCGCCGCGACCTGTTCCGCCCACCCGCCGGGGATCAGGGGGAGTTGTTCTGAGCCTCAGAACCCCATCCGCCCCTGCTCGCCCGGCTTGGCCGCGACCTCCGTCTGCAGCAGCGCGATCAGCTGCTCAGGATCAGCCTTGCCGAAGCGCAACTGCCGCCGAACCACGGAAAAATCGCCCGGCGTCAGCCCGGCGATCTCGGCCAGCGCCGCCGGTGCGGCAAAACCGAAAAAGCGTTCGAACGCCCGCGCAGCCTTCACCAGACCCAGCGGCGCGAGGTCCAGCTTGAACACGAACCGCCGCAGCGCCGCCGGATCGAGCCGTCCGACATGGTTGGTCGCGGCGACCACCGGCAGCGGGTGGCGGTCGAGCCAGGTCAGCAGCTCGTTGACCTGCGTCACCTCCCAGCTCGCCTTGGCCGTGGTCCGGTCGAACAGGATCGAGTCCGCCTCATCGAACAGCAACAGCCCCTCGCGCCGTTCCGCTTCCTCGAACGCCTCGGCGATGTTCGCCTCGGTCCCGCCGACCCATTTGGACAAGAGGTCCGAAGCGCGCTTGACGATCAGCGGCCGCTCCATCGCGCGCGCGAGATGCGCGGCAAGCTCGGTTTTGCCCGTTCCCGGAGGCCCGGTAAGCAGCAGCGAGACGTCGGCCGGCGCATCCTCAGCAGTGATCGCGTCCACCAAGGCGGCCATGTCGCGATCGGCCTCATACAGATCGAGGTCGATTGCGCTGTCCGTCGCGCGCACCATGCGCCCATTGCGCAGCGCGCCGACCAGCGACCGTGCCGCCAGCATCGCGTCGTCCGGCTTGCCCGCCAGCTGCCCCGCCCGCGCCGCGACCCGGGTGATGCTCGCGGTTTCGGGCGCAGCATCGGCCAGTGCGCCGAACTCCGGCGGAAGCGCCAGCTGTTCGTCGCGCGCAATCCGTTCGATCATCGTCGTCGCCCCCTTGCCGGCAGGCGGGTCGAGCCGCAACACGAAGCTCATCCGCCGCAGGATCGCGGGGTCGATATTGCCGACCGCATTGGTGGTCCAGATGACCGGTACCGCATTGGTCTCGATCTGCCGGTTGACCCACAGCTTCGATCCCCGCCGGCCCCGCATCCAGTCGCCATCGCCCGGGTCGGCATCGCCGATCAGGTCCTCCATCTCGTCGAACAACAGCGCCGATCCACCGCGCGCCGCGAGCATACGCTGAGCCAACCGCAGCGCCGACACGCGTTCGCTGCGGGTCGGTTCCTCGCCATATTCGTCGCTCTCGCCGACGCTGAACAGGCTCGCCCCCGCCGATGCCGCCAGCGTCCGCGCGAGTTCGGTCTTTCCAGTTCCCGGCGGTCCGTGAATCAGCACGTTGATCCCCGGCGCACGTGCGGCAATCGCGCCGGCCAACAACCGGACGAGAAAGTCAACTTCAGGGGCCACCCGTGCGAAGTCGGCGGCATTCAGCCGCGCATGCTGACGCGGCCCGATCACCGCTTCGAGCAGTTCGTCGTCGGTGCCGGGGCCACGTTCCAAGACGCGCTCCAAGGTCCAGCAGCACTCGACATCGACGCCACCACCGCGCCGGTCGTGCAGGCTGACCAAGCCGAGCCGCACCGGTGCCAGTCGACGCACGGCCAGCGGATCGATGCCAGCGATACCCGCAACGATATCCCCCAGGTCCATCTCCTGCTCGATCAGCAAGCGCGACAACGTGCGCGCATGCCCGCAGCGCTCGATCGCCACAATCGCGAGCAGCGCGCGGATATCCGCATCGCTCAATCCCAACGCCATGCCGAGTCGGGCAGCCATCTCGATCGGGCGCGCCAGTTCGGTCGCCGGGGCCGGCGCCTCGGCCATCATCGGCTTCAACGCGCGCCAGCCCAGTTTGGGCATCGGCGCGCCGAACAGCCAGCGCGCATGCGCCTTCGCCCAGCCCAGCACCGCCTTCGCCAGCGGCGACGTCGCGGGAACGTCCCGCCCGGCCCGCACCAGCATGGCGCGGACGACATCATGTTCATGCAACATAACCCATCCCATCCGGACGCACGGCACGCGCCATGAACCCGGCTCAAAGTCATCGATTTCGGGATTTGCGCAGGGGCTCCATCACCCCCGCTTCGCCTGGGCAGGCGTTACGGAAGGGTGCTGGCGATACCCGGGGCAAAGCCCATTATTCGGTATTGGTCCAGCAATGACCGTCTCCAATCAGACACACGGACGCCCCGTGTGCGGGCGGGCCATTAGCTGGAATGATCGCCGCACGCAAGTCGCGCGATCGATGCCCCAAGCGAAGCGGTTGCATTGCGCCAGACGCCGGGCAATGTTCGCGTCATGGCGAAGTCCCGCTGGCCCGATCTGCTCTGGTGGCGACACGCTGCGCTTTACGGCGTACTGCTGGCGCTGGCAGCGGCGTTTTTGCAGTGGCTCGACTATCGCTGGCTGGCGCGAACCCTGTCGTTCGAATTCTATCTGCTGCTCGTCGCGATCGGCTTTCTCGCGCTCGGCCTCTATGTCGGCGCGCGGGTGCTTGGCCGTCCGGCACCGGTGCGTGAACCCGGCAATCCCGATGCGCGCAAATCGCTCGGGGTCAGCGAGCGCGAGATGGCGGTACTGCTCGAACTCGCGGCGGGCTATTCAAACAAGGAGATTGCCCGGCGGCTCGACGTGTCGCCCAACACGGTGAAAACGCATGTCGCGCGGCTGTTCGAAAAGCTCGGCGCGCGCCGACGGACCGATGCGATCGCGCGGGCGCGGGAAATCGGGTTGCTGTCCTGAACGAAATTCGGGTGATCGCGGCCAAATCACCCCTTTGGGCGATTGCCCGGCCCGGTCCCGCATGGCGAGGTCGCGCGACCTGAAGCAAAAGGAGGGACCACCATGCAACGTATCATCCTGACCTATGGCGTGATCGCCGGTTTCGTCGTCGCCGTTCCGCTGTTCCTGATGGGCACGCTGATGGCCGACAATCCGCCGAGCGGCGGGGTCGGCATGGCGATCGGCTATCTCATCATGCTGATCGCGTTCACCGCCATCTTCGTCGCGGTGAAGAAGCATCGCGACGATCACAGGGGCGGCGTCATCCGCTTTCTGCCTGCACTCGCCATGGGCGCGGCAATCGCACTGATCGCCAGCCTGTTCTACGTCGTCGCATGGGAAGCGGTGCTCGCGATCAATGGCGGCGACTTCATTGCGGACATGAGCGCGCGGATGCTCGAAGAGCGCCGTGCGGCCGGAGCCACGGCCAGCGAGCTGGCTTCGCTGCAGGCACAGATGGCGCAGATGCAGGGGCTATATTCCAACCCGCTGTTCCGCGTGTTGATCACGCTGACCGAGATCCTGCCGATCGGACTGCTGGTCGCACTCGTCTCAGCAGCGCTGCTGTGCAACCCGCGCTTCCTGCCAGCCCAGCGCGCGGCCTGATCAATTTACCGGCGGCGGGTCACCCCGCCGCCGCGAACCGGAAGTCGCGATACTGTTCGCGCAGTGCGGTCTTGAGCAGCTTGCCGGTCGCAGTGTGCGGCAGTTCGGCGACGAAGTGGATCTCGTCGGGCAGCCACCATTTCGCGACCTGCGTTGCCAGATGCTGCTGCACCTGCATCGCCGTGACGTCGCTCCCCGGCTTGCGCACCACCAGCAGCAGCGGACGCTCGTCCCATTTGGGGTGATAAATGCCGATCGCCGCCGCCTCCGCAACGCCCGGACAGCCGACCGCAGCATTTTCCAGCTCGACCGAGCTGATCCACTCACCGCCCGACTTGATCACGTCCTTGGCGCGGTCGGTGATCTGCATGATCCCATCGGGATGCAGCACCGCGACATCGCCGGTATCGAACCAGCCATCGTCGGTCAGGCACGGGCCGTTGGCATCCTGGAAATATTGCTTGATGATCCACGGCCCCTTGATCTGCAGTCGGCCCGAGCTGACGCCGTCGCGCGGCAGGATCGTGCCATCCTCATCGACCGTGCGCAGCTCGACGCCGAACGGCGCGCGCCCCTGAAACACTGTCTTCTCGACCTTCTGCTCGAAGCTCAGCTCGTCCCAGTCATGCGTCGGCGCGCCCATCGTCCCGATCGGTGAGGTTTCGGTCATGCCCCAGGCGTGGTTGACCCGCGCGCCCATCTTCATGATCCGCTCGATCATCGCGCGCGGCGCGGCCGATCCGCCGATCGTCACGACCTTCAGATGCTGCGGGGCGTCGCCGGTCGCATCGATATGCTGGAACATCGCGAACCACACGGTCGGCACCCCCGCCGTATGCGTCACCCGCTCGCGGTTCATCAGGTCGCACAAGGTCTTGCCGTCATTGACCGCCGACATGACCAGTTTCACCCCTGCCATCGGCGCGGCAAAGGGCAGGCCCCAGCCGACCGCATGGAACATCGGCACCACCGGCAGCACCACCGCCTGGGTCGACAGGTCAAAGACTGCCGGCTGCAGCTCCGCCATCGCATGGATCATCGATGAGCGGTGGGTATAGAGCACCCCCTTCGGATTGCCGGTCGTACCGCTGGTGTAGCACAGCATGCACGGCTCGCGCTCGTCGCCCTCGACCCAGGCGTAATTGCCATCCTCGGCACCGATCACGGCCTCGAAACTGTCCGGGCCATCGCCATCGAACACGATATAATGCTCGATCGTCTTCCATTGCGGCTTCAGCTTGTCGACGATCGGCTGGAACATGCGGTCATAGATCAGGACGCGATCCTCGGCATGGTTGCCGATATAGGCGAGCTGGTCCTCGAACAGGCGCGGGTTGATCGTGTGGACGATGCCACCCATGCCGATCGTGCCATGCCACGCGACCAGATGGCGGCTGTGGTTCATCGCCAGCGTCGCCACGCGATCACCCTTGCGGATCCCGCGCCGTTCCAGCGCCTGCGCCAGCTTGCGGCTGTCCCGCGCGATCCCCGCCCAATCCGTGCGCGTCTCGCTGCCATCGGCCCAGCGGCTGATGATCTCGCGCGACCCATATTCGCGCTCGGCATGCTCGATCACCCGAGGTACCCGAAGCTCGAAATCCTGCATCGCGCCCAGCATCGCTCTCTCCTTATCTGTACGGCTTTCCGTATTCGTAAGGCCATCCTGTCCGTTCGAGCGCAGGGATGCAAGGGTGGTAACGCTAGCTCGCCAGCGCCAGCCTCGGCTGCTCGGTCGGCTTGAGTTCGGCGCGCTCGATGCCCGGCAATCCTTCGATCCGCGTCGCCAGTTCGCCGTCGAGCCGGAAGTTGCGCCCCAGCACCAATTCCGCCTCCCCGCCATCGGGCAGCGGCGCGTCGATCACCACCTCGCACCGCCCGCCGCGCGCGTCCTCCAGCAGCTTGGCGACCGCCGCCAGAGCCCCGGCCTCACGCACTGCCATACGCAGCGTCAGGCGCACATCCTTCGCCATCCCCTCGAACGGCTGCACCTTGCGCACCGTCACGCGCGCGCTGTCCTCGCCCGGTCGCCGGTCGAGCTCGACCGTCAGGATGCCGCACCCGCCGACGCGCGCCGCATCCTCCATCTCCTTGGCGGTGAACTCCTCGAAGCAGGTGCACGGAACCGTTCCGCTCGCGTCCGACAGCGTCGCCATCATGTAGCGCTTGCCCCGCGCCGAGGTGCGCCAGCGCGCGTCCTCGATCAGCGCGGCGATCGTCGCCCCGGCGCGCCCGCCCTCGGCGATCTCGATCTCGTTGAGGCTGGCGATGCTCCGCGCCGAATGCAGCTTGGCGAGGTGCTGATAGCGGTCGAGCGGATGCGCCGAGAAGAAGAAGCCGAACGCCTCCTTCTCCGCCTCGATCCGCTGGCCCAGCGTCCAGTGCGCGCTCTTGGGCAGCTGGATCGCCGATCCCACCGGCTCGGCCTCGCCGAACAGCCCGCCCTGCCCGCTGGTGCGGTTCTCATGCGTGCGCTGCGCCACCGCCATAATCGTCTCGGCGGCGGCATGGACCTTGGCGCGATCCGGCGCGACGCTGTCGAATGCCCCCGCCCCGGCCAGCGCCTCGACCTGACGCTTGTTGAGCAGGCGCGGATCGACCCGCCGCGCGAAATCGTCCAGGCTCTGGAACCGCCCCTTGGCCTGCCGCTCCTCGACCAGCAGCTCCATCGCCCGCTCGCCCACGCCCTTCAGGCCCGCGAGCGCATAGCGTACGGCAAACCCGTCGCCATGTTCGGCGACCGAAAACTCGGCCTCGCTCGCGTTGATGTCGGGCGGCAGACACGGGGTGCCGAGCCGCTTCATATCCTCGACGAACACCGCTAGCTTTTCGGTCTGGCCGAGTTCGAAGCACATCGACGCCGCATAGAATTCGTGCGGATAATGCGCCTTCAGCCACGCGGTGTGATAGGCCAGCAACGCATAGGCCGCCGCGTGCGACTTGTTGAAGCCGTACCCGGCGAACTTGTCGATCAAGTCGAACAGCTCGTTCGCCTTGGCTTCGGAGATATTGTTGACCTTGGCACAGCCCTCGACGAACAGCGCGCGCTGGGCGTCCATCTCCGCCTTGATCTTCTTGCCCATCGCGCGACGCAGCAGATCGGCGCCGCCGAGCGAATAGCCCGCCAGGATCTGCGCGGCCTGCATCACCTGTTCCTGATAGACGAAGATGCCGTAGGTTTCCTTGAGGATCCCCTCCAGCAACGGGTGCGGATATTCGATCGGCTCCAGCCCCTGCTTGCGTCGCCCGAACATCGGAATATTGTCCATCGGGCCCGGGCGATAGAGCGAAACGAGCGCGATGATGTCGCCGAAATTGGTCGGCCGCACCGCCGTCAGCGTGCGCCGCATCCCTTCGGATTCGAGCTGGAACACGCCCACCGTCTCACCGCGCTGGAGCAGTTCGTACACCGCCGGATCGTCCCAGGCGAGCGCGGCAAGGTCGATGCTGATGTTGCGCGCGGCGAGCAGGTCGACCGCCTTTTGCAGCACCGACAGCGTCTTGAGGCCAAGGAAGTCGAACTTCACCAGCCCCGCGCCCTCGACATATTTCATGTCGAACTGCGTCACCGGCATGTCAGAGCGCGGGTCGCGATACAGCGGCACCAGCTCGGCCAGCGGACGGTCGCCGATCACCACGCCCGCCGCGTGGGTGGACGAGTGGCGCGGCAGCCCCTCCAGCCGCATGGCCAGATCGATCAGGTGGCGGACATCGCTCGCGCCGTCATACTCGGCCTTGAACTCGCTCACTCCGTTGAGCGAACGCGACAGCGTCCATGGGTCGGTCGGATGGTTGGGCACCAGCTTGGCGAGGCGATCGACCTGACCATAGCTCATCTGCAGCACGCGCCCGGTGTCCTTGAGCACCGCGCGCGCCTTCATCGTTCCGAAGGTGATGATCTGCGCGACCTGGTTGCGCCCATATTTCTGCTGGACGTACCGGATCACCTCGCCACGCCGGGTTTCGCAAAAGTCGATGTCGAAGTCGGGCATCGACACGCGTTCCGGGTTCAGGAAGCGCTCGAATAGCAACCCCAGCGCCAGCGGGTCGAGGTCGGTGATGGTCAGCGCCCATGCGACGACGCTGCCCGCACCCGAACCGCGCCCCGGCCCCACCGGAATCCCGTTCGCCTTGGCCCATTTGATGAAGTCCGCGACGATCAGGAAGTAGCCGGGGAACCCCATCTGGACGATGATGTCGGTTTCGAACGCAAGCCGGTCGAAATATTCCTGCCGTTTGGCCGGGTCGGTGATCCCCGCGGTCTCCAGCCGCGCCTCAAGCCCCGCCCGCGCATCGGCGCGCAGCTGCGCCGCCTCACCCTCGATATCGCCGGCCAGGCTGGGGAGGATCGGCTTGCGCTTCGGCGCGGCAAAGGCGCAGCGCTGTGCGACTACCAGCGTATTGTCGATCGCCTCGGGCAGGTCGTCGAACAGCCGCTTCATCTCGGTCGCGGGCTTCATCCACGCATCGGGCGAGGAACGCTGGCGATCGTCGCTCGCGACATAGGCCGACCCGGCAATGCACAGCATCGCGTCATGCGCCTGATGGAAATCGGGCACGGCATAGCAGGCCGGGTTGGTCGCCACGATCGGCAGGCCGCGGTCATAGGCCAGGTCGAGCAGCTTGGGCTCGGCGCGCGCCTCGACCTCGTCCAGTCGCCGGATGATCTCGATATAGAGCCGGTCGCCGAACAGCGCCTGCAGCCGGTCGGCATAGGCCAGCGCCGCATCCTCCTGCTCCTCGGCGAACAGCCGCGCCAGCGCGCCCTCTCGCCCCGCGGTCAGCGCGATCAGGCCGTCGGTCCGCCCCTCAAGCGCCGCGAACGGGACATGCGCATCCTTCTCGATCGGCCGGTCGAGATGCGCCATCGACACCAGGTGGCAGAGATTTTCATACCCCGTCGCGTCCTGCGCAAACAGCGCCAGCCAGTCGAGCGCCGGCGTCACGCCATCGGGCACGTCCGGCCGCTCGACGCACAGCAGCGATCCGACGATCGGCTGCACCCCGGCCTTCTTCGCCGCATCCGAATAGGACATGGCGGCATAGAGCCCGTTGCGATCGCACAACCCCGCCGCCGGAAACCCCAGCTCCCGCGCCCGCGAAGCAATCGCCTTCGGCTCGATCGCGCCCTCCAGCATCGTGTAGGCGGAAAAGACGCGAAGGGGCACAAAACCGGAGTGAGGCATGGGGCGGTTATATGAACCCTTTGCCCGTGGCGGAACCCGCTGACGCAGGTTCTCCACAGCTTATCAGCACAACTCACCGCCACCCCGGCCTTGTGCCGGGGTCCACTCATCCGCGCGCGTCGATTGAGCCTCTATCGCCGCGCTTGACGCACGGTGGCCCCCGGCACAAGGCCGGGGTGACCATCAGAGGAGGCGCTCGATATCCGCCGCGATATCCTCGGGCTTGGTCTGCGGGGCGTAGCGTTCCACGACGTGTCCCTCGCGATCGATCAGGAACTTGGTGAAGTTCCACTTGATCCCCTCAGTCCCGAACAGCCCCGGCGCCTGTTTCTTGAGCCAGCGATACAGCGGTGCCGCATCCGCGCCATTGACGTCGATCTTGCCGAACACCGGGAAGGTGACGTCATAGGTCAGCGAACAGAAATTCGCGATCTCCGCCGCATCCCCCGGCTCCTGCGCGCCAAACTGATTGCATGGGAAGCCCAGTACCTCGAACCCGCGCTCGCCATAGCGGCGGTGCAGGTCCTCAAGGCCCGTATATTGCGGCGTGAACCCGCATTTCGACGCGACATTGACGATCAGCAGCACCTTGCCCGCGAACTCCGACAGGTCTGCCAGTTCGCCGGTCGACGTGGTGACCGGGATTTCAGTGATCGTCGTCATGCCGTCTCCTCCAGCAACCCCTCGTGCAGGCGCACCACGCGGTCCATCTTTGCCGCCAGCCGCTCATTATGCGTCGCGATCAGCGCTGCCGCGCCCTCACCGCGCACCAGCCGCAGGAATTCGGCGAGCACCACATCGGCGGTCTTCTCGTCCAGATTGCCGGTCGGCTCGTCCGCCAGCACCAAAGCGGGCCGGTTGGCGAGCGCGCGGGCGACGGCGACACGCTGCTGCTCGCCGCCCGACAGCTGGCTCGGGCGATGCGTCAGCCGGTGGCCAAGGCCCAGCGCAGTCAGCAGCGCCTCTGCCCGGGCGCGCGCATCGGCGTGCGTCGCGTTCTGGATCAACTGCGGCAGCACGACATTCTCGGTCGCGTCGAAATCGGGGAGCAGATGGTGGAACTGATAGACGAAGCCGAGCTTGTCCCGGCGCGTCAGTGTGCGCGCATGGCTTTCCAGCTTCGCAACCTCGATGCCCGCGATGCGGATCGATCCCTCGAACCCGCCCTCGAGCAGGCCGACCGCCTGCAACAGCGTGGACTTGCCCGACCCGGACGGGCCGAGCAGCGCGACGATCTCGCCCGGTGCGACCGACAGGTCGATGCCGCGCAGCACCTCGATCGTCGCGTCGCCCTGGGTGAAGGCGCGACGCAGGCCCTGGGTCTGGAGGACGGCCTCACTCATAGCGCAGCACCTGGACCGGATCGGTGCTCGCCGCCTTGAAAGCTGGGTAGAGCGTGGCGAGGAAGCTGAAGCCCAGCGCCATCAGCGCGATGCTGACGACCTCGACCGGATCGGTCTTAGCGGGCAATTCGGTGAGGTAACGCATCGAGGGATCCCAGATTTCCTGTCCGGTGACAAAGCCGAGGAAGCTCAAGACCCCCTGCCGGAAATAAAGTAGCACGAAGCCGAGGATCAGGCCGGCAACAATCCCCAGCCCACCGATCGCGGTGCCGACAGTCACGAAGATCTTGATGAGGCCGCTGCGCGTCGCGCCCATCGTGCGCAGGATCGCGATGTCGCGGGTCTTGGCGCGCACCAGCATGATCAGCGACGACAGGATGTTGAACACCGCGACCAGGATCAGGATCGACAGCACGGTGAACGTGACCAGCCGGTCCACCGCCAGCGCTTCGAACAAGGTGGCATTCAGCGTGCGCCAGTCGCTGAGCTGCGCGGTCTGCACGACCTTCTGCGCCAGCGGGGCGAGGATTTCGCCGACCCGGTCGGGATCCTGCGTATCGATCTCGACCATGCTGACCGAATCGCCCATCAGCAGCAATGTCTGCGCGGTCTCCATCGGCATGACCACGAACGCCTTGTCATAGTCATAGACGCCGACCTCGAAGATCGCCGCGACTCGATACGACACGATGCGCGGCACGGTACCGAACGGGGTCGACGGCCCCTGCGGGCTGATCAGCTGCACGCTGCTGCCGACCGAGGCGCCCAGCGTCATGGCGAGGCGCGAGCCGATCGCCACGCATTCGCAGTCGGGCGTAAGCTCGGCCATCCGGCCGGCCACGACATTGCGGTTGAGCGTCGGGTTCGCGCGCAGGTCGCTGACTGTCATCCCGCGAATCAGCACGCCCTCGACCCGACCCTGAAAGCTCGCCATCAACGGCTGCTCGATCAGCGGGGTCGCAGTCGTCACGCCCGGCGTCTTGCGCGCCTCGGCCACCACCTCGCGCCAGTCGCGCAGCTGGCCGCCATAACCCTGCACCACCGCATGGCCATTGAGCCCGGTGATCTTGTCGAACAGCTCGGCGCGAAAGCCGTTCATCACGCTCATCACCACAACCAGCGCGGCGACGCCCAGCATCACCGCGACCAGGCTGATCGACGCGACCAGCGCGATAAAGGCCTCGCCCCGGCCCGGTAGCAGGTACCGGCGCGCGATCATGCGTTCATATCGGGAAAGGAACATGGCGCGGTGTTAGGGGGTGGCGCGGGCGCGCGCAATCGCGCTGTTGCCAAATAAACACAGCGTTGCCGCAATCCGCCGTCGTGACGTCAACGCCCCGTGACAACCGCCCGTCGCCATCCTAGCACACTCCCACGAAGCAATGGCAAAGGCCGTGGTTCGGGGAGGCTCTTCAGCCCCGTCTTGCAAAGGACGCGCGGGCAGAAGTGGCCACTTAAGGGGGCTGACGAGGCATCGTCACGCAGGGGCCCGGGTCGGAAACGGCCCGGGCCTTTGGCATTTCTGGCCATTGTCGCGGCTTAAGCAACTGGCTAACAGCCTAATATGAGCGTCGAACAGTCGACAGTCACCATTGCACGTGTGAACTGGGCGAAAGTTTTGCGCCTGCACCTGCTGCCACCGGCGATCCTCATGCTGGGATGGGCGACATTCTCGGATCTTTCACTGGCGGAAGTTTTCAGTTGGGAGAATATGGCAACCACGAGTCGATGGCGGCCAATCCCGTATATTGCTTTGCCAATGCTGGCCCTGTTCACTGTCTTTTTCTTCGCCCCCCCGCTTCTCCACTGGGCGCGACGTGGAAAGCTGATCTGGATTCGGGGATCGCGATTGCATGCGATCTATTTTCAGTCTTTCCCCATCGCTGAAATCGAACCACAGACTATTCGCTCACATTCTGATCATATGGGCAGCGAATTAGCCTTTTACCTGCGATCCGGCGGTGAAAAGTCGATCAACTTGAATTTCTCCGACGTTGACGGTGCTGAGGTAGCGCGCCGCCTCACCGTTGCGGTGCTGAACTCACGATCAAATGCCTGTTAAGGGCGGGGAGGAAGCCTTGGGAGCCATCCCGGCTCCCTCCCCTGTCCGAAGTCGCCCGGCACCCGCGTGCAAGAGCGCAAGGCAACACCGACATTCCGTCAGAAGTTGAATTTGATCGTCCCGCCAAAGGTCTGCGGATCGCCGACCTGCGCCGCGATCAGGCCGGTATTGCCACCGGTCCCCGCGAGGTAGAGGTCGATATAATCCTTGTCGAAGGCGTTACGCGCCCACAGGAACACGTCGAACTTGTCCGTCCGGAACCCGCCGCGGAAATTGTGCAGCGAATATCCGTTCACCCAGGTGTAGATCGACGGCGTCGGGTCGGACGACCAGCGCGAGCGCGAGCTGGCGTCATAGCCAAGGTAGAACTGCCCCTCGCTACCGAAGACGTTGCCCGGTGCGTTCGCCTCCGCACCCCATGAGAATGCCCATTTCGACACACCCGGAAGCACTGCGCCGGAAGCGTCATAGATGGGCGGGCTGACGGCACCCGGCGTCGCCGGCGCGCCGACCGTGCCGGTGAAGGTGCACTTGCCGGTCTGGACGATGCCGGTGGTCGATCCGCCAGCCAGCTCGGGCGGCGGCGGTGCGTCGCAGAATTTGTCGAACTTGGCGTCGGTAAAGGCACCGCTGATATAGGCGTTGAAGCGTTCGCTCGGACGGATCGAGAAATCGGCCTCTACGCCCTTGCTGCTCACCTTGTCCGCATTCGCGAGATAGCCGCGCACGGTGACCAGCTGTCCATTGCTCACGCTGGCCTGAAAGTCCTTGATCTTGGTCCAGAAGCCCGTGATGTTGAACGTCGCCTTGCGATCCCAGAACTGGGTTTTGAGGCCCACTTCGAAATGATCGACCTTTTCCGGCTTGATCGTGAAGTCCGCCGCGTTGGGAACGCCATTGGCGTCGGCGCGCACGCCGTTCAGGTTGATGCCGCCAGTTTTGAACGAGCGCGCATAGGTCGCATAGGCGTTGATGTCGTCGGTCAGCTCATACCGCAGGTTGAGGTCGTAGGAGAGGTTCCACGCGCTGAACCGCGGTTCGAAATATTGCGATGCCTGAATGCCGCGCTGCGCCGCGATCCACGGATCGGTGTAATAGGGCGAGCCCGGAACCGGCGACACCTCGCGCCGCGTCCCATCCGACGCAGTGCCAGTGACGACCGAGTTATACAGGCCGTCCTTCTTGTCATAGTTGATGCGGATACCCGGCGAGACGGTGAAGCGCTCGCCCACCTTCAGGTTCAGCTTGCCGTACAGCGCCAGGCTGGTGTTATCGAGCCGGATGTCGTTGATCGCGACCAGATTGTTGAGCACCGCCGGGTTGGTCGACAGCGCGCTGGTCGGATTGAGCAGCCAACGGCTGGCATCGCGCCCGGTTTCCTGAATGCCGCTGGTGCGGATCTTCTGATGGAACGCGAACGCGCCGACCGCGAAGTCGAACCCATCACCTTCATGGTTGAAGCGGAATTCCTGCGAATACTGGCTCTGCTCGGTCGGGTTGTTGACCTTGGTATAGATCTGCAGGCCGGTATAGTCGCGGTCGTTGGCCGGGGTCCAATCCCAGAAGCGCCACGCGGTGATGGACGTCAGCGTGTTGCCCTCGCTCACATCCCACACCGCCTTGATCGACGCGCCGCCGATCTCGTTGCGCGCCGACAGCTGCACATCGACGTCGGTGACCCGATCGTAAGGATTGGTGCTGGGCGGTGCATAGCCGGGGAAGTAGGACATCAGCGCCGGATATTGCCGGTTCGCCGCGCGCTGCGTCGGGCCATAGCCGCCGTAAGTGAAGGCGCAGCAGATCGGGTCCTGCAGGTTCCAGTCACCGGCAAAGGTGACGCTCAGATCCTCGCTCGGCTTCCACAACACCGATCCGCGAATGCCGATGCTGTCCTGCGACTGGATCCAGGTCTTGCAATAGGTATTCCACAGCGTGCCACGGCGATGCGTGGTGGTGACGCTCAGCCGCGCCGCCAGTTTCTCCGCCAGCGGGCCCGAGATCGAGGCCTTGACCTGCTTGAAGTTGAGGTTGCCGACCGAAATCTCACCGCGCCCCTCGAACTCGAAGCTCGGCGCCCGGGTGGTGATGTTGATCGCCCCGGCGGTGGTGTTCTTGCCGTATAGTGTCCCCTGCGGACCGCGCAGCGTCACGATCTGCTCGACATCGACGAAGTCGAGCGTGGCCGAGGCAATCCGGTTGTAGAAGACGTCGTCGATATAGATGCCGACGCCCTGCTCGAACCCGTCATTGGTCAGGCCGAATGGCGCGCCGATGCCGCGGATGTTGACGAAGGTGTTCCGCGGATTCTGCGAATAGAATTGCAGCGTCGGCTGCAGCTGGGTCAGCCCGGTGATGTTGTACGTGCCGCGCGCCTCCAGCGTCTCCGAACCGACGACCGAAAGGGCGAGCGGAACGTCCTGCACATTCTCGGACCGGCGGCGTGCGGTCACCACCACGGTGTTCGCATCCTGCTCGGCGGTGTCGTCAACCGCCGCGATGGGCGCAGGTGCGGGCTTCGCTTCTTCGGCCAGTGCGGCCGGCGATGCGCTGGCCAGCAACAGCGATGAAAATGTCGTCAGACTCACGCGCCGATCCCCTCTTGATGTCGTCGCGTTAAACTCCATCAATCGAGTAGGCATTAGCCAGCAAGCAATTCTATTCCCAGTGCCTCGATAGGCTTTAGGCGCGATATTCTCTCGGTTCGGCGCTCTTGAAAGCTGCACGACACTTCCCAAATCTCGATCGTTCGGCGCCGTCAGGGCCGGACGAACCTGGCATCGCGGATGAACCGGATGCCCCAAGACGTTGAAATTGCTCATTGGAGGATTACGCTATGCGTCAGATCGATTTGACCCCCTTCCGCCGCTCGACGATCGGCTTCGACCGGCTCTTCGACATGCTCGAAGCAACCGCGCGCCAGTCCAGCAGCGAGAATTATCCGCCTTTCAACCTCGAACGCGTGTCTGACGACCGCTATCGCATCACGATCGCCGTCGCCGGCTTCAAGGCTGACGAGATCGAGATCGTCGCCCAGCAGAATCTGCTGCAGGTGACCGGCAAGAAGGGCGAAACCCAGGACAACAACCCCGCGCAGATGCTGCATCTCGGCATCGCCAATCGCGGGTTCGAGCGCCGCTTCGAACTGGCAGACTTCGTCCGCGTCGAAAGTGCCGACCTCACTGACGGCCTGCTCGTGATCGAGCTGGTGCGCGAGGTGCCGGAGGCGATGAAGCCGAAGAAGATCGCGATCGGCGGCGGCACCGAAAAGACCGCGATCGAACATCGCGACGTCGCCTGATGTGACACCCTTGGGCGGTGCGCTGACCCCTTGCGCATCGCCACAAAAGAGGGCGTCCGAACTGCGGTTCGGGCGCCCTTTTTGATGCCCATATCAGGCGCTGGCGGTCACACCAGGCGCGACTGGCGCACCGCCGCCTCGATAAAGCTGGCGAACAGCGGGTGCGGATCGAACGGCTTCGACTTGAGCTCCGGGTGGAACTGCACGCCGACGAACCACGGGTGGTCGGGTCGCTCGACGATTTCGGGCAGCATCCCGTCGGGCGACATGCCGGAGAAGACGAGCCCGCCCGCTTCCAGCTGCTCGCGATAGCCCGTGTTCACTTCGTAGCGGTGGCGATGGCGCTCGCTGATCGCCTCCCCGCCATAGATCGACGCGACGACCGAATTGCCGTCGAGCTTCGCCGGATAGGCCCCCAGCCGCATCGTGCCGCCCAGATCGCCGCCTTCTTCGCGCTTCTCGATCCCGTCCTTGCTCATCCATTCGGTGATGATGCCGACCACCGGCTCCTCGGTCGGACCGAATTCGGTCGACGACGCATTGGCGATCCCGGCCATGTTCCGCGCACCTTCGACGCAGGCCATCTGCATGCCGAAGCAGATGCCGAAATAGGGCACCTTGCGCTCGCGCGCGAAGCGGACGCTGGCGATCTTGCCCTCGGCCCCGCGCGAACCGAATGCGCCCGGGACCAGAATCGCGTGGCACGGCTCCAGATTCGCCGCGACCTCGGCATCGTCGCCCTTTTCGAACAGCTCGGCGTCGATCCAGCGGATATTGACCTTCACCTTGTTGGCAATGCCGCCATGGACCAGCGCTTCGTTGAGCGACTTGTAGGCGTCGGGCAGGCCGACATATTTGCCGACCACCCCGACCGTCACTTCGCCCTCCGGATTGAACAGGCGGTCGGTAATCTCGGTCCAGCGCGACAGGTCGGGCGCCGCGCCCGGCTCGATCCCGAATGCGCGCAGCACTTCGCTGTCCAGCCCCTCGGCATGATATTGCAGCGGCACGGCATAGATGCTCGGCGCGTCGAGCGCGGGAATGACCGCGCTGGCAGGAACGTTACAGAATTGCGCGATCTTGGCGCGCTCGCTCGCTGGCAGCGGCTTTTCGGCACGGCACACCAGCACATCGGGCTGCACGCCCAGCGACGCCAGTTCGCGCACGCTATGCTGCGTCGGCTTGGTCTTCAGCTCGCCCGCCGCCGCGATGTACGGCACCAGCGTAACGTGAATGCTGATGGAGCGCCCCCGACCCAGCTCATTCTTGAGCTGGCGGATCGCTTCGATGAACGGCAGCGATTCGATGTCGCCGACGGTGCCGCCAATCTCGCACAGCACGAAATCCAGATCCTCGGTCTCGGCCTGGGCGAAGTCCTTGATCGCGTCGGTCACGTGCGGGATCACCTGCACGGTCGCGCCCAGATAATCGCCGCGCCGCTCGCGCTCGATGATCGTTTTATAGATGCGGCCGGACGTCACGTTATCCGACTGGCGGCTCGCAACCCCGGTGAACCGCTCATAATGGCCGAGATCCAGGTCGGTCTCTGCCCCGTCGTCGGTCACATAGACCTCGCCATGCTGGTACGGCGACATCGTACCCGGATCGACGTTGAGATAAGGGTCGAACTTGCGGATGCGGACCTTGTACCCGCGCGCCTGAAGCAAGGCGGCAAGGCTGGCGGCCATCAGGCCTTTGCCAAGCGAGGAGACCACGCCGCCGGTGATGAAAATATACCGCGTCATGGGAGTCACCGCTTATCCTTCAAGCACGAGTTGGGGCAAGCGCCCGACTCCGGGCGCCGCCAAATAAAGTTTGAAATTGCCGCTTAGTTGGCGAGCGGGACCGCGCTGTTGTCCGCCGGAGCCGCCGGAACCGGCTGGGCGGCCGGCGCGCTCTGCGTGGTCGGTGCCGTCGCGCGGCTGGTGTCGATCGCCGTGTCGCCGCGGGTCGCCGCCAGCACCGCCAGCGTGATGCTCATCACGATGAATGCACCGGCCAGAATCGCGGTTGCGCGGGTCAGGAAATTGGCCGCACCGCGCGCCGACATCAGGCCCGACGGGCTGCCCCCCGTGGTCAGGCCGCCGCCTTCCGACTTCTGCATCAGGATCACCGTCACCAGCAGAAACGCGATGACGGCATGAACGACGAGGAGGAAGGTGAACAGCATGGCGGTCTTTCTCGGGAAAGCGGCCACATAGGCAACCCGGGGACGCGGATCAACCGTCGATCGCGATCGGGGTCGCGCCGGGATCGTCACCGAAACGGAACATTTCGTCATCGCGCTGAAACCCGTTGGCTTTCGGGGCGTTAGTTACCCGGAATGAACGGATTCTTGCGGGCCTGTAACGATAATGACGAGTAGTGCGATGAACGCCATAACCGACCATTCGCTCGATCAGTGGAAATCGACCCTGATCGATTATGTCCGATCCGGCGAACCCGATCTGACCAACCGCCAGATGGCATTGATGCTGCTCGTCTATCTCGATCCGGGCCCGCACACGGTGCGCGGATTGGCGCGCGCGCTCAACGTGTCGAAGCCTGTAGTCACACGCGCCTTGAACAGGTTGGGCGCTCTAAGCTATCTGCGCCGCCAGCGCGACGAAACCGACAAGCGAAACATCTTTGTCGCGCGGACACCTGAAGGGGCGGAGTTTCTTGCAGAATTCGGACAATTCGTCACCGGCGACGGCGTCAGCAGCACCAGCAAACAATCCGCCCCGGCGTAACCGATTCGCACTGAGCGGCCGCTCGATCGCGATTGACCCCCGGCGTGAGGCCGCGCGCCGTGATCTCGCCGATGTGCGCCTCGCCGACCGCGTGTTCGCGCCGCATTATGCCGCGCCACTGCGGCGGATCACCACCCAGGGGACACCATTGCGCTTCGGCCGCGATGCGGATTCCGAGCAGCTTGCCGTGCTGAATCCCGGTGAAGTGTTCGAGGTGCTCGAGCTGTCGGGCGGCCTCGCCTGGGGCAGCGCACCAGAACACGGCCTGGTCGGCTATGTCGCCGCCACCGATCTCGGACTGCCTGCATGACCGTTTCGGTGTTTATAGACGGTGCCGCCGGAACCACCGGTCTCGAAATCCGCGAGCGCCTGTCCGCGCGCAGCGAGATCGACCTCGTCACGCTCGCCGAAACCGATCGCAAGGATGCGGCCAAGCGCGCCGAAGCGCTCAACGACGCAGACTTTGTCATCCTGTGCCTGCCTGATGATGCCGCGCTCGAAGCGGTCGCGCTGATCGACAATCCCCGCACCCGCGTCATTGATGCATCCACCGCACATCGCGTCGCCGATGGCTGGACCTACGGCTTTGCCGAGCTAGAACCGGCGCAGGCGCAGATGATCGCGGACGCGCCGCGCCTGTCCAATCCCGGCTGCTGGCCGACCGGCTATCTCGCGCTCGTCCGCCCGCTCGTCCGTGCCGGCCTGATCCCGGCGGACTGGCAGCTCAGCACCGGCGGCGCATCGGGCTATTCCGGCGGGGGCAAGGCAATGATCGCCGAGTTCGAGGACGGGTCCGAACCCACGGGCTTTCGCGCCTATGGCCTCCATCTGGATCACAAGCATCTGCCCGAAATGCAGAAGCATGCCCGGATGGAGCATCCCCCGATCTTCATGCCGGCGGTTGCTCATGCCTATCGCGGCATGCTGGTCGAAGTGCCGCTCGCGCTCGCCGCGCTGCCGCGCAAGCCTTCGCCCGCTCAGCTCCTGCACATCTTGGCCGATGCCTATCGCGACTCGCCGATCGTGCGCGTAATCGACGATTTCGAGACGACGCTGGTCCGGCTCGAGGACGATGCCGGTACTGACCGGCTGACGATCCGCGTGTTCGGCAATGCCGAACGCGGGCAGGCGCGCCTGATCGCGACGCTCGACAATCTCGGCAAGGGTGCGGCGGGCGCTGCGGTTCAGAACCTCAACATCATGGCAGGTTTCGACCAGACCGCCGGATTGGTGCTCTGATCGTGGGCGACCCCGGCCCGCTCCCCCACCCGGCCACCCAACGTCAGTATTTCATGGGTGGCCGGGTGGGGGAGCGGGCTGGTGCGGCAACAGGTGCGGCTAGGCTGCACCAGCTTTAGCCCCGAATAGGTATGCGCGGGTTCGCAATCCGCGCTTCCGCTGCTAGGGCGGCGGAACGATGACATTGGGAGGATCGATGCGACAGGCTTTCAGCAAGCTGCTGCTGTTCGGAGCGACGGGCGACCTCGCCCAGCGCATGCTGATTCCGTCGCTGTTCGGCCTCCACGCGGACAATCTTCTCCCCGCCGGCCTCACAATTACGGGCACCGCGCGGTCAACGCTGTCAGACAGCCAATATCGCGACTTCTGCGCCAAGGCGCTGGAGACATATCTGCCCGAAGACCGCAAGGATGCCGACGCGATCGCGCGCTTCCTCGATCGCGTGCAATATCAGCCGCTCGATGTCTCGACGGTCGAGGGGTACGACGCGCTGGCACAGAAGCTGGGCGACATTTCCGGCGGCCTTGCCATCTTCCTGTCGACCGCGCCGAAATTCTTCGAACCGACGATCAAGGGCCTGGCTGCCGCGGGACTCGCCGGTGACAATGTCCGCATCGGCCTCGAAAAGCCGCTCGGCACGGACCTGCCCTCCAGCCGCGAGATCAACGACGCGGTCGCATCGGTCTTCCCGGAGGAGCGGACGTTCCGCATAGACCATTATCTGGGCAAGGAAACCGTCCAGAACATCCTCGCGCTGCGCTTCGGCAACTCGCTGTTCGAACCGGTGTGGAACGCGGCAGGCATCGACCATGTCCAGATCACGGTCAGCGAGACGGTGGGGCTGGAAGGGCGTGCAGGCTATTATGACGATGTCGGCGCGCTGCGCGACATGGTCCAGAACCACATCCTGCAGCTGCTCGCGCTGATCGCGATGGAGCCCCCCGCCCGCTTCAACGGCACCGCGATCCGCGACGAGAAGGTCAAGGTGCTGCGCTCGCTCCGCCCGATCGCCGGGCGCGACGCCGCCGATCTGACCGTCACCGGCCAATATACGGGCGGCGCGTCGACCGGTAAGATCGTCGCAGGCTATGCCGAAGAGCTGGAAAAGCCCTCGAGAACCGAGACCTTCGTCGCGATCAAGGCGCATGTCGACAATTGGCGCTGGCAGGGCGTGCCCTTCTACCTGCGCACCGGCAAGCGGATGACCGAGCGGCGCAGCGAGATCGTCGTCCAGTTCAAGCCGGTGCCCCACTCGATCTTCGCCGAGCGTGGCGGCGTGCTTCAGTCGAACACGCTGATCATCCGCATCCAGCCGGAGGAATATGTCCGCCTGCTGGTGATGGCCAAGGAACCCGGCCTCGACCGCGACGGCGTCCGCCTGCGCGAAGTGCCGCTGAACCTAAGCCTCGATACCGAATTCGCCGGCACCCGCCGCCGCATCGCCTATGAGCGGCTGTTGCTTGACCTGATCGAAGGCGATCCCACCTTGTTCGTGCGCCGTGACGAGGTTGAGGCGCAATGGACGTGGATCGACGCGATCCGCGCCGGCTGGGACATGGCGGACGTCAAGCCGAAGCCTTATGCGTCAGGCACCTGGGGGCCGTCCGCCGCCATCGCGCTCACCGAACGCGACGGCGTGACCTGGAACGAATAAACCTCACACCGGATTGAAGTTTTCCCACTGGAGTAGTTGAAATGGCCGAAGAAATCGAATGGTGGGAATATGAGGAAGCGGGCGAGTGGGTCGATGCCCTCGCCGGCGATATCGCCTTCATCATCGAAAGCGCGATCGATGCGCGCGGCGGCGCGGTAATCGCGCTGGCGGGCGGCAAGACCCCCGCTCCGGTCTATGAAAAGCTCGCCGCGGCAAAGCTCGACTGGAAGCGCGTGACGATCGTCCCGACCGACGACCGCATCGTCCCGCTCGGCGACCCGCTGTCCAACGTCACCGGCCTCGGCAAGGTGTTCATTCCCAAGGGTGCCCGCGTCGTTCCGCTGGTGAGCGAAAAGGCCGACGATTACAAGGCCGCGGGCCGCGCCGCCGATGCGCGCCTCGCCGATCATCACTTCCCGCTCGACCTCGTCCTGCTCGGCATGGGCGCGGATGGCCATACCGCCTCGATCTTCCCAGGCCCCGATTTCGACGAAGCGCTGAACGGCCCGAAGGAGCGCCGCGCACTCGGCGTCATGCCCGACCCGCTGCCGCCCGAAGCTCCGGTCGCCCGCGTTACGCTATCGTCCGCCGCCATCGCCAACGCCAAGTCGCTGATGATCGCAATCACCGGCGCCGAGAAGCGCAAGGTGCTGGAAGCCGCAATCAAGCAGGGCGCGTCGAGCAGCTACCCGATCGGCCGCGTCCTCGCGGAGACCGAACTGCCCGTCGACGTCCACTGGCTGGAGTAAGCATCATGCCGACGCTCCACCCCGAAATTGCCGCTGTCACCGATCGCGTCATCACCCGCTCGAAAGAACGCCGCGACGCCTATCGTGCGCTGATGTCCCAGCAGCGCGAAGGCGGTGTCAGCCGCCGTAACCTCGGCTGTGCCAACCTCGCCCATGCCTATGCCGGCACGGACGAGCAGCGTGACGCAATGAAGCCTGCGAACCGGATGAATATCGGGATCGTCACGGCCTATAACGACATGCTCTCGGCGCACGCGCCCTATTACCGCTACCCCGAACAGATGAAGATCTGGGCGCTGGAGGCCGGTGCCACGGCCCAGGTTGCGGGTGGCGTACCCGCCATGTGCGACGGCGTGACGCAGGGCTATTCGGGCATGGAGCTGTCGCTGTTCAGCCGCGACACCATCGCACTGTCGACGGCGGTCGCGCTCAGCCACAACACGTTCGAGGGTGCCGCCCTGCTCGGCATCTGCGACAAGATCGTCCCGGGCCTGCTTATGGGCGCGCTGCGCTTCGGCCATCTCCCGATGATCCTGATCCCTGCCGGCCCGATGCGCACCGGCATCGCCAACAAGGAAAAGGCGCGCGTCCGCGAACTCTATGCCGAGGGCAAGGCGAGCCGCGAGGAACTGCTCGAATCCGAAATCGCCGCCTATCACGGCAAGGGCACCTGCACCTTCTATGGCACCGCCAATTCCAACCAGATGATGATGGAGGCGATGGGCCTGCACGTGCCCGGCGCGTCGTTCATCAATCCGGGCACGAAGCTGCGTCAGGAACTGACCAAGGCGGCGGTCCAGCGCCTGCCCCAGATCGGCTGGGACGGCGGCGATTACCGCCCAATCGGTGAGGTCGTGGACGAACGCGCGATCGTCAACGCCGCGATCGTGCTGCTCGCCACGGGTGGCTCGACCAACCATCTGATCCACCTGCCCGCCATTGCGCGCGCGGCGGGGATCCTGATCGACTGGGAGGATTTCGACCGCCTCTCGCGCAGCGTCCCTCTCCTTGCCCGAGTCTATCCCAACGGCTCGGCGGACGTGAACGGGTTCGAGGATGCCGGCGGCCCGACCTTCGTGATCCGTGAGCTGCTCAAGGGCGGCATCCTCCATGGCGACACGCTGACCACCTTCGGCGACGGCCTCGATGCCTATGGCAAGAAGCCAGTGCTGGAGAATGACGCACTCGCCTGGGCCGATCACGGCGACGGCAGCGGCGATGACAGCATCGTGCGCACGATCGACGCCCCCTTCTCGCCCGAGGGTGGCTTCCGCATCCTCGCCGGCAATCTCGGCCGCGCCTGCATCAAGGTCAGCGCCGTCGAGCGCGAACGCTGGACGATCGAGGCGCCGTGCCGCGTTTTCGAAACGCAGCAGGCCGTGCAGGACGCGTTCAAGGCGGGCGAACTCGACCGCGACGTGGTCGTCGTCGTGCGCTTTCAGGGGCCGCGCGCCAACGGCATGCCCGAATTGCACAAGCTCACCCCGCCGCTCGGCGTCCTGCAGAATCGCGGTTTCCGCGTCGCGCTGGTCACCGACGGGCGCATGTCGGGCGCGAGCGGCAAGGTCCCCGCCGCGATCCATCTGTCGCCAGAGGCACTGGGCGGCGGCCCGATCGGCAAGCTGCGTGACGGCGACATCGTCCGTTTGTGCGCGGAGGAAGGCGTCCTGCAGGCGCTGGTAGAACCGGCCGACTGGGACGCGCGCGACCTTGCCGCCGCACCGCCGCCCGACCTCGGCACGGGCCGCGAGCTTTTCGCGCTGATGCGCCTCGGTGCCAGCGAGGCCGAAGCCGGCGGATCGGCGATGCTCGCCGCAGCTGGCCTGTAAAAAGAAAAACAGGGAGAAGACGTTTGGAAGTCGTAGCGGTCGATATCGGCGGGACCCATGCCCGCTTCGCCATTGCCGAGGTCGAGAATGGCCGCGTCGTTTCGCTGGGCGATCCGGTCACGCAAAAGACCGCCGATCATGCCAGCTTCCAGCTCGCCTGGCAGGCGTCGGCGCGCGAATTCGCTCGCCCGATGCCGCGCGCGGCGGCAATCGCCATCGCCTCGCCGATCAATGACGAACTGATCAAGCTGACCAACAATCCCTGGATCATCCGCCCGCCGCTGATTAACGAGCGGCTCGATGTCGACAGCTATAGCCTGATCAACGATTTCGGCGCGATCGGCCATGCCGTCGCCCAGCTTCCCGACAGCGACTTCGTCCATCTGTGCGGCCCGATGACAGCGTTGCCGGAAAAGGGGTCGATCACCGTCTGCGGCCCCGGCACCGGCCTTGGCGTCGCGCAGGTCTTCCGTCCCCCCAATGGCGGCTATCACGTCATCGCGACCGAGGGCGGGCATATGGACTTCGCCCCGCTTGACAGCATCGAGGACGCCTATGTCCGCCGCCTCCGCTCGACCTATACCCGCGTGTCGGCCGAGCGGATCGTGTCCGGCCCCGGCATCGTCCCGATCTACGAAACGCTGGCGCAGATCGAGGGCAAGGCGGTGCACAGCCTGTCCGACAAGGAAATCTGGACGCTGGCGCTGGAGGGCAAGGACAGCCTCGCCGTCGCCGCGCTCGACCGATTCTGCCTCAGCCTTGGTGCCGTCGCGGGCGATCTCGCGCTCGCGCACGGCCCGACCGGCGTCGTGATCGCGGGCGGGCTCGGCTTCCGGCTGAAGGATCACCTGCTCGGCTCTGGATTTGCCCAGCGTTTCGTCGCAAAGGGGCGCTTCCAGGGATTGATGTCCTCGATCCCCGTCAAGCTGATCACCCACCCCCAGCCCGGCCTCTATGGCGCGGCGGCGGCCTATGCGCAGGAGCATACGCAATGAGCATCGAAACCATCATGCGGACCAGCGCGGTCATCCCCGTCCTCGTCATCGACGACGCGGCGACCGCCAAGCCCCTCGCCGAAGCGCTGGTCGCCGGTGGTCTCAAGGTGCTCGAAGTCACGATGCGCACCCCCGCCGCGCTCGACGCGATCCGGGAGATGAAGAAGGTCGAAGGCGCGATCGTCGGCGCCGGCACCGTCGTCAATCCCGACCAGTTCGCGCAGGTGATGGATGCGGGCGCCGAATTCATCGTCTCGCCAGGCCTGACCGAACGGCTCGGCCAGGTGATCGTCGAAAGCGGCGTGCCGTTCCTGCCCGGCGTCGCCAATGCCGGCGACATCATGCGCGGCTACGACCTCGGCCTGCGCCACTTCAAATTCTTCCCGGCGGAAACCAGCGGCGGCCTGAAGGCGCTCAAGGCGCTCGCCGCCCCCTTCTACGAAGCAAAATTCTGCCCCACCGGCGGCATTTCGGCGGCGACCGCACCCGACTGGCTCGGCTTCGACCCCGTCCTTTGCGTCGGCGGCAGCTGGGTGACGCCGAAGGGCGCGAGCATGGCCGAAGTCGAAGCACTGGCGCGGGAAGCGAACGGCCTGCGGCGATAGATTTCAGCTGGCACGGCGGCAAACGTCGGCCAGCATATAGGAGGGGGATAGCATGGACGATGCGGTTTCGCCGCAGGCGACGCTTGCCAAGATCAGCCGGCGGCTGATGCCGTTGCTTTGCACCATGTACCTCCTCGCTTACATCGACCGCCAGAACGTTTCCTACGCCAAGCTCGAAATGGTCGATGCGCTCGGCATGTCCGAAGCCGCCTATGGCTTGGGCGCCAGCCTGTTCTTCCTCGGCTATTTCCTGTTCGAGGCGCCCGCGAACATGATCCTCGCCCGCGTCGGCGCGCGGGTGTGGTTCACGCGGATCATGCTCACCTGGGGCCTCATCACCATCGCGCTCGGCTACACGCAGAGCCCGACGATGTTCTACGTCCTGCGCTTCCTGCTCGGCATGGCGGAGGCCGGTTTCTTCCCCGGCGTCCTCTACCTCCTCACCCTCTGGTATCCGCAGGCGCACCGCGCGCGGATGGTCGGCCTGTTCATGATCGCCAGCGCGTTTGCCAATGCGGTGGGGTCGCTGATCGGCGGCGCGCTGCTTGAGCTCGACGGGCTGGCCGGGCTCGCCGGTTGGCAATGGGTGTTCGTCGCCACCGGCCTGCCCCCGGTGCTGCTTGCCCCCGTGGTGCTGTGGAAGCTGCCCAGCACGCCGGGCGAAGCGAAATGGCTGAGTGCTGGCGAGAAGAAATGGCTCACCGGGTCCCTCACCGCTGAAACCCCGGCCGGCGACCCCGGTTCGGCATGGCGCGCGCTCACCGATCCACGCGTGCTGCTGCTCTCTTTGCTCTATTTCGCGATGCCGCTCGGTGCCTATGGCCTCAGCTACTGGCTGCCGACCATCGTCAAGAGCTTCGGCGCGTCGAACATCCAGAACGGCATCATCAACGTGGTCCCGTGGATCCTCGTCGCGATCGCGCTCTGGGCCGTCCCCCGCCATGCGGCGAAGCACGGCACCAGCCGCTGGCACGTCGCCGGCCCGATGCTCGTCGCCGCCACCTTCTTCCTCGCCAGCGTCATGCTGCCCGGCGCAGCGATCAAGTTCGCCTGCCTGTGCATCGCCGCCGCCGCGATCTTCTCCGCCCAACCGGTCTTCTGGAGCGTACCTCAAGGCCTGCTGCGCGGCGCCCACGCCGCCGCTGGGCTCGCGGTGATCAACTCGGTCGGCAATCTCGGCGGCTTCGCCGCGCAGAACGCGGTCCCGATGGTGCGCGACTATACCGGCAGCACGCTCGCGCCCATGGCGATGCTGGCGGGGGTCCTGGCAGTGGGAGGGCTCGCCTTCCTGCTCGTCCTGCCACGACTTGGGGTCGGACGTCCGGCGGCCTGATCCCTACATCTCCCCCCGCGCCCGCCGCAGCGCATACCATTTCTGCACATTCGCGTTGTGCTGCTCGAGCGTATCGGCGAAGATGTGCCCGCCGGTGCCGTCGGCGACAAAATACAGCGCATTGGTCGTTTCCGGGTCGAGCACCGCGTCGATGCTCGCGCGGCCCGGATTGGCGATCGGCCCCTCGGGCAGGCCGGCCATCGCATAGGTGTTATACCCGTTCTTCGCCTGCAGCTCGGAGCGCAGGATGCGGCGGCCCAGCGGCTTGCCCTTGGTCACCGGATAGATCACCGTCGGATCGGCCTGCAGCGGCATCCCACGCTTGAGCCGGTTGGAATAGACCCCCGCGACCATCCGCCGCTCCTCGGGCTTCCCCGTTTCCTTCTCGACGATCGAGGCGAGGATCAGCGCCTCCTGCGGCGTGCTGACCGCGATATTCGGCTTGCGACGCTCCCATGCCTCGGCAAGGTATTTGTCCATCGCGCTCTGCATGCGATCGAGCACCTGCTGCCGCGTATCGCCGCGATTATAGGCATAGCTGTCGGGCAGGATGCTGCCCTCCAACGGCACCGCGACCTCGCCCTGCAGCTGCTCGGCCGCCATCAGCCGCTCGTGGACCAGGATCGACGGCATCCCCTCCGGGATCATCACGAAGCGCTGGAGCGTACGCCCGCCCTGCAGCATCTTGAGGATGTCCGCCTGGCTGATCTTCGCCGGCACGCGATATTCGCCCGCCTGGATCGGCGTGTCGTCGCCAAACACCCGCGCCATCCACAGGAACAGGTCCGCATCGCGGATCGCGCCCTGCTTCTCCAGCTCGCGCGCGGCAGTGGTGAGGGTCGATCCCTGCGCCACCATCAGCGTCGTGTTTTGAGCGCCCGGTCCGGGTCCACCCCATAGCTGCGCTGCCCAGAATGCCGCGCCGACCAGCGCAAGGATCAGGAGAACGCCGAAACAGCCGAACTTGCGCAACGCCAATCTCCGTCCCGAAGAATCTCCCCTCCCGCACGCGGGAGGGAACAGATCAGACCGCCTTCATCACCAGCGACGCGTTGGTGCCGCCAAAGCCGAACGAGTTGTTCAGCACCGCGCGCACCTTGCGCTCCTTGGCCTTGTGCGGGACCAGGTCGACGCCCACGCAATTCTCGCTCGGATTGTCGAGGTTCAGCGTCGGCGGCACGATGCCATCACGCATCGCCAGGATGCAGAAGATGCTCTCCACCGCGCCCGCGCCGCCCAGCAGATGGCCGATCGCCGACTTGGTCGAGCTCATCGACAGGTCGCCGATCGCATCGCCGAACAGACGGCGCACGCCACCCAGCTCAAGCTCGTCGCCCAGCGGGGTCGAGGTGCCGTGCGCGTTGATGTAATCGATGTCCGACAGCGCCAGGCCCGACTTCTTCATCGCCATCTGCATCGACCGGAACGCGCCTGACCCCTCGGGGTGCGGCGCGGTCACGTGATAGGCGTCGCCCGACAGGCCATAACCGACCACTTCGGCATAGATTTTCGCGCCGCGCGCCTTGGCCCGCTCATATTCCTCGAGCACCACAACGCCCGCGCCCTCGCCCATGACGAAGCCGTCGCGGCCCTGATCCCACGGGCGGCTCGCCCGCCACGGTTCATCGCGAAAGCCCGTCGACAGCGCGCGCGCCTGACCGAAGCCGGCGATGCCGATCGGACAGATCGTGCTTTCCGCACCGCCCGCCAGCATGACATCGGCATCGTCCATCGCGATCATCCGTGCGGCATCACCGATCGAATGCGCGCCGGTCGAACAGGCGGTGACGACCGCATGGTTCGGCCCCATCAGCCCATATTTGATCGACACCTGGCCCGAGATCAGGTTGATCAGGCGACCATGCACGAAGTGCGGTGAAACGCGCTTCGGACCCTTTTCGGCCAGCACCAGCGATTCGCTTTCGATGCCCGGGAGGCCACCGATGCCCGACCCGATCGAACAGCCGGCGCGGAACCGCTCTTCCTCGCTCATGTCGAGCAGGCCGGCATCCTCGATCGCCTGTCCGGCGGCGTCGATGCCATAGATGATGAACGGATCGACCTGACGCTGGATCTTGTGATCGACGCGCTTGCCAGGGTCGAAGCCATATTCATGGTCGGCGGGTTTCACTTCGCAGGCATAGTTGCTCTGGAAGTCGGTCGCATCGAACCGCGTGATCGTCCCCGCGCCGGACTTGGCGGCAAGGATGTTTTTCCAGCTGGTTTCGACATCCCCGCCCAGCGGGGTGACAAGGCCGAGGCCGGTGACGACGACGCGGCGCATAGTGACTCTCCGGTGTTGATCGCTACAAAACAAAACGGCTCCCCACCCCTTTCCGGGACCGGGAGCCGTTCGTCAAATCCTGCCCAAGCGGGCGGCCATCCGGGAAACCCGAATTAGCCCTGATTCTCGTCGATATAGGTGATCGCGTCCTTGACGGTCGTGATCTTCTCGGCGGCATCGTCGGGGATCTCGACGCCGAATTCCTCTTCGAACGCCATGACCAGCTCGACGATGTCGAGGCTGTCCGCACCCAGATCGTCGATGAAGCTCGCATCTTCGGTGACCTTGTCAGCCTCGACGCCGAGATGCTCGACGACGATCTTTTTCACGCGATCGGCGGTCTCGCTCATGTACCCTGTTCCTTCTTGATTAGACCGTTGAAACTCGAATCCTGAACGCACGTAGAACGCCGCCCGCGCCCGCGCAAGGGGGCCGGGCGGTGTTGGCGCAGGTTCAGCGTGTGCGATAGGCGGCTTCGGCCTCAGCCATGATCGTCACGCCGGCCAGTCCCTGCAGGATCAGCCCCGCCACTGCACCACGCTGATCGGCGGGCACCGCATCGAGCTTGGCCCCGCCCGCGACCAGCGCATTCCACGCGACCGTCATGTCCGCACCGGCAATCGATCCGCGCGCAACGGCCTGCTGCGCCTGGGGCGACAGTGCCGCATGCGCCGCCTCGATCTGCGCCGTCGTTACCGAATGGCTGCGCAACTGGTAGCGCGCATTGGACAGCAGCACCCGGCCGGTCAGGTACCGAAACGCCGCCTGACGGCTGCGCTCGCCCCAGCCATTGCTGCCCTGGCAGGCCGCAATACGTTGGCCGACCATCTGGAATGCGCGCTTTTCGGCGTCGGTCTTCGGCTCGAAGCCGGACCGTGCAAGGTTCGCCAGCGCATCGCGGTCGATCGTGCGCGGCAGCGTGCGATACGGGCACGCGATCGGCGTCTCGTCGCGCGGTCGGCGCGCTTCTTCTTCCTGCACGCCGCCCGCGAACAAGGCCGCGGTGATCAACATTAGCGACATGATTATTCCCCTTCCCCGGTTACCCCGCCGGTCACAGCATCGCCATCCCGCCATTCACATGCAGCGTCTGGCCGGTGACGTAACCCGCTTCCTTCGACGCCAGATAGACGACTGCCGCGCCGATGTCTTCGCCACTGCCCAGATCGCCCGCAGGGATCTTGGTCAGCAGCGCCGTCTTCTGGGCTTCGGGCAGCACATCGGTCATCGCCGAGCGGATGAAGCCCGGCGCGACGCAGTTCACGGTGATGTTGCGGCTCGCTAGTTCCTGCGCCAGCGCCTTGGACATGCCCACCAGCCCCGCCTTCGACGCGGCATAGTTGGCCTGCCCCGGATTGCCGGTCGCGCCCACGACCGAGGTGATCGAGATCATCCGGCCGAACCGCGCCTTCATCATCGGCTTGGCGGCGGCGCGCATCAGACGGAACGCCGCCTCAAGATTGACGCGGATCACCTGATCCCATTCCTCGTCCTTCATCCGCATCGCGAGGTTGTCGCGCGTCACGCCGGCATTGTTGACCAAGATGTCGAGCTTGCCGAGCGCCTCGACCGCCGACGGAACGAGCGCGTCCACCGCCGCCGCGTCGCTCAGATTGCACGCCAGCGCGACATGATCCCCGCCCAGTTCAGCGCGGAATGCCTCCAGCTTCTCGGCATTGGACCCCGAAACCGCCAGTCGCGCACCTTGCGCGGCAAGTGCCTTGGCGATCGCGGAACCGATGCCACCGGAAGCGCCAGTCACCAGCGCCGTCATGCCTGTAAGGTCGAACATGTTCATTCTCCTCAGAGCGCTTTCTCAAGCGCTTCGATATCATCCATTGTCACCACGCTGGTCACGCTCGCATCCGGCGCGATCCGCTTCACCATCGCGCCCAGCACCTTGCCGCCGAGCTCCACGAACTCATGCACGCCCGCATCGAACATCGCCGACACCGACTCGCGCCAGCGCACCATGCCCGTCACCTGATCGACCAACAGGCCGCGGATCGTATCGGGATCGCTCACCGCAGCGGCGGTGACATTGGCATAGACCGGCACCAGCGGCGTGCGAATCGCGACATCGGCCAGCGCCTTGGCCATCGCGTCGGCGGCAGGCTGCATCATCGGGCAGTGGAACGGCGCGGAGACTGGCAACAGCACGGCGCGCTTGGCGCCATGGTCCTTGGCAATCGCCACCGCCCGGTCGATCGCGCCCTTGGCTCCCGAGATCACGACCTGCGACGGATCATTGTCGTTGGCAACGGTGCACACCTCACCCTCGGCGGCGGCATCGGCAATCGCCTGGGCCTTCACCAGATCGGCACCGAGCAGCGCCGCCATCGCCCCCTCGCCCACCGGCACCGCCGCCTGCATCGCCCGCCCACGCAACTTGAGCAGCCGGGCAGTCGTCGACAGGTCCAGCGCGCCCGCGGCACACAGCGCGGTATATTCACCCAGCGAATGGCCCGCCACGAAGTCCGCCTTGTCGGCCAGCCGCACCCCGCCTTCCTTTTCCAGCACGCGAAGCACTGCGATGGCATGCGCCATGATCGCCGGCTGGGCATTCTCGGTCAGCAACAGGTCGCCTTCGGGGCCTTCGGTCATCAGCTTGAACAGCTTCTGGCCCAGCGCGTCGTCCACTTCCTGAAACACCTCGCGCGCCGCCGCACTGGCCTGGCTCAGCGCCAGCCCCATGCCGACGGATTGGCTTCCCTGCCCCGGAAAGATGAAGGCTCGCATTGTTCTGGCTCCTAGAAATCAGGCCCCGCGCCCTATGCGCGTCGGCCCGATCCCGCAAGATGAACGAAGCTGAACGGGTTGCGACACAAGGCGACCATTTTGCGCACCTCCCGCGAAACCCCTGCGACACGCGGCCCCCAGATTGGACTCGTCGCCCGATACCGGGCTTGAACGCAGGAGACTGAAGATGAAGAAATTGGTTCTCGTTGCCGTCGCCGCATCGGTTGCGGTCAGCCCGATCCTCGCCGCAGCGCCCGCCGCCGCCGCCCCGGCGCAGCAGACCCGCACGGTGATCAAGCACAAGCCGAACGGGAAGGTCGTGGTCAAGAAGACGGTCAAGAAGGCACCCCAGCAGCGCTACCGCACCAGCTGGAAGCGCGGCGAGCGGTTCGACTATCGCCAGGCGCGCAACTATCGCCAGGTAGATTATCGTCACTATCGCGGTCTGAAGGCCCCGCCGCGCGGCTATCGCTACGTCCAGTCGGGCAACGACATTGTGATGGTCAGCATCGCCAGCGGCATCATCGGCGCGATCTTCGGCAACATGATCCGCTAAGCGTGTCACGGTTACCGGCCTATGTCCTCCCGGGCCGGAGCAACAAGGCGGCGGTGCCGATGGGCATCGCCGCCTTCTGCTGCCCGGAATCAAGACCCGCCACATGCAGCATACGCAATCGTCGTTAACGCGGGCTCATGATACGTCCCGCTGCGGGACAGGATGAGGCGCGCGCATGGTTCGGACCCTGGTTTGCATGCTCGCCCTGCTCGTCCTAGCTTCGCCCGCCCGGTCGCAGTCGGCAGAGTCTGCGCTCGATCCGCAGTTCGAGGGGCAGATCGCATATTTCGGTAACTATACTGGCGCGACCTCGCTGCCGGTCGAGGGCCGTGAGGCGCAGCGCGCCTGCCCGGGCCGCGAGCGGCGTTGCGGCGAGCGCATCGTGGGCGGCGGGGTCAAGGTCGTGCTGAGCTTTGCCGGCGAGCGCGTTACCGGCTTTTTCCTGTCGGTGGGCGGGTTTACCGGTCCCAACGGCCTTGCCGAAGGGACGTTGGTCGGTCGGCGGACCAGCACCGGCTGCGAACTTTACCAAGCAGATGGCACGATGTGGCAGGCAAGTACCTGCAATGCGCGCGGTTTTCGCGGCACGATCGCCTCGGTCCCCGGCATCCCCAAACAGGCGTCGATCGAATTTTCCACCGTCGGCATGTATCTGCGCGACACCGGCGGGATCAGTCGGCTCGCTGAAGAGGCGGCACAGCGTGCGCGACGCATCGACTGGCTGCGCAACCGGATCGCGCGCGGTGGGTCCGCCGAAGCCATCTTCCGCCTGTCGGTCGAGCTCGATTCCTATTCACGACACCATCGCGGTCTTGATCCCGATCGGCTCGGGGAGCCGATTGCGGGCGGCAGACCCGGGCGAAATCGCCCGTGGACGCTGGAAAGCACCTACTCCATCGGGCCCGCAACCGGCATGGTGCGTGCGACAATGCTGGGCGACCGGGTCACTTGCCTCGCCTGGGACGGCGGGGAGTGCCTGCCGATCGGCGATCCGCTGCCATTCCCGGCCCTCGACCCCGCCGACGACGATGACGGCTGGCTTTCGCGCAGCCCGGCTCCGATCACCGACCCCGCCCCCCCTCGGGGCCGCTAGCGGGACTTGCCAGCAGCGACTGCTTGCGCTAGGGGCGCACGCTTCGCGGACGGGCTGACCCTCCGCGTGAATACGGAACGACAGCCGGAGGGGCGACCGCATGGGGCGGCGTCAGCGATCGGCCAACAAGTGAGAACAGACGCATGGCTCTGTACGAGCATGTGTTCCTTGCGCGCCAGGATCTGGCACAGGCGCAGGTGGACGCACTGGCGGAAACCGCCACCAAGATCGTCGAGGATAATCAGGGCAAGGTTGTCAAGACCGAGACCTGGGGTCTTCGCAGCCTCGCCTACAAGATCGCGAAGAACCGCAAGGCGCATTACGTGATGCTCGAAATCGACGCCCCCGCCGGTGTCGTCGCCGAGCTCGAGCGCCAGACGCAGATCAACGAAGACGTGATCCGCTACATGACGGTCCGCGTGGACGAGCTGGAGCAGGGTCCTTCGGTGATGATGCGCAAGGGTGACCGCGAACGCCGCGGTCGTCGCGACCGTGACGGTGGTGAGGAGTAAGAAACATGGCACGTCCCTTTTTCCGCCGCCGCAAGAGCTGCCCCTTCTCCGCGAAGGATGCCCCCCGGATCGACTATAAGGATGTCCGGCTGCTGCAGGGCTTCGTTTCCGAGCGCGGCAAGATCGTCCCCTCGCGCATCACGTCGGTGAGCGCGAAGAAGCAGCGCGAGCTGGCCATCGCCATCAAGCGTGCGCGCCACCTGGGCCTTCTGCCCTTCATCGTGAAGTAAGGAGCGCAGCTCATGGAAATCATTCTGCTCGAGCGCGTCGAGAAGCTCGGCCATATCGGCGACGTGGTGAAGGTGAAGGACGGGTTCGCTCGTAACTACCTGCTCCCGAACAAGAAGGCGCTCCGCGCCAACGAAGCCAACCGCAAGGTGTTCGAGGCGAACCGCGAGCGCATCGTCGCCGAGAACGCCGCCAAGCGCACCGAAGCCGAGAAGGAATCGAAGGGCCTTGAGGGCGTTTCGGTCACCCTGATCCGCCAGGCGTCGAACACCGGCCAGCTCTACGGCTCGGTCGCGGTGCGCGACATCGTCGAATCGCTCAACGCCGATGGCCACAAGGTCAGCAAGGCGCAGGTCGTGCTCGACAAGCCGATCAAGGCGATCGGCCTGTACGAAGTCCGCGTCGCCCTGCACGCCGAGGTTGTCGTGACCGTCAAGGTCAACGTCGCCCGCTCGCCGGAAGAAGCCGAGATGCAGGCACAGGGCGTCAACGTGATGGAGGCGATGTTCGAGAAGGACGAAGCCGGCTTCACCGAAGACTATGACCCCAACGCCGAACCCGGCGAGATCGCCGTCGAGGCGTCCGAGGAGCAGGCCGAGGGCTAACCCCCTCGCCGCTTCCGGCCCAGACAAAGAGAAGGCCGCCCGGACACGAAGTCCGGGCGGCCTCTTTTTTTTCGCTTGGGAGCGAAACTCTTGAGGTTACGGCGCGACCGCCATCGCGCCCAGCACCGCCACCAGCGGAATGGCGGCCAAAGCCACCGACATCAACTTACCCATCTGTTTTCTACCTGAAGCGTCGTTCAGGGTTAACAATGCGTAGTCGAGGGGAAGGTTGCATCGGACGAAGTCGGACGCAGCTTCACTTCCTCCCGAACAGCTTCTCGATATCGCCGTGCGCCAGTTTCACCCAGGTCGGACGGCCATGGTTGCACTGGCCCGAATGCGGCGTGACCTCCATCTCGCGGAGCAGCGCGTTCATCTCTGCGACCGAGAGCACGCGGCCCGCGCGCACCGATCCGTGGCACGCCATCGTCGCGGCGACATGGTCGAGCTTCTCCTTGAGGCTCAGCGCAGAATCGAACGCCGCCAGCTCATCGGCGATGTCGGTGATGAGCGCGATCACATCGCCCTTGCCCAGCAATGCCGGGGTCGCGCGGACCAGCATGGCACGCGGTCCGAACCGCTCCAGCTCCAGCCCGAACTCCGCCAGCTCAGCAGCGCGCGCCTCGAGGCGGTCGCACGCCGGTTCGTCCAGCTCGACCACTTCGGGCAGCAGCAAGGCCTGGCTGGCCACCCCGCCATTGCTCATCGCGCGGCGCATGCGTTCGAGAACCAGCCGTTCGTGCGCGGCGTGCTGGTCGACCAGCACCAGCCCGTCCTCCGCCTCCGCGACGATATAAGTGCGCGCCACCTGCCCCCGCGCAACGCCGAGCGGGTAGCTGATCGATGCCGGAACCGGCTCGGCGGCCGGCTCGGCGCGGGCTTGGGGAGGCGGCGTGAAGAAGGTTGGGCGGTCGCGAACATATCTAAGCCCCTCCCCTTCAGGGGAGGGGTTGGGGTGGGGCCTATCCTCCTGGCGCGTCGGCCCCGGTGAGACTGAGACGCCCCACCCCCAACCCCTCCCCTAAAGGGGAGGGGCTTAAGAAGTAGCCGCCACCACCTTCTTCCGCCGGATCTTCGGGCTCCCCGATTGCAGCACCCCGCGCCGGAACAGGCGTGCGGCGATCGTCACGGTGATGATCACCCACATCGCCTGCCATGCCAGCGCCGCGAAATGCCGCCACAATTCGGGCGAATTGGCCGCGCGCGCCGCCATCGCAAAGGGCGAGCTGAACGGGAACAGCTCCGCTGCGGTCGCGACCCAACTGTCGGGATTCGCCGCAGCAGCGGCGGCAAAGCCGAACATCGCGACCTGGAAAATCGTGATCGGCAGCGACAGCATCTGCAACTCACGCTGCGTTGCCGCCTGCGCGCCCAGCCCCAGAAACATCGCGCCAAGCAGCATATAGGCCATGACGAAATAGGCGAGGAACAGCATCCCATAGGGGACAAGGCCCACCGCAGGGCCGATCTCTGAAAGCCCGGCGGCCAGGCGCGGCGGCATCACGCTGGCGGCATTAGCGCCCAGATTGACCACCACCGTGCCCCAGAACAGCAGGAACAGCAACGCCACCCCGAACATGCCGAGCAGCTTTCCAAAGAACACACTTTCCAGCGGCACGGCGGCGGCGAGGATTTCGATCACCTTGTTCGACCGCTCCTCCGCCATCGTGCCGACTACCTGTCCGGCCAGCATCAACGAAACGAGGAACAGCGCGAACACGGAGACGAACGCCGCCTGACCCTGCCCGCTGGATGAGGTGGTGGTGCGCGATACCACCGTCTTCGTCGCCTCACTCAACGGCGCGTCGGTCCCGGCACGCTCGGCGCGCAGCACCTGGCTCGCCAGTTCGGCGAGATATTCGGCCGATCGCGGGGCGTTCTCAACGTGCAGGATCTGGGGCCGCTCGAGCGGGCCGTAGAGCACCGCATAGGTATCGACACCCTTGCGGTCGATCAGCGCCTTGGCCTGTGCGCGCGGATTGGCGCTCGGCGCTTCGACGATCAGATCGGAGGGCTGCTCGCTGGTGCGGAACATCCGACGCAGCTGCTTGTCCATCGCAACCACGGTCCGCGCCTGTTCGCCGCCGACGATGAACACGATGCGCGATTTCGCATCGCCGCTTTTCGCCATCGTCGCCGCGCCCAGCCCGCCGATCGTGCCGAACCCCAGCATCAGCAGCGGCGCGAGCAGGAACAGCAGAAAGGTGGGGGTGAACACCGTCGCCACGAAATCGCGGCGCGCGATCGTCATCGTCTGGCGCACCAGTCGGGAAAAGCCGTTCATGCCGCTGCTGCCTCTTCCAGTGCCTTGGCCCCGACGATCCGCACGAACACGTCGTGCAGCGACGGGCGCTCGATCGACAGCCCCGAAATGCCGTATCCAGCGTCGATCAGCCGCACCAGCAACGCCTCGATCCCCTCATCGGGCAGGGTGAAGCGCCAGCCGCCCGCGTTATCCGAAACCGCGTCGGCGGGTAACAACGCAGCGATGCCCGCGTCAGGATTGTGCGGCACATAATGCGCCTTGTGCGGCAAAGTGCCGCGCGCATCGGCCATGCTGCCCTCGAACCGCACCTTGCCGCCGGCGATGATCGTCAGCCGGTCGCACAGCCGCTCGGCATGCGCCATCACATGCGTCGAAAACAGGATCGTCGCGCCGCGATCGCGCGCGGCCAGGATCAGCGTCTCCAGCCGCTCCTGATTGACCGGGTCGAGGCCGGAAAAGGGTTCGTCGAGCACCAGCAGGTCGGGCTGGTGCACCACCGATCCCAACAGCTGGACCAGCTGCGCCATGCCCTTGGACAATTTGCGGATCTTCTGGTCGGTGGCATGGCCCAGCCCCGCCGCCTCCATCAGCTCCACCGCGCGCTTGCGTCCGGTCTTCCAGTCCAGCCCGCGCAGCGCGCCCATGAACGCAATCGCGTGCGTCGCCTTCATGCTGGGATACAGGCCGCGCTCCTCGGGAAGGTATCCGACGCGGTCGCTCATCTCGCGCGGGCGGTCGCTGCCCAGCATGGTGCGATCGCCCTCATCCGGCTCGATGATGCCCAGCAGCATGCGCAGTGTCGTGGTCTTGCCCGCGCCATTGGGACCCAGCACGCCATAGATCATGCCCTTGGGCACCGCGATATCCACGCCGTCGACGACGCGGCGGTCGCCGAAGCGTTTGACGAGGCCTTGGGCGGTGACCGCCAATTCGTGATGCAACTGGAATCCCCTCGCTTGGCTTACCGTGGTAGCGGGGGGTGATGCAGCAAGGCAAGCCACTCGAACTCCTTATCCGCGAAAAGGCCGCTGAACTCGGTTTTGCGGCCTGTGGCTTTGCGTCTGCCGATGCGGCGCCTTTGGCCGGGAAGCGGCTGCGCGAGTGGCTCGCGGAGGGCCGCCATGGCGACATGATCTGGATGGAGGAGCGCGCGCACCACCGCGAAAGCCCTGCCGGGCTATGGCCGGACGTGCGCAGCGTGATCGCGCTCGGCATGAGCTACGCCCCCGCGCTCGATCCGCTCGCGCTGGCGGAGGAGGGGGACCGCGGCCGCATCTCGGTCTATGCCCAGGGCGCGGACTATCATGACGTGGTCAAGAAGGCGCTGAAGGCGCTCGGCCGCTGGCTGGCGCAGGAGGCAGGCTGCGATCTCAAGGTGTTCGTCGATACCGCGCCCGTCATGGAAAAGCCGCTCGCCGAAGCCGCCGGCCTTGGCTGGCAGGGCAAGCACACCAATCTCGTCAGCCGCAGCCATGGCAGCTGGCTGTTCCTCGGTGCGATCTACACCACGCTCGATCTGGCATCCGATACGCCGGGCCGCGACCGCTGCGGATCGTGCGATGCGTGCCAGCGCGCCTGCCCGACCGACGCCTTCCCCGCGCCCTACACGCTCGATGCGCGGCGCTGCATTTCCTACCTGACGATCGAGCACAAGGGGCCGATCCCGGAAGAGTTCCGCGCAGGCATCGGAAACCGCATCTATGGCTGCGACGATTGCTTGGCGGTCTGCCCCTGGAACAAGTTCGCACAGGTTGCCGCGCGCAACATCGCCTTCGCCCCGCGCGCCGAGCTGACTGCCCCAGAACTCGCCGACCTGCTCGCGCTCGACGATGCCGGGTTTCGCGAAGTCTTTTCCGGATCCCCGATCAAGCGCATCGGGCGCGACCGCATGGTGCGAAACTGCCTGATCGCGGCGGGCAATAGCGGCGATCCGGCGCTGCGCCCCGCGGTCGCGGCACTGGTGACCGACCCCGATCCGGTGGTAAGCGAGGCGGCGGGCTGGGCGCTCAGGAAGCTCGGCGGATAGGGGAGGCTGCGATGCGCGCGTTTCAACTGTTGCTGATTGCCCTGTGGCTGGTGCTGGCGGGCTATACCGGCGTCGTGATCGCGCGGCACGGCCTCGATCTGTTGCCGATCTTCTTTGGCGACATGGCAAAGCTGGGCTGGCCGGGGCAGTTCAACCTCGATTTCCTGTGCTTCCTCGTCCTTTCGGCGCTGTGGACTGCGTGGCGGAGCGGCTTTTCTGCGGGCGGTCTCGCACTAGCGCTGGTCGCCTTTTTCGGCGGCGCCGGGTTCCTGCTGCCTTACCTGCTGTGGCTGACGATCAGCGAGCGCGGAGACATGCGCCGCGTGCTGCTGGGCATTCGGGCTTAAGCACACCTCCACAATCTAAAGCCCCTCCCGCTTGCGGGAGGGGTTGGGGAGGGTCTTCTTCTTCTTCTTCTTC
>NZ_LSJM01000229.1 GCF_001557215.1 Sphingomonas sp. CCH9-E2 | reverse complement strand
CCGCACCCCGCTTGGACAGCCCCTCCCCTAACCCCTCCCGCAAGCGGGAGGGGGACGGCAGTCACGTCGACAAACCATCCGCAAACAGGTCGACCACCTCCACCCCTTCGCCCTCCGCCTCCAGCAGTAACGTCCGGTGGCACCCGCACGGATCGCGTTCGAAGCACAGCAACGCGCTCGGCATCTCCGCGATCAGGTCGCGCATCCGCGCCGCCGCCGCCTGCGCCTCGGGCAACTGCAGCTGCCCGGCATAGACCGCCTCCAGCGTCCGCCGGTCGCCCTTCTTCGCCGCATCGCGCCCCGCCTTGGGCGTTCCCAGCGCCTTCAGATGCACATAGCCGATGTTCCGCTCGGCCAGCGCCGCCGCGAGCGACGCTTTCGAAAAGCCGGGCCGCCGCGACAGTGGCAATTGCCGCACATCGATCACCTGCCGCACTCCGGCGCGTTCGAGCACGGCGAGAAACGACGCAACCGTCGCGCCTTCATATCCGATGGTGAAGACCTTCACTCACTCCTCCGCGTAACACACCGCCTCCAGATTGATCCCGTCGGGATCAAACACGAACGCGGCATAATAGTTCGGCCCGTAATTCGGCCGCAGCCCGGGTTTGCCATGGTCGCGCCCGCCCGCCGCAATCGCCGCTTCATGGAATGCATCGACCTGCGCGCGCGTCTCGGCGCGGAACGCAACATGCGTGCCCTCGCCCACTTTCTCATTGTCGCCGACCCAGAATTCCCCGCCGCCCTCGACGCCAAAGCCATAGGCAGCACCGCCCGAGCCATTCGCGTCCGCCGGAATTTCGGTCAGGCACTTCATGCCCAATGGCTTCAACGTCGCCGCGTAAAACGCCTTCGACCGAGCCGCATCGGCGACCGCCACACCCATATGATCGATCATGTTGACTCTCCTTATTTCTGTAATTACAGAAATTACATCATGACCCGTTTCGCAGAGCATCCCGACGCCAAGGCGTTCATCCTCCACTGGGGTGAGATGGGAACGCATTGGGGCGTCAACCGCTCCGTCGCGCAGATCCACGCCCTGCTCTACCTTGCCGACGGCCCGCTCCACGCGGACGAGATCGTCGAGACACTCGGCCTCGCCCGCTCCAACGTCTCCACGGGCCTGAAGGAGCTACAGGGCTACAGCATCGTCCGCCGCGTGCATGTCGAGGGCGATCGCCGCGACCATTTCGTGGCCGAGACCGACCTGTGGGACATGCTCATGCGCATCGTCGCCGAGCGCAAACGGCGCGAGATCGACCCCACCGTTCAGCTGCTCGGCGAACTCGCCGAGCGCCTCGCCGCCGACCGGAGCGCCCCGCCACAGGTGCGTGAACGGATTGGCCGGATGCATGAATTCATCGGCACGCTGGGCGGCTGGTACGATGAGGTCCGCGTCCTCCCCAAACCCACTCTCGTCACGCTGATGAAGCTCGGCGGCAAGGTGGCGCGGTTCATTCCGGGCGCTTCCAAGAAGGACTGAGCCACAAAGCCGGACGGCTAACCCATGCGCCCCACGTTCTGATTTTACCGAAATAACAGATGAAAGGGATCGAGAAATGGACACAGGCCGTCCCCGCTCCTCGCGTGCGGCAATCCGCATCCTCGCCGCAACGGCGCTCGGTCTCTCGTTCGCACTCGGGGTCTATCTGCTGATCGAAGCGATCAACCCATCGGGCCTGATCAGCTTCACCTTTCTCCTCGCCCTCCCAGCGGCGGTCACGGCGTTCATCACCTATGTCGGTGATCCGCTCGCAGAGCGCAGCCGCAGTTTCTACACCGTCGGCGTGCCTTTCAGCCTCTTCGGCGCGGTCGTCGTGGCATCGATCATATTCCTGCGCGAAGGCGTCATCTGTATCCTGATGCTCGCCCCGTTCTGGCTCGCCCTCAGCGCGCTCGGGGGGTACATCACGTGGCGCCTGCGGAATCGCCGCGAGCCCACCGAGAACATCTTCCGCGCCTCGACCCTGCTGCTCATCCCGCTTGTGGCGATGCAGGTCGAACCGATGATTCCGCTACCGCGCGACAGCGGCAGCATCACGCGCAGCATCGTCATCGATGCCGATCCTGCGACGGTCTGGCACCATGCCCGCGGCGTCCCACACATTGCGCCCGATGCCGGAACCTGGAACATCTCGCAGGATATCATCGGCCTTCCGCGCCCGATCGGCGCGCATCTCAATCGCGACGGAGTCGGTGCGACGCGCCGTGTGGAATGGCAGGACGGTATTCGCTTCAAGGAGGTGGTGAGCGACTGGCAACCTGCCCGACGCTTGTGGTGGAGCTTCCGCTTCGACGAGACCGATATGGACGCCTGGGCGATGCAGGATCGCCACCTCCTGCCCGACAGCCCGCACTATCGCATTACCGATGGCGGCTATGTCCTCGAACCGCTCAGCGATGGCCGCACGCGCCTGACGCTGACGACCAACTATTGGGTCCAGACCCCGGTCAATTGGTACGGAAAGCTGTGGGGCGAACTGCTGGTCGGCGACGTGTCGCGCAATGTGCTGGCGGTAATCCAGCAGAAGTCGGAGCGTTCCCTCGGCGCCCGACAGTAGAGCACGTTCGAGTTCGCCAATCTCCCCTCCCGCTTGCGGGAGGGGAGATTGGCGAACTCGAACGTGCTCTACTGT